>DAOPVC010000083.1:0-1514 GCA_035350895.1 Smithella sp. | reverse complement strand
ATATGAAAGATTACGGACAGGAAAAAAGATTCCGCGACGCCAAGCATGTCCAGGCCCTGCTGGGGCTGGCCCCCATGCGGAAGCTGTCTCTGATCAGGGACATGTTGTCGTAAAAAATATCACGGTCCTGCCGCCTTCGGGCGGCAGGCAACCGAAGAAACTTTGGTGGAATCTCTACGCGCGCTGTCACGGGTTCCGGATGACTAAAAAAGAAGGATGAGGAGTAAAGATGTATTTGCTGGCAAATTTGAAAATCGGTTCGTTCATGGTCAGAAGTTTATTGACATTTTTCAAGGATGAAATCAGGCGCGGGACGTTCCGGGCGAATTTCAGCAGCCTGATGAAAACGCAGGAAATTGCGGAAGACATGTCGTGGGCCGAACTCAGCGAAGAAAAAGCCCGCCAGTACGGCGACCGGACATTTCTGATTTACGAAGACCGGGAATTTACATTCCGGCAGATGGACGAAAACGCCAACAGGGTGGCCAATTTTCTGCAGTCGCTCGGCGCCGGAAAAGCGAAGGGTGTCGCCATCATCATGGCCAACTGCCCCGAATATCTCGATGTGTACATCGGGTCGCAAAAACTCGGCATGTATTCCATTCCCATCAACACCTCTTTGCGCGGCGACAGTCTGCTCTATATTCTGAACCACAGCGATGCGGAATTCATCGTGATCGACGAAGAATATCTCGAGGTGTACAATAAAATAGCGGACAGGCTCGAACGGAAGAAGACGGTGATTGTCAACCGCTCTGTACCGCCGGGTGCCTCCGGTCTGCCGCACGGCCTGTTGAATCTGGCCGATGCGTACAAACAATCGACCCGGAAACCGAATGTGCCCTATGATAAAAACGATGTGTGCTTCATCCTTTATACGTCGGGAACAACCGGCCTGCCCAAAGGCGTCATGTACCGTTACGGCAAAACCACTTTGAAGCTGCTTTCCATTCCCGCATATGCGCTGTACAAAAAATCGGACATTCTCTACACCTGCCTTCCCCTGTTTCACGGCAACGCACTCTGGCTGTGCGTGACACAGGGCATGCATCGCGGTTGCCGGGTCGTTCTGGGCAGAAAATTTTCGGCCAGCCGGTTCTGGGATGATATGCGCAAATACAAGATTACCGCCTTCAATACTATCGGCGCCATGATCCCGATTCTGATGAAGCAGCCGCCCCGCGACAATGACAGCGTCAACAACGTGCGCTTTACGTTGTCGGCCGCCTGTCCGGTGGATGAATGGGAAAAGTTCGAAAGACGATTCGGCATTAAAATCTACGAAGCGTACGGCTCTGTGGACGGCGGCGGCAAGAGCATCATGAACCTGGGCAACGCCCCGGTCGGCTCCATCGGCAAGCCCGCGCCCAACACGGTTTACCGGCTGGTGGATAATGAAGGCCGGGATGTTCCGGACGGCACGCCGGGGCAGCTCATTTTCGAATCCAAAGGCAAGAAGAAATCGGTGGAGTATTTTAAAAACGAGAAGGCCAGCAATGACAAATTGCGCAACG
>DAOPVC010000082.1:0-1599 GCA_035350895.1 Smithella sp. | reverse complement strand
AAATCGGTGGAGTATTTTAAAAACGAGAAGGCCAGCAATGACAAATTGCGCAACGGCTGGATCTACACCGGGGATCTCGTAAGGCGCGACAAAAACGGCTACCTCTACTTTGTTGGACGCAACGCGGAGTTCATGCGCATCAAGGGCGAAAATGTTTCCGCGTACGAAGTCGAACATACCATTCAGAAACATCCTTCCGTGCTGGAGGCGGCCGTTTACGCCGTTCCGTCGGAATTGGCGGAGGATGAGATCATGGCGAGCGTTTCTCTCGTGGAAGGGCACGCGCTGAAAGAGGCCGATCTGGTTGAATCACTCAAGGAAGATCTGGCCAAATTCGCCGTTCCGCGTTTTGTCCGCATCGTCAAGGAATTTCCCAAAACCGAAACACAGCGAATCATCAAAAAAGAACTGGAGAAGATCGGCGTTGTGGCGGGAACGTATGACGCCCAGAAAAATCAGTACGTAGGCGGCGCAAACGCGGCATAAAGCGTGCGTAAATGATAAAGATGCGCGGTAAATTCACCGGAAGGAGGAAATATGAGTTCAAAAGATGACGTATTGTCTCCGTTGGGAAAATACGAAGAAGGCATGGCCTGGAATCCCGTTGAAAAAGTTATCATGGAGCGGCGCAGCACCCGGGCTTTTAAAAAAGAACCGTTACCGGACCGCATGATTGAAAGAATTCTGGAAGCCGGCCGCTTTGCTCCTTCCGCCGGAAATTCACAACCCTGGAAATTCATTGTTGTCAACAGTCCCGAAATCCTCGCGGAAATGGAAAAAGACGCGCTGAAGATGATAAAGTTCTTCATGTTCTTCATCGACTACACCCGGGGCAATATATTGCGCAGGCTCTATATTCTGAGCTGGGTCAAATGGATCATCCGGTTCATGAAAAACAAACTTCATCCTGTTCCGTTCGGGTTGATGTCGCAGATCGCCCAGGGCCGGGCGCCCGTCTTTCACGGCGCGCCGACGTTGATCCTTCTGGCGGAGGACAGGCGGGGGGTGGCCAGCCCGCCCACCGATATCGGGATATGCGGGCAGAACATGGTCCTGACCGCGCACAGCCTGGGGGCGGCAAGCTGCTGGATCGGTCTCATTCAGGTATTGATGTATCTGCCTAAATGGAGAAAAAAATTCGGCATCAAATATCCTTATAGGCTCAACGAATGTATCGCTCTCGGTTGGCCCAACCCGAGGGTCGACGGCATGGTGCCGCGTGAGGTGCAGTTGATTCAATGGTACGAAAGAGGCATGAACGACGCTCCAAGAATCACCAAGCAGGGGGAATGATATGAAAAAATTCAGTGTGATCGACCGATGGCGGATACCGACCTATGACAATCCGAATCATGTGAAAACGGCGGATCTCTTCTTTAATTCTAAAAAATGCAAGCAGTGCGGCACATGTGTCAAGATATGTCCGGGCGGATGCATTGTGACCGACAAAATTTCCAAGAAAGATCTCATGCAAGACATCAAAAAGGCCGTAAAAAGCGGGGTGCCTCGTGTGGATGTCTTAAAGACGGGGGCCACCCTTTGTATCGCCTGTTTCGACTGCGGCGCCGCCTGTCCCCACGGCGCCATTTCCATCAAACG
>DAOPVC010000081.1:0-1648 GCA_035350895.1 Smithella sp. | reverse complement strand
CTCCCGATACCCTGTCCAAAATGGCGGACATGAAGAATATTGATATGTTGATCGCCATGCAGAAACAGCTCACCAGGAAAAAATTTGATGTGTTGACCGCATTAAGCGGGAAGGGTGTTTTTCAGATCAAAAATGCCGACGAGACCGTTTCCGAAATAACCGCCATATTCAACGGCGCAGAAAAGCCGAACGCCGTTTTGCGGCTCTCCATGCAGGATGCCAACATGATCAGCAGCGGGAAAGAATCTCCCATTAATCTTTTCATGTCCGGTAAAATGAAAATCGAAGGCGACATTGCTTTTGCCATGAAGCTGCAGCCGTTGTTTGTTGCTTGAAAACCGGAGCCCGGTTAAAAAATTTTACATTGGACGTTTTTCAATATGGCGATTCAATGCGTCTGAATGCTTATGCCCATAAAAAGAATCTTTTTTAGAACCCGGCTTGCTTTCCTGATGTACGGTTTTGCCTGCATGATGCGGCTGGCTGTTCTTATCAGTAAAGATTTTCGTGCGCATCTGGCAACTCACGACTATTCATTTATCATGGGCTCCCCGGAAGAGGACACTTATCGCTATTTTCAATTTATCCGCGGCAGAGTGCAATCGGTCCGGGGTCGCCGGCCATCGGATTTTGCCCTGATCTGGCGGGATAATCGATCCGGCGGTAAAGTCATGATCGACCTGGCAGCGGGCAAACGCAAAGCGCTGAACCGCGCCGTCATGCATGGTTTACTGACCCTGGAAGGAGAAGGAAAGTACATTTCGCTGTTGATTGAAACCATGAATCGTCTTAATCGTTTGTTCAGACATGAGCGGAAAACGAACAATCGTGTCAAAGCCGGTTGATTCGTAAAAACAGGCATAAAATAATGCAAATAAACGGATTTCTGATAATCTGAAAAAGACGTTCTTCGGGGCGAAACATATCACCAATGTATTGTTTATATTAGCAAAAATCAAACCCCCCGTTTTTTGTCCAACCTTGCTCCTGCCGACATTTCCTGTTTTTTCTTGCAATGTTTATAGGAAATCAGTATTATCAATTATGATCATGCGATGATCATAAGAATTAAACATGAATGAAAACTTGTATTTCAAGACCTGACCTTATCTTTTTGTATTCTATCAGTTCCCCATCTTGTTTTGTCAGTACTGCAGTTTTCAAATCAAAACGTGAAATTACCTGAACCGGCTGATGGTGTTCGGATCGTCCGGACCTGAGGCCGGGACAGACATAAAATACAGGAGAGATATTATGAGTGAATTTAAGCCTTACAACGACACAACAATCCCAGGCATTTTCAGAAATCAGGTGGAGAAATCCCGCGACATCATTTTTCTGAGAATACGCGATGAAAACAAAAACTGGAAAGAGTACACGTACGGCGACATCAGCGGGCAGGTCGATGCACTTGCTTCGTACTTTCTGAAAAAAGGCATCCAGCCGACTGATAAAATCGCCATTTATGCCAACAACCGGCCTGAATGGGCCGTAGCCGATCTCGCCACGCTGGCCATCGGAGCAGCCGACGTCACCGTCTATCCGACCAACTCCGGGCCGGAAGCCGAATACATCCTGAATGATTCCCGGGCAAAAATATGCATGTGCGCCGGGAAATTCCAGGTGGACAATCTGTTGAAGGAAAAAA
>DAOPVC010000080.1:0-1648 GCA_035350895.1 Smithella sp. | reverse complement strand
TGTCAGCTTCCCAAGCTGGACGTCGCCGGTTCGAGCCCGGTCGCCCGCTCCATTGAAATTCCAATTTCAAAATCGCGGCGCATTGAAATGGGTCAGTCGCATGATTCCCGCGACTCGTCATTCAGCACACTGATTTCCAGAATGCGATCCACGTTAAAGACTCGGTTTTGTCTCCGTATAAGGCAATAAGCGCACAACCCCAGATACGGATGACCGTTATATTCCATTTCCTCCACGCGAAGCGGACGAATTTTGCGCGTCGATTTTTCATCTTTTGCTTTTAAATAAACGATTTCAACAACTTGCTTTTCTTGAAACGCCTCCTCCAGCATCGCGATCTTTTTCTCGCGTGAGAGGTTCCGCGCGGCCTTGGCATACTGCAACCCGGTTAAAAATTTAACCACCTGCCAGTCCATCATAATATGACTTTTTTTCAAAGGCTGTTTCAGGACAATGCCTTCCAGCGTTTTACAGCGGGATAGTGCAACATACATCTGCCCGTGGGCGAACGTGCCGCGTCCCACATCAATGACAACCTTTTCAAACGTTTTTCCCTGACTTTTATGAATCGTCACGGCAAAAGCCAACCGCACCGGATACTGGTGAAATGATCCGACCTCTTCCGATCGCAATTCGTCGTTTTTGAGAAAAAATTTGTAAATTTTCCAGGTGTAGGGAGAGATTTCCACCGTTTCGCCGTTATCCAGTTCGGCGACAATAACCGCTTCTCCTTCCTCGTCCTTTGCAAATTTTTTCACCCGGCCGACGGTCCCGTTAATCCACTGCCCGTAAGAATCATTATTGAGCATCATAATCTGCGCGCCTTTTTTAAGTTTCAACTCAAACGCCGTCGGCAGATATTCCTTGCTGAAATCACCGTCGATTATTCCCCCGGCTTTCCAGATTTTGCCCGGCAGTTCCGCCAAACGCTGTTCATTGATACCGTCGGCCAGATCATTGGTGCTGGTGAGTGAAATATAAAAATCATCCGCGGCGGCAAAAGAAGGATTGCAGCGCCGATTGAACAGCGCGATATCATCATCAGTGATGGAATTGTTGCGTATCGCATTGAGCAGACGGACAAATTCGTCATCCTTCTGTCGGTACACTTTTTCCAGTTCGATAAATTCCAGGTCCAACTGCGGGAACACTTTGGCGCTGAAGAAAAAAGGGCCGGCATAATGCGAACGAAAGATTTCCCGCTCGGCGCTGGAAACGACCGGCGGCAATTGATAGAAATCGCCGATAAAGATCATTTGCACGCCGCCGAAAGGGCGTTTGGAATGCGGACCGTTGAGCCGCAGAAATTTATCCACACAATCCAAAAGATCAGCCCGCACCATGGAGACTTCATCAATGACGATGGTGGTCAATTTTTTATACAAGGATGTCTTTTCTTTATCGGAACTTCTTTTTTTCTTGATGGCGGCAAGCGTGACATTCGGTTTAAAATGGAAGAACGAATGAATGGTCTGCCCGCCCACATTCACGGCGGCGACACCCGTCGGCGCCAGAATAACGGCGTTTTTCGTTGTGTTGTCGCGAAAATAATTCAGCAGGGTTGACTTCCCGGTGCCGGCGCGCCCCGTGATCAAGATATTTTTATCCGTCTCTTCCATCAAATCCAGCGCATGCTGAAATTCGGGAT
>DAOPVC010000079.1:0-1659 GCA_035350895.1 Smithella sp. | reverse complement strand
TCCACTCCCGGCAAAGAAAAGTTGTTGAAATTTTTATACAATCAAAATAGAGGTACCCTATCAAAAACGAGGGGTATCTATGATTTCCAAAAGAGCGTCCAAATTCACGTCCTTCATTGTGATGGATGTCATGGCCAAAGCCGAGGAACTGGAGCGACACGGTGAAAACGTTATCCATATGGAAGTGGGCGAACCCGATTTCCCGACACCGCCGGTGATTATGAAGGCGGCCAGGGACGCCCTGTCCAAGAACAAAACCCTGTACACGCACGCGCTGGGACTGCTGGAGCTCAGGCAGGCCATCTGCGATTTCTATTTTCAGGAATACGGCGTCAGCATTACGCCCGATCAGGTCCTGGTTTCCACCGGCACATCCCCCGCTTTGCTTTTCGCAATGCTGGCGATTCTTGATCCGGACGACGAGGTCATCCTTTCCAATCCGCGCTATCCCTGTTACCAGAATTTTATCCTCGCGGCCGGCGGCAAAACCCGGGAGGTCAGAACGTATCCCGAAGACGGATTCCAATACCGACCGAAAGACATCAAAAAGAAACTCTCTTCACGGACAAAAGCGATTATGATCAATTCGCCTTCCAACCCGACCGGCATCGTCATGACCGAAGAACAATTGCAGAATGTCGCTCAGTTCGACAAACAGTATATTATCTCCGACGAAATTTATCATGGCCTGGTTTACAAAGACCGCGCGCATTCCATCCTGGAATTCACGGACAAAGCGTTCGTGATCAACGGATTCTCCAAGCTGTATGCGATGACCGGCTGGCGGCTGGGCTACTGTATCTTTCCCAAAACGTTTTCCAAAGTCATGCAGCGCATTCATCAGAACTTTATGATTTCCGCCAACGGGTTTATTCAATGGGCGGGCATCGCCGCCCTGACAAAGGCCCAAAAAGATGTGGCCAGAATGGTGCGGATTTACGATGAACGGCGCCGGTACATGCTGTCCCGCCTACAGGATATGGGTTTCGTCATTCACGTCGAACCGACGGGCGCTTTTTACGTGTTTGCCGATGCGCGCCGGTTCTGCAAAAATTCCTACAAAGAAGCTTTCCGCATTACTGAAGAGGTCAAGGTCGGTGTTACGCCCGGCATCGATTTCGGCAGCGGCGGGGAAGGATTTTTGCGATTTTCGTATGCCAATTCTCTGGAAAACATCAAAGAAGGCCTGAACCGCCTGGAGGGCTATCTCAAAAAACACCGATAATACGTCGCCGGTCTTACCGCCGTACCCGTTCTTCACGCATCAACAAAAGGAATGGTCAGTTCGTAAACGCCTCGGGATAAAACGGTCTGAACCGGGAAAGGCGCTTTTTCAAAAACTTTCAGCATGGATTTGTTGGAAGCCAGCACATCGGCGGTGAATCCCTTGATGCCCTCTTCACGGGCCGCGCGAATCAGCAATTCAAAAATATATGAAGCGATGCCCATGTTCTGATAATCCTCATCCACAATAAACGCGACATCGGCAAAGGCGTCCTGTTTCGTGCGGGCGTATCGCGCTTCGGCAATTATTTTTTCCGTGCCCGCCGCTTCGACAACACCGACGATGGACATGACCCAGCGGTAATTCACATTGACGTATTCCTGCATCTTTTTATGAGGCATTGTTTTAATGGACGTGAAGTAGCGGGAATAAAC
>DAOPVC010000078.1:0-1913 GCA_035350895.1 Smithella sp. | reverse complement strand
TGCATAGCTTCTCTTGTTCGGCAACCTTTCTTTTGTAGTAATCACACGTCGAATTGGCCTTAAAGGCATCGACATTACTTTGTACGTGATCCTGGAACTGCTTGCCCGTTTTCTCCGATACGCTCGCCTGATTCGTCTGAGGAAGATTCGGGGCAGCGCTGACTTTTGCAGAAGCAGCCTGCCAGCAGTAAATATCCATACTGTTCTTTTTCATCTTCAGAATTCTCTGGCATTCCGCAATCTTTTTCTCCCGATCATTCTTCGGGTCTTCACTTTTCTGTCCGGACTTCTTTGACACTTTATTCTTTACCGGCTGTTCGGAATCATCGGCCTCATTCGCATCATCCTCCGTAATGTTTTCTTCCGGAATATCTTCTTCGATAATGTCTTCTTCGATTTTAGCGATTTCCGAACGGCTGAAGCTGACCAGGCCCCCATATTTGTTAAAAACGATATTATCGCCATCCATTTCGTAATTGCTGACGGAAATGGTTTCTCCGTTTTTCAATATAATCCGGTAGTCGGCGTACGCCGGAACAGTCAAAAAAGCGGCTCCCCAAAAACAGATTGCAGAAACCATGACGATGGCATGTCTGATCATTCGTGATGTCTCCCGTAAAATTAAAGGAATGCGGTGCTGATTTTTATCCGTCCTCTTCCTTTATTTTTAATATTATTTTGCAAACAGTGTTTAGTGATCCCTTTTAGTCAAACCAACTTTTGTCGCGGCGATACCAGAAATCCGGAAGAATGCGGTACATCAGCCGTGAGAATTGATCTATATATTCTTTATTTCTTTTATCGTACTGGCAGGCCTGGATGACCACGTCCTTTATCGCGCTTTTTTCTCCTGCTTCGTTAAATATCTTATAGGCACAGGAGAAGAGCGGGCTGTACATATTTTTCTTTTCCAGATATTTATGCACGTTTCTGACCGTGTTGGGACCTTCGGGCGTTCCGTCGATTTTTTCCAGAACCCGGAGGTTCGTTTCAATGGGATTGTCTGTATAGAGTTCGTAGAAATATTTCCCGTATCGGTAATTCTTGCTCGCCAGCGAAGAAACGGTAACATACATATCTCCGACGCCCGCCTGACTGTGAAAAGCCTGGAAGCCGCCTCCCATCAGACGCGACAGCGAGCGAATCTCCACGCCGGAACGGGCGAAGATGGTTCCCGGTATGGAATCGCCCAGCTGCAGGGAATCCGCCAGTCCCTTGATATTGGCCACAACGTTTTTCAAAGCGCCGCAGGCTTCCACGCCGACAATGTCAAAGTTGTAGTAGGAATTGATTTCCTTGCGGTTGAATTTCAGCAAATCTTCTCTGATGATATTGGCGATGCGCTTCTTGCCGGCAACCGTCAGACACACCGGATTGCCCAGCGCGATATCCATGTCAAAAAACGGTCCGCCGATGCATCCGATTTGATATTTGTGCTTCAGGTTATACAAACTGTTATTGATCAGTTGCGACGGCGTGATCAGTTCTTTGGAAATTTCATCGGAAATCAATCCTTTAATCGGAGAAATCAGGCAGGTATCGCCCGCTTTTTTATCAATCATCGGTTTGAGATAATTGAGAAATTCCGGCAGACGGTTCATGGTGATGGTCAGAACAATAAAGTCGTTATTTTCGACAATATGCTCCAAATCGTTTGTGGCGTAAACCTTGTCCGCAAGACGCGGAACCTTCTCCATTCCGCCCAGACGGTTGGCCAGATCTTCCGTCAAATGCAGAGGATTTAAATGATCCCGGTTTATTGCCTTGCAGACTTCCGCATCATGGTAATAAATGGCGACTCGTTTATTATCACGGCCGAATTTATAGGCAAAAGCCGTTCCGAGACGACCCGGACCGATAATGGCAATTCTTGTTGTATCTAAATCAGACGTCAGCATCAATCAATCTCGTTG
>DAOPVC010000077.1:0-1933 GCA_035350895.1 Smithella sp. | reverse complement strand
TATTTTATTGTATCGGTTAGTAAAAAGCGGTTTTAAAGCTTGATTATAATACAAAAATGGGGGAGCAGTAATAATGACTAAAATTTCAAAAATCAAAACGTTTATTGCCCATCTGCCATTATTATCATCGGTATTGTTCAAAATTTTCAGGTTCAACAAGTTTCACGTAAACATGCTTGTCGGAACCCTATGCGTGACGTCAGCGGCTGTTCTATTTTTCCATTTGCCTCAGGCGGAAGGCGCTTTCAATGAGTCGATGGCTATTGATACCAGAGCCATTTCACTGGCCAACAATGTGACGGCCGATCCCGGCGGCATCATGTCCATTCATTACAATCCCGCGGGACTCTCTCTGATGGGTAACGGGAACTATATCAGTTTAGGCATTACGCCCGTTGTAATGATCAAAACAGGAAAATTTGAAACAGATCCCAATCATCAGGGGTTTCATGATTATCAGGGAAATTTGCTTGTGGATCCGATTGCCGGAAAAGAAAGCAAAACCAGCACCGGACGCGTGTATATTCCTATTATGAACGATACGCTTTCTGCGCTGGCGGGACCGATTTTCGGCGTATCGCACCGGAGCCCGGGGTCGAAGTGGACATTCGGTTACACCACCTATGCCCAGTATGCCGGCGGCTGGGAATACGGCGATGACGATCCGGCAATGTACGGCGCAAAATCCGTTTATTTGCAGCATCTGGTTTATGCCGCCCCGGCGGTCAGTTACAGAATTAACAACAACCTGTCGGTCGGCGCTTCTGTGGGAATCGGACAAACCGCCATGGGACTGGAACTCAAAATGAGGGGGCCCAATGAAATAGTCAACATCACCAAAATTCTGGGTGATGCAACCCAGGGCATGGCCAATCCTCTTTTTGACGTCACCGTGCCCCTTCCTCTCTTTGCCGGAGGTATCGGCGTTTACGATAACATCGGAGATTTATCCCTCAATTTAAGAGATGATTTTTCTCCCTCTTATAACTTAGGCGTACTTTGGGAACCGTTTGACTGGGTATCACTGGGACTTTGTTATCAGAGCGCCATTAAATCGAATGTATCCGGAAAATTCAGTTTAAAATACGGTGAAGACTGGCAAAGGATGACGGAATGGGCGGGAAGCACGGCCGTCATGCAGATTTCATCGATCATTTTCGATCTGCCTTACTCGGCAACGGAAGAACAGACCGGCACCGTTTCAACGACGTTGGAATTTCCGCAAATCGTCAACTTTGGATTAAAGCTCAAGCCGACAAAACGACTTTCTCTTTTAGGTGAGCTGCACTGGGCGGAATGGTCCGCGGTCAAGGAAAATGACCTCAAATTTGATCAGAAGATTCAGTTTCTCCAAATGGCCAAATTCATGGGTTATAGCGGGGGAGCCTATAACATGAAGGTGGCCAGAGAATTCAAAGACACGCTGAACTGGGGAATAGCGGCTGAATATCAATTGCTGGATTGGCTCCAGCTTCGCGCCGGTTACGAAAACAGGGTCTCGTCTACGATCGATGAATATTACGATTTAATGTATGCTCTGCCCACCGTAGATTATTTCGGCGCAGGAATGGGCATCAAATGGAAGGATATTGATATCGATCTTGCCCTGGGCTACATGATCAGCAGATCGCACATGATTGACCCCGGAAGCAGTAAGAACATGAATTCCTATACACTGGGAGACGGACTGAACACCTCATACAGGGGATTGAGTTTCGATGAGAAAGTCTCGGTCTACCTGGGATCCGTCAAGGCCACGATGCCCCTTCATCTGGTCACCGATCTGGTGTTCGGTTTACTGCCATTTAAATTCGGGACTTCGAAAGGCAAAGTTGTTGATCTTAAAGAACCCTTGGATTCGTCAGTCGGTTTTACCAATAATATGCGTTATAAAAATAAATACTATTTTATTGAAGACAGCGAGTAACATTCA
>DAOPVC010000076.1:0-2211 GCA_035350895.1 Smithella sp. | reverse complement strand
TCCTTTTTGGACAGGATTCTGCTCGCGCACCATCTGCCGCGATAATCAAGCTTAAGAACATGGTCGGTATTGAAAACTTCGTTTGTCCACTTCAGAAAGTTTTCAAAAGTATGCTCAACAACCAGTTCCTTGGGAGTTTTATAATATTTGGGCTGTTCACAAAAGGCGCAGTAATACTTCCGGTTCTTCCCACGGCGCACACAACATTCCAGATCAATAATAAAATCGACAATTTCTTTTTCATAAACCGTGGCGATTGCCAATGTGTCATTCTCATTCACCCAGCAGCGTATCTCTTTGGCGACATTTTCAAAATCGATCTCCACATGGTTGTATTCCCTGTTCTTGTAATAGCGAATACTGCATTTCTGGTTAAAGCGGTGCTGGTTTTCCGCAAACCACTCCCGGAACATTTCACAGATGCTGAAATCCGGCTGTTTTTTTACAGTCATGGGAACCTCCTTTTATGACGGGTATCAATGTCATGATCCTATGGTCTTCTTTTAATGAGGGTTTGGGGTTTTTGGACGCCAACTCGGCAAGAAGAGTATAAAAATTTTGCCTTATATCCTCTTCTATCTGCGCGGGTTTGCCGGTGTCAATTATTTGGGCATATGTAGAGCCTTTATTTACCTCCAGGAAAAGAAAATTTGATGGGGTAAAGTATTCGTTCACGTATTTCAGAAAAGGCTCGAAGGTATTGTTTATAATCAGATCCTTCCAGGTTTTATAGAATTTAGGCTGCACGCAGAACGGGCAGAAATAACCCCCTTCTTCGGCTTGCATAACACTGCAATCAAAATCGCCAATTGTATCCCAGTGTTTACCTCTGTAGTGGACGCTAATGGTCAATCCGGCATGATTGTAGAGCTTCATTTGGATTTCGGGGGTAATGTCCTTAATTGTTATTCGGACATGTTTCTCTTTCGGAAAATACCGTATACCGCACTCTCGCTTGAACCGATTTCTGTTATGATCAAACCATTCGATGAAAGTCTCGCACATCGGGTATATAATCTTCCGTTTTTCTTGATCTTTTATGTCCATTATTTCGATCTCCTTGATTATTCAGTACATATAGTCATAACTTGCGTTTACAGTTACACGTATTTTCCCGACACGGAGCAAGTCTTCCCAGGCTAGTCCCAAATGGTCGTAAAGCTCATGGAACAACCAGCACAGATGCAGCGGTTTTCCATCTTTATCCATGATCAGGTGGGGTGCGTCATTCCAGTAGGCATTGGGATTGTAATCATCCATTGAATGATCCATGCGCGCCATAACATTGTCGTCCTCGTCACTCCATTCCGGGTCATCCTCTTTCAGTAAAAATTCTATCTCGCAGGACAATTCCCCTTCCGGGTGGTCTTTATGGATTTGCTCGTACCTTTCATGAATGGACTTCTCCATGTCCATGAGCCTCTTGTTCAGGGATTGAAGTTTTTCCTGCTGCTCATCGGTCATTTGCCAATAGGTGGGGAATTTGTTCAAATTAAACAGGACATTATCGGCGTCAGTGCCGTTCCACACCTGCAGAAGTTCATCTTTCAACCGGAGGACGGTTCTCCTGACCAGCTTGAACAGCATGGAATTTTCATCATCCGCGCCGCCCTTTTTTAATCCGGGATTATCTGAGATCGTCATTTCCAGCAGTTTATTTCCATCTTTGTAAAGCAGTGTCGGTTCAGTGCCTTCGGGAAACGCTTCCTTTTTTGCCACCCAGAATTCAGTCGGGATGCCTATGATTGAAGAGTGGCAGTAATGCGTAAGATATTTCGGGTTCTTTACAGCGATAATATTGTTCATGACATATCCCTCCTTTCTCGATTGTTTTATAAATAATATAGGTAGCAACCAGTTCCAAAATGAAAAACCTCCCCAAAATGAACGCGTTCACTTCACGGAGGCTAACTTTTTCAAACCTCGTAGGGCCTGTGTATGATTACCGGTCCGGTATTCACCCAGGCATAACTGTCGCTAAATTAACTGTCCTTTATTTCCTTTCCGTTCATATGCGGCATAATTTCATCTTGGTAAAACCAGCCTTCTTCCAATTCCTGATTCTTTGGTCTGATCAAAGCTTCCAGAAAAGATTCTTTGACCGCCCTTCCATAGGCGTATTTCCCGAATCTGCTGTAAATGTCCGGGATAAAGACCGCCCGTTTCTTTCCCATCACCGCTAAAAGCTTGTCGCCAAATGTTGGCTTCGGA
>DAOPVC010000075.1:0-2329 GCA_035350895.1 Smithella sp. | reverse complement strand
AGTGAAACGCTTTCTTTCCAGACATCCAAGTTCTTGTGTGCTCTTTTTACCATTCACTCTTCACCCTTCACTTTTCACTCTTCACTACATTCAAAAGACACTCTCGTTTTCCTGCGGGGTATATTCGGGTACAATCTCCTTGAGTTTTATTTTAATGCCTCTGGCATCATGTTGCGCCGCCAGTCCGGCAAGCTGATCCAGCTTATTGTAGAGATATATTTTGGCCTCTTCGGAATTTTTCGCGCCGTTGATAAACCCGTTGGATTGAAGAACCATGACTTTTTTGTGGCTGGTAGGCATTATATCCTCTCCGACCGTGATGAGCTCTTCATAAAGTTTTTCGCCTTCGCGCAAACCGGTAAAGACAATTTTAATATCCACATCCGGTTCCTTGCCGGAAAGGCGGATCAGGTCGCGCGCCATCTCGGCAATTTTTATGGGCGTTCCCATGCGCAGAATAAAAATCTCGCCGCCTTCGCCCATCGTGCCCGCCTGCAAAATCATCTGTGCCGCTTCGGGTATGGTCATAAAGAAACGGTTGATTTCCGGATGCGTGACCGTGACCGGTCCGCCCTGTTCGATCTGGCGGCGGAACAACGGAATAACGGAACCGGACGACCCGATCACATTGCCGAACCGCACGGCCATAAACCGCGTGCCGTTGCCCTGCTGGCACTGCATGATCAATTCCGTCACGCGCTTGCTGGCGCCCATGACATTGGTCGGACGCACGGCCTTGTCGGTGGAAACGAGAACAAACCGTTCCACATGATGTTTGATGGCCATCTCCATCGCCACCCGGCTTCCCATGATGTTATTTAATACCGCCTGCCACGGATTTTTCTCCATCATGGGCACATGTTTGTAGGCCGCCGCGTGGAACACGACTTCCGGTTTGTGTTTTTCAAAAATATTATTCATTAACGCCTCATCCTGCACGTGCCCCAGGATGGCTTCGCAGTATCGGAAGAAATGTTCGTTTATAATTTCCATTTGAATATTAAAAAGATTAGATTCGCTGGAATCCAGCAGAATCAGACGGTGCGGCTGGTATTTAACGACCTGCCGGCAAAGCTCCGAACCAATGGAGCCGCCGCACCCGGTGATCAGAATGGTTTTGTCATCGAGATAATTCCGGATATCCCGCACATTAAGCTGCACCGGCGAGCGTCCCAGAAGATCCTCATAGCTGATATCCCGGAGCAGCTTCACGCTGACGCGGCCGTCAATCAGGTCGCCGATACCCGGCAGTATTTTATAGTCCAAATTACATTGCTGGCAGGTTTCTACAATCCGCCGTATCCGATCGCCGCTTGCAGACGGCACCGCAATGAGGATCTGATGAATCGTTTCCCGCTTCAAAATTTTCGGCAGGCGGTCAACCGGCCCGAGGACTCTGACCCCGTGAATTGTCCGGCCCTGTTTCTGCTCGTCGTCATCGATCAAACCGACCACTTCATAATTCAATTTATAGTTATCATTGATTTCGCGTAAAATTTTTTCGCCCGCATCACCTGCGCCGACAATCAGGACTCTGGTGGTTTTGCTGAGCAATGACGAGCTGACGTTCATGGCCTGATTTCCGAACATGGCAAAAAAAGACCGGATGGCCATGCGTACGCCGCCGGTTAAAACAAACGTAAAAATACCGTCAATAAAAAAAATGCTGCGGGAATACCCGGAGAACCGGCTGATGGTCAAAATAATAACCATAATGAGCACGGTCGCTATGAAACAGGCCTGAATCAGAAGCCAGAAATCCTTGACGCTGGTGTAGCGCCACATTCCCCGGTAAAGCCCGATGGTGAAAAAGATAAAAACCTTGAGCGGAAGAATCCAGAAAAGCAGGTCGCCGATCTGCTCGAAATTAATATTGGCAAAATTAAAATCAAACCGGAAAAAATACGACAGATAAAGCGCAATGGTAAACAGCAGGACATCCGTAATGACCATCAGATAGAAATTCGGATTTTTAAACTGAGCATACATCCCTATTCACCATCAACCATCAATCCCTATTTATCGGGATTGGATAGTTCGACTAACGCTTCATATCTTTAGCGAGTCTCACTACCATTTACGAAAGCTTTGCATAATTTTTTTTTCGTCATTCCGGTGAAAACCGGAATCCCCCCGGTCCGTCTTCCCGGCGAAAGCCGGGAACCAGTGTTTTAATATTTCTGGATTCCGGCCAGGCCCACGCCGGAATGACAGCGGTACGGAAAACACCGGTATGACAGAATAAGTAAATGGCTCTGGTTATGCAAAGCTTTCTTTACGTCTCGAACTGCACTTTGTTTGTTCTCGACGAATGTCATTACCATTCACT
>DAOPVC010000074.1:0-2378 GCA_035350895.1 Smithella sp. | reverse complement strand
AGCGAGGTGTTTTACCCGTTGGCATGGAATCAATCTTTATCCGAAGCGGAAAAAGCCCGGCTGATGGCGAACTCCTATACAATTCATCATTATGATACAACCTGGTTTTCAGGAACCATGCTGCTGTTAAAACGTTTCCAGCGTATGATGCAGAATTAAAAGCGGTCCATGCCGGTCGCGATGAACCGCGTCAAGCTGCGTAACGATCCGATACCGTATTAAAGAAATCTTCAGGATGGATTTTGAAAAGGGCCGTGCCTTGCCGTTGGATTATAAAAAAATAAATTTTGCAGGTTTCGCTTTAATACTTTTATTGGTCGGTTCGATAATCGTCAGATTGATTCATCTTGAGAGCGTTCAATTCCTGGGAGATGAATTTGCGGCTCTGGTCCTGGCTTATGAAAATATCCACCGAGCGCCTGTGTTAGCAGGATTGCAGTCTTCTACCGGCCTTTATAATCCTCCCATCTTCATTTACCTGCTTTCCATCGCAACCTGTTTTTCCATTGATCCGGTAAACCTGACCCTTTATGTGATATGTCTGAACATTGCGGGATTGCTTTTGCTTTTTTATTTTTTTTATAAGCATTTAGGCCTGATTCAATCCTTGATTGTGTCGGTGATATTTTCATCTTCTCCATGGTTTATTAATTTTTCCAGAAAGATATGGGCGCAGGACGTGATGCTGCCTTTCATGGCCCTGTTATATATTTTCGTTTTCTCACTCGTAAAGGAGTATAAATCCTATAAAGTTCCGATCCTTTTCTTTCTTGTTGCCGTTGTGACGCAACTTCACATGAGCACCTGGATTTTACCCGTTCCGCTCATTTTGTTTTTCCTGATCTTCCGGATTCGGTTTAAGCTGAAAGACATTTTGACGGGATTTTCCGTCTTTATCACCTTATATCTGCCCTACATTTATTATCACTTCAGAACCCACTTTGAAAATGTCCGGCTGTTTCTTTTGAATGGAGATTCGGGAAACCATTTCGGCAATAACATCATCTGGTCGTTCAAAATTTCAACGGGGCTGGGATATGACTACCTTCTGGGTGTCGGCGGTTACGCGAGATTTTTGAGTGACTGTCCCTGGGTTTACGCCATGATCTTTATGTTTATCGTTTATCTTCTCCTGACCGTTGCCGCCTTCTTTTATTGCTCATTCAAAAGTCTCAAGACAGTCGTCAGCAGTCATTTTAAGCTGGATCAGGCCAAGACCTCAAACGAAGCCAAAATCAGTTTATTATTTATTTTAATTTATCTTTTCACCCAGGCCTTTTATCTTGTTTTCGACGTGCCGGGTTATCCCCACTATAATATATTATTTTACGCCACCTTATCGTTCTTTGTTTGTCTGTTTCTCGGAGATGTCACGAGAAGCCGGAACGTTTTACTTTCTTTTACTGCAATCATTTTTTTCGTAAATATATTTTTTGTTTTGTCTGTTTATCATTTTGTTGAAAACAGCCCGACGGCTATCGACGGTGATTATGGCATCCCTTATCAGTTTCAAAAACATGAATGGGAAAATTCTATAAACAGAACGCTGAATATCGGCAAATAAGATCATTCTTCAATGTTTTCATGATTGCTTTGCTCCGGGCTCGGCCCGTTATGGGATATGATAAAAAAACGAATGAACTCTGACTGAGGATATAGTAATAACAAACTCCATGATGGACAAAATCACTATTAATTCTAAAGAGCGGATTCTGATCATTTATGTGCTTTTGGCAGCAGTAACACTTGCTGTTTTCTGGCCGGTGAACCAATATGGCTTCGTTTATGATGATGTCGTATACGTTACACAGAACAGAAACATTCAGTCCGGAATAACACTGGACGGAATGCGTTGGGCTTTTAGTACACGATATGCCGATTTATGGCATCCCCTGACCTGGCTGTCCCTGATGCTCGATTATGAGTTTTACGGACTGCATGCCGGCGGATACCATGTCACGAATCTGACTTTGCACATCTTGAGTACGCTTCTTTTGTTCTGGCTCTTTCACCGTATGACGGGAGCCCTCTGGAGGAGCGCCTTCGTCGCCGCTTTCTTCGCGCTCCATCCCCTGCATGTGGAATCCGTCGCCTGGGTTTCCGAACGCAAAGATGTCTTAAGCGCTTTCTTCTGGATGCTCACCTTGTGTCTTTATGTCTTCTATACGGAGAAACAATCGATCAAGCGATATCTGCTGGTTGTCTTTTCTTTTGTGCTGGCGTTATTGAGCAAGCCCATGGTGGTGACGCTGCCTCTGATTATGATCTTACTGGATTTCTGGCCGCTGAAACGGTTTGAAAATCAAAACCGTTTATCCGATATGATCGTATGGCAGCTCAGAGAAAAACTGCCGCTTATTGTTTTATCGGCTGTGCTT
>DAOPVC010000073.1:0-2581 GCA_035350895.1 Smithella sp. | reverse complement strand
GGGTGATCAATTCTTCCCTGAACAGGGCGTCCTTTCTCTGAAATTCGGCTTTCACGTTGGCCAGATTGGCCTGGGCCTGTTTCAGAGCCGCGTCCGCGCGTTTTTCATCCAGCGCGTAATCAATATCGTTGATTTCCGCGAGAAGCGTTCCTCTGCCGACCGCGGAGCCTTCTTCCACTTTGACGGTCTTAACAATGCCGTCGACTTCCGAACTGATGACGACCTCCTCATCTGCTTTTAATGTGCCGGTCGTTTCAATATAAGGACGGACCTGTTTTTTGACCGCCTGTGTAATGCGGACATTGATCAGATTTTCTTTTACGGCCTTCTCTTTCTTTTTGCAGGATGCCAGAGACAAAGCGATGACCGCCACCAGTAAAATCAGCAATACTGATTTTAAAGCGGTTACTTCCGATAATTTTTTTGTATTGAAGCGGACCGTCTTCCTGAAATGCATGATATTTTCCCCCTGACTATGAACCGATGAATCTCCACGTTATTTTTCAGCAAGAACAAACTGCAGCAATGTGCCGCTCGCTCTCTTCATTTTTAAATAGGCCAACTGATAGTTGTATAATGCTTCCGCTACGTTTTTGTCGGCGGTCAGCAACAGCGTGTTGGCGTCCATGACATCCAGACTGGTTGCCAGGCCGTTTTCAAATTGTTTCATGACCGCATTATAATTATCCCGGGCAAAGACCTGCTGATCTTCCAGGAATTTTAAAGAACCTTTCAATGTATCCAAGTCGAGACAAGCGCTTTGCACTTCAATATCCACACTCTTTTTTAAATCATCATAGGCCAGACGGGCCTGACGCTCTCTGGCTTTAGCCTCCCGGAATTCGGCCATCCTCAAGCCGCCTTCAAAAAACGGGAAGGAAAGCGAGATGCCGCCATAAATACTCTCGTCATTAAATGTCGAGCCGACGGGATCCTGATCCGCCCGATTGAAAACAGCGAACAAACCTATACTGGGCCAGAAAGCGCCGCGGGCATATTGGACCTGCTGTTCGGCCATTCTCGTCTGCAGATCATAACTCTTCAGATCGGTGCGCTCCTCCAGCGCCGATTTGCGCAGATTTTCGATTTCACAGGCTTCCGGCGAGGAGAGGGTTTCTTCTTTTAGACGAAAATCCGGTTCCACACCCGTCAAACGTGTCAGCGCGGCACGCGCCAGTTTCAGGGCGTTGGACGCCTTCAGATCGTCCGCTTTTGCGCCCGACAATTCTCCCTTGGCGCGCAGCAAGGCGGTTTTGGTCAATTCACCGACCTTCATCCGGGTTTCGACCAGATGATGGTATTTGGTCAGCCTTTCCAGATTGGCGCCGGCAATCTCCAGCGTTTTCTGAGCTTTGAGCACGTCGTAAAAAGAAGAGGCCACGGCCAGAACAAAATCCGATTTGGCCCAATCCAGATCGTATTCGCTTTTAGAGATGGATTGTCCGGCAATAGTCAAGGCGTCCAGTTCGCGTGCGCTGAGTGAAAAGGTCTGATCGGCTCGAACCCCCCACGCTCCCGATTCTTCGGGCTGGATCATGATGTTCGCGATATTGTACTTGTCTTCTGTAAACCAGCTGTAACTTCCATAAGCCGTGAGCCGGGGAATTAAAAGTGACAAGGCCTTGTTTTTGCTCATTTGTGAGACATAGACATTCTCCCGGGCCATTTCGATTTTCTCGGAACTTTTTAACGCCTTTGCATAGATTTCATTGAGCGTGTATTCCTGTGCGGCCGATGGTGCGGTCAAGATGAACGTCGCCGACAGCGCGATCATCAAACATAAAACCCCTTTTTTCATTGTGAAATCCTTTCCCCCGGAACTACGGCCAGATATTGCCCATAGCCCGCTGCAGTCGCGCATAATTGATATTGTAATCGCCGAGAGCGTTGGCGTATTCCGATTTCGCTCTGGTCAAAAGAGTCTGAGCGTCGAGAACTTCCGTGGCCGTGGCGACTCTTTCTTTATATCGCTCTTCCGCGATACGGAAATTTTCCTCGGCTTGTTCAATCAGTTTCTGCGATACGGAGATTTGGTTTTCCGCTTCCAGCAGTATCAGATAGGCGTTTTTTATTTCCAGAACGACCTGGTCGTTCAACTCTTTGGAGGCCGCAATTGCCTGGTTTTCTCTGGCCCGGCCGGCATCGACTCTGAATTTCGTTCTTCCCCATTCCCAGAAATTCCAGTTGGCCACGGCCATGACGTACCAGCTTTCCGCGTCCTTATAATCGCTGCCGTGAACCGAGGCATGATCCCCGAAGCGGCCATAATTGCCGATAACACTGACGGCGGGAAAGTATTCGCTCTGGGATATCCGTACCAGTTTTCCGGCCTGTTCCGCTTTCAGTGAGGATATCTTCAACTCCGGCCTTGACTGGCGGGCGATCTTCAGACATTCTTCAAAAGATTGTTTCATTGGCTCATACGTCAGCTGGTCCACCACGTTCACCGGTGAAAAAATATCGCGTTTCAACAGAGAGTTGAGGCGTGATTTGGCGAGTTCCACGGCATTTTGAGCGCGCACCAGGGCCTGTTTGCCGTTGGCCAGTTCCACTTCGGCATAAAGCAGATCATTCTTTGGAA
>DAOPVC010000072.1:0-2702 GCA_035350895.1 Smithella sp. | reverse complement strand
TGAAAGTTAACGACAAACGGGCGGCGGAATTAAAAAAATTAACGGTGGAACACTCCCTGGAAACCATCAGAAACAGAGTGGATCAGTTTGGAATCTCGGAGCCGGAAATTATACCGGAAGGAAACAACCGGATTCTAGTTCAGCTCCCCGGAATCAAGGATCCGGAAAGAGCGAAAAATCTTATCGGCAAGACAGCCCTTCTGGAATTTAAACTGGTTGATGATGAAAATTCACTGGACGAAGCCCTGCGCGGAAATATTCCTGACGGAGATGTCATCGCGTACGGTTTGCGCGCGGGTCAATCCACGGGAGAAAGAGGCTCCTCTCCCTATTTGTTGAAAGACAGGTCCCTGATGACTGGCGCTTCACTGGAAACAGCCAAAGTGCAGATTGCCGATCGTTTCGGCGAAGTCACTGTCGGTCTGAAATTTAATTCTCAGGGCGCTGTTGATTTCGAAAGAATAACGGGAGAAAACGTGCGCAAACGTTTGGCCATTGTTCTGGACGGCGTGGTGCATTCGGCCCCCGTCATCCAGGAACGTATCTCCGGAGGCCAGGCCCAGATTACCGGCAACTTCACTATGGAAGAAGCGCGTGACCTGGCCATCGTATTGCGCGCCGGCGCTTTGCCCGCGCCTGTCAACATCCTCGAAGAAAGAACGGTGGGTCCTTCACTGGGCAGTGATTCCATTCGGCAAGGCGTCATGGCAACCATCATCGGATCGCTTTTGGTTATTTTATTCATGATTGTTTATTACCGCCTTTCCGGCGCAGTCGCTGATATTGCGCTGATCGTCAATATATTTTTGATCCTGGCGGTTCTTGCGGCCTTCCGGGCAACCCTGACCCTTCCCGGCATCGCCGGCATGCTCCTCACGGTTGGTGTCGCGGTTGACGCCAATATCCTGATCTTTGAAAGAATCCGCGAAGAATTACGTACGGGGAAAACCGTCCGCCTGGCCCTGGACACAGGCTACGACAGGGCATTCATTACGATCATCGACACGCATATCACGGGCATTGTCTCTGCTGTTGTTCTAATCTTTTTCGGGACGGGTCCGATTAAAGGATTCGCGGTCACAACGATTATCGGTCTTCTGGCCAGTCTTTTCACCGCCATTTTTATTACGAGGGTAATCTTCGATTACGTTATATGGAACTACAACATTAAAAAATTGAGCATTTAAAATTCAGGCATACGCAGGAGATATAGTATGAGCATGGAGTTGATCAAACCAGGTGTTAACATAGATTTTGTCGGAAAATTGAAATATGCGATGGCTTTCTCAGTCATCCTGATCGTCATCGGCATTGCGTCAATTATATATCATGGTGGCTTTAATCTCGGCATTGATTTCGCCGGGGGATCGATTATTCAGGTTAAATTTTCCAAAAATGTTTCCGCCGATCAGATCCGGGAATCTCTGCAATCAACAAAACTGGCCAACAGCACCATTCAACAGTTCGGCGACAATGAATTCTTAATTCGAACCCATGAATCTTTCTCCGATCAAAAGATGCTGTCGGCGAATGTGGAACAGCCTCTTTCTGCCGCTTTCCAGCATGATTATGAAATCAGGCGCGTGGAAGTCGTCGGGGCTAAAGTCAGTGCGGATTTTACCAGAAAGGCAATCATTGCTGTTATTTTTTCCTGGTTGGCCATCTTGATTTACGTGACCTGGCGTTTTGAGTTCCGTTATGCGGCGGGAGGGATTCTTGCACTGGTTCACGATACGCTGATCGTGATCGGAGCGGTCGCGTTGATGAACATGGAATTTACCATCAATATTCTCGCGGTACTCGTCTTCGTGATCGGTTTTTCTATCAATGACACCATTGTTACGTTAGATCGAATCCGGGAAATTGTAAAACGAAATCCAAAACAGAAGCTGGGTGATATCATCAATTTGGCCATCAATGAAACACTCAGCAGAACCATCTTAACATCCCTGACTGTTTTCTTCACGGTTTTGGCGCTTTATATTTTCGGCGGCGCAGTCATTCGTGATTTTGCTTTTGCTCTGCTGATCGGTACCGTTGTCGGAACATATTCCACGATCTATATTGCCTGCACCAGTGTGCTGTTTTTAGAAAATATGCAGCTTTCGAAAATACAGAGGAAGGAATAATTTGTCTTTTTTCGCAGCGGCGGGATTAACCCTTTTTATCTTGATATTATTTACGGGTATTTTCTTGAATTTTCTCGGTTTACCCGGAACTATCGTAATTTTTTTTGATGTTTTGTGTTATGCAATGGTTACCGGATTCGAGCAAATCGGATGGCAGGTCATCGTATTGCTTCTTGTCGCTGCCGTCGCCGCCGAAACCATTGAATTTTTCTGGGTTGTCAGTGAAGCGCCGCAACAGGAGTCGAGTCCCCGAAAATCATTAAAAACAGTGGCCGTGGGAGCGGTTGCAGGTGGTTTTCTCTTGACGCCGTTTTTGCTGGGACCGGGCGCGTGGATCGGCTTTTTTTTAGGAGGACTTGCGGGTATTCTGATTGCGGAAATTTTAGTGCAATACAGATTAAAAGCGCCTCATCGAACGCTGAATCGCGTTATGCTCAATATAGTCGGGAAGAACGCAGTTAAAGGGTTTATTTCCCTTTGCATGATTGCCTTTTCTCTCTCTAATATTTATTCTTAGGAGTTTGAAATTAAAATGACGGAAGATAAAAAATCGAAATCAAAAGTTAAAGAATA
>DAOPVC010000071.1:0-2740 GCA_035350895.1 Smithella sp. | reverse complement strand
AACGGCAAACATAAATGGCAAATGTTTCATGAAGGGGGACGTGATGAAGGACACACTGCGGAAGATTGATCTATTAAAAACTAAAATAGAAGCTTACAGACCGATTGATCAACACCTGCTTAAACAGCTTCGGGAATATTTCCGTATTGGCATGACTTATTCAAGTAATGCTCTGGAAGGGAATTCTCTGACCGAAACCGAAACAAAAATCGTTATCGAAGACGGCATGACGATCGGCGGCAAGCCGGTAAAAGATCATATGGAAGCGTTGGGACATTCGGAAGCGTATGATATGCTTTTTCGGCTGGCTAAGCACAAAGTCATAACGGAAGCCAATATTAAAGAACTTCACCGGCTGTTTTACTATCGGATTGACCAGGAACAGGCGGGGAAATACCGGAAACAGAAGGTCATTATTACCGGGACGGACTTCATTCCCCCGGCTCCCGAGAAAATACCGGATTTAATGAAATCGTTCATTGAAGGCATACCCGGAATACGGGGGAAAAATCACCCCGTAGAATTTGCGGCAATCATTCACAAAGAACTTGTAACCATCCATCCATTCACTGACGGCAACGGTAGGGCGGCGCGCCTGTTGATGAATCTTGCCTTATTGGAGGCAGGCTATCCGATAGCAGTTATCCCACCGGTCTTGCGGCGCGAATATCTGGATACTTTGAACATAACCCACAAAGGCAGTGACAGGCCGTTTATAAATTTTATTACCGGTGTCTGCCATGAATCGGCAAAGGAATATTTAAGGCTTTTGGAGGGATAAGATAAAAACCGGGAATGGTTTGATCAGTTCACAAAGGGAACACTATCGGATGTTCCCCATACAATTTCCATTTATTCAAGACTTTTAAGAAGCTCATGGGCGATACCAGCGCTCTCTATACGCATTATAGTTTCTTCGGAACGACCATAACCAAGTAGATTGATGCTTCCATACCAGACAATCCTTTGGTCGATGATTGCAAATTTTTGGTGAATGTTGGATTTGAAAACCATATGGATACCCATGGATTTCATTGTGGTAAATGGGCACATATCCTTGCTCACCTTTCTTGTTTTGCCATCGCTTGGCATAAACGTCGTCTCTGCCCGCGAAAAGAGTCCTGAACAATTTGATCTTTTCCTGCGGTGGAATTTCGGATGTTGATGTTAATGCTGGAACCTTGAATTCTATTTGATCCTTAACTTCTGCCGGTTGAATCACGATATTTTCAGAATCATTGGAGGGACAAATTCTGTACAATTTAGATTTGAGCCACGCATTTTCCTTTCTCAGGGAATCGTTTTCGGCTTCCAATGCATGGTATTTTTCCAGAAGATCATGATTATTCATGGAATTTACCCGATGCCTTTTGCCACCTGTTTCAGATAGTCGTCAAGTGTCACGGCAGAAATATTCCGGCTCAGCAGGATTGATTTTTCTGTCAGCGACAGGATCCGGCCGTCACTTATCTTTAATTTTGAAAACAGTTCTTTAAATCGGGTAATATTCGAGCCCATAAGCATATTGGGCGTCTGATTCAGTTTGATTTCCACGGGCATGACTGTTTCGAATGATTCCTCGATCAGCAAATCAACTTCGAGGTTATTGTTCGTCCGCAAATAAAACAGATTTTCTCTGCGCCCCCGGTTAAAAAATAATTTGATGGTTTCCGCAATGCAGAAATTTTCAAAAAGCGGACCGGCCAGTGGTCCTTTTAATAAATGATCGTGATCTCTGATGCCCGTGAGATAGCAGACCAGGCCAATATCCAGAAAATAAATTTTCGGCGATTTCGTAATCCGCTTGCCCAGATTAACATAGTATGGCGGCAACAAATAGATAATTCGCCCTGCTTCCAAAATGGACAGCCAGCTTTTAATGGTCGGCAGGCTGACCCCCAAATTGTTGGCGTATTGGGACATATTCAATATCTGTGAGCATCGGCTGGCCAAAAGCTGAAGGAAATGCTGAAAGCTGCTCAGGTTTCCGATATTATACAAACTGCGCACATCCTTTTCCAAGTAGGTTTGCACATATGCTCCCGCCCACACCGGCACATCGAGATTGGAATTTAATGCAGGTTCGGGATATGATGTTCGGAGTGCAGCGTGAATAAATGCATCCTTTGTACTTTTCAGGGCAATGGAAGTTTTTTTCTCCTCAACGGAAAACGGCAGTAAATCCAAAAGCGCGATTCGGCCGGCAAGTGAATCGCTCAAATTTTTGATCATGGTGAATTGCTGTGAACCGGTAAAAACATATGCACCCATTTTGTCACGGTTTTCATCCACGCGCATCTTGATGTATGACATCAGATGTGGCGACCACTGGATCTCATCAATGATGACTTTATCTCCTGCCATCTCGAGAAAAAGGTGGGGGTCAGAAAGGGCGCGTTGCCGTGCCAGCGGATCATCCAGCGTAATGTAATTGTATCCTGGCAGGGTGTTGATCAGAAGTGTTGATTTCCCTGACTGGCGGGAACCAGTTACTGCAAGACAAGGGAAAGACTTGATGATCCTCTTAATGCAGGATTCCATTTGACGATGAACGTATTTCATGGAAACACATTAAGGCAAATGCCCGTAAATGTCAATACAATTATAAAGTGCAAGTTTTATATTGTATTATGTTGTATTGTACCTGAAGGGAATATGTAACGGGGATCGCTTTGCAATCTATCGATTTTATTTTGGTAGTCCCACGGGGACTTGAACCCCGGTTTCCGGCGTGAGAGGC
>DAOPVC010000070.1:0-2915 GCA_035350895.1 Smithella sp. | reverse complement strand
TTCACCCTTCACATTTCACAGGCTTTTTAAGGCACATAGTGCCGTGTGGAAAAACTTAAAACTGTTTTTCTTGAACTAGAAACTAGAAACTGACTTTGAAAGGATAATTACTGATTTCCTGCTGTTTGCTTTGAATATAGTTCTTCAATTTCTGCTCGGAGATTGCCGGCACAGCAACAAATTCCACACCCGCCTCATAGTACTCGCTCTCAATAATCATTTTCGTCCAGACAATTTTGCCGGTTAACGTTATCACCTCGGAAGAAGAATTAACAAAATAATCGATCATAACCATGCTGCCGACGGCTAAAGGAACATTGCCCCTGATTTTCGTGCCGGAGACTGAAATATTCTCGCTGTAATTGTATGCAGCCTTTTGCGATAAAATATCATTATGCGCATCGCCGGATGATACGGAAATCCAATTCAACACATTAAGCCGTTCATGTCGCCGTCTTTCGATCATCACGAATCCCAACCTCATGGCTTTAAGAATAATATATGACCCCGCGGAAGCCCTTTCATACATTTCTATGCACGAATTAGGAG
Organism: Smithella sp.; assembly: GCA_035350895.1. GTDB lineage: Bacteria > Desulfobacterota > Syntrophia > Syntrophales > Smithellaceae > Smithella. The sequence goes on along the minus strand of DAOPVC010000070.1, from coordinate 2,366 downwards.
GAGATATTTTCTCCCGGTTTCCTCTCAGGAAAGTTACTCCCGCGGGGCACAACCCTGAATAATGCAATACATGATCAATTGTTTGTCGGCCATTTTGGATGGAATCGTATAAAATTCAAATACTCATATTGATGAAATAATGATTATAAAACATGTATGAAAAATACACGATTAGCGAAGCGACATCAGGTGTGAACGAAGATTGACTTTCGCATTGCGCAGATTAAGTTTCTTCCGGATATTATTCCGGTGTGTCGCCACCGTATTCACGGCCACGTTCAGCATGTCCGCAATCTCTTTTGTGCATTTGCCTTTTCCGATCAGATCAACAATCTGAATTTCCTGCGGCGTGAGCTTTTTGTACAGCGTCTGAAAATTACTCAAAAAAGGCGACAGCACGCCGGTGAGATTGTTTTCCAGTTCCCGGAGATATTTCTTGCTGCGTTCATCCAGGTTCGCCTTCCTGAGCTTATCCAGGTAAGGCATCACCAGATCATTGACGTACGTCTGCAACTTGTTTTCAAAATGTTTCTGTTCCTGCTTATTGTGCTTCATCAAAACGCGCAGCGTGATATTGGCTTCTTCCAGATTGGCGGCAAACCGCTTCAATTGATCCTGCGCCTTTTTCTTTTCCGTGATGTCGATGCACGTGCCGATCAGACACGTCTTGCCGTCATATGGAATTCTACTGGCGGTAATCAGCAGGGTGCAGTCAGCCCCGTCTTTAAAAACAACATTCTCCTCATGATTGAAATGACCGGAAAGAAAACCATGCTTGATTCTTTCCGCGGCGGCCCGCCGGCGGGATTCAGGATGCAAGTCAAGCGCGGTCATGGTCTTCATCTCTTCGGCCGAATATCCGGTCGTCAACGTGAAATTATCGTTCCAGAGGAGAAATCTGAAATTCTCATCAATGATGAAAAACAATCCCGGCAGATTGTCGATAATCGCGCGGTTTAAAATGTGTTCGTTTCGCAGGTCTTCTTCGATTTGTTTGAGGTTCGTGAGATCCTGCGCCACCACAATCACATAATATTCATCGCCGATTCTGACCAGATCGCCGGAATCCATGGACGTGATCGTCGAGCCGTCTTTCAACCGGTGCCGGACTTCCATATTCCGGAAACAACCGTCTTTGGCGATAGCGTCGATGACTTTTTCGCGAACGTCCTGGGAAAATAAATTTAATTCCCGGCTCGTTTTGCCGATAACCTCTTCACGCGAATAGCCCGATCCCTGGCAAAACAAATCATTTACATCGCAGATCGTTCCATCCGGTTTAAAAACCGCAATCGCATTCGGCGTGAGATTAAAAAGCTTCAGGTAAATTTCATCTAACGTGACAAGCGGCGCTGCTTTTTTATGCCGCGTCGGCGGCGCAGACGTTACCGTTTTAGCCGCTTTTCCGTTGCTGCCGGTCTTATGCAGTTTGTCCGGTTTAACCTGTCTTGCCTTTCCCATAGCTCCTTCTCCTAATCCTCCGTTGAACTTGCCTTGTCCATTCGACCGTTCCCATTGTCACTTCGAACGCATGTGAGAAGCCTTGTGCTTCTTGACCATCAACTATCAACTATCAACTATGAACTATTTTTCCCTTAGCCTTCAGTCTTTTCTTTCTTCTAAGCTTTCTCTTGACACCTGTAATAATTATGGTTATCATAAAAACATGCCAACGGTAATGAAATTAGGAGCATACAGATTTCATTTTTATTCTGACGAAGGAAACGAACCACCGCATATCCATGTTGAAACACCGGATGGCGAATGCAAATTCTGGCTTGATCCTGTTCGATTGGCGCGTAACAAAGGTATATCGCCGCAAAACATTAGACAAATCGAAAGAAAAATTTTCGAAAACCGCGACTTCCTGGAGGATAAATTTCATGAGTACTTTAGCCATGAAAAATGAGACTGTGGAACCTACTGCCATCAGAGCATGGGCAGAGAAAAAGACCATATATATTGAACTTACAGATGGAAGAATCATTGGTTTCCCAGCCAGCCGTTTTAAGCTTCTTGCCACTGCATCGGAAGAAAAATTAAAGGAAGTGACTCTACGCCTGAATGGTTACGCATTGCGATGGGAATCTCTTGATGAAGACATTACGGTACCTGGAATCGTAGCTGGCAATTTTCAATTGCCCTATAACATTGAATAGAAAGAATATTTAAAACTGTTCTTTCTTTTCACCTTTCACCCTTCACATTTCACGGGCATTTTAAGGCACGCAGTGCCGTGGAATAACTATTCACCATCAACTATCAACTATTCACTGTTCTTAACCTTGAACCACCGTGTCACTTTGAACGAACGTGAGAAGTCTTTTATTTTTCACTTTTCACCCTTCACCTTTCACCTTCGTGAA
>DAOPVC010000069.1:0-3174 GCA_035350895.1 Smithella sp. | reverse complement strand
ACTCAAAGAAAAATGGCCCCTCTTTGTCCTCTCCGCGGTCTTTTCCATGATTACCGTCTTTGCCCAGTACAAACCACACGCAATGCATTTTTCTTTTCATTCACGACTGACAAACAGTCTTTGCTCTTTTGCCATTTATCTGGAGAAAACCTTCTGGCCGCATGATCTGGCCGTATTCTATCCTTTTGATGCGCACATTGCTCTCTTACAGGTTTCGGGAGCAACCGTTCTGCTCATCACAATCAGCCTGATTGTCGTCCTCTTATACAAGCGATGTCCTTTTCTTTTCACCGGATGGTTTTGGTTTGTCATCACGCTTCTGCCGGTTATCGGAATCATTCAGGTCGGGAAACATGCGCTGGCCGACCGTTACCATTATCTGCCGTCTATCGGCATTGCTGTCATGATCGCATGGGGATTGTCTGTTTTAATGACGAATGATTACAGAAGCAAAAGAATCCTGTCCGTTGCCGGTGTCGCCTTTATGGTCATCATGACATTATTAACATGGAAGCAGTGCGGTTACTGGAAAGATAATCCCGCTTTATTCACTCATGCATTGAAGGTTACAAAGAACAATTATATCGCTCACGATTATGTCGCTTTATCTCTTTTTGCTGAAGGCAAATACGAAAAAGCAAAGGATCACTTTGACAAAGCGCTCATTATCAACCCGGATTATGTTGAAACGTACAATAACAGAGGGATGCTATATGCAGAAACAGGCCACTACGAAAAAGCTCTGGTGGATTTTAACCGCGCTATCAGAATGAAATCGGATTACGCCGATGCTTATTACAACAGGGGATTGACTTACAATCGTCTCGGACATCATCAACAGGCATTTGATGATTACAGCAGAGCAATCCTTCTGAATCCTGAACATATAAAAGCCTACAACAACCGAGGAATTTTTTTCTTTAGACTTGGCGACTACCAGTCGGCAATTCAAGATTTTGGTCAGGCGATTACATTAAAAACAGATTATGCCGAAGCCTATTTCAACAGGGGCATCACTTACGCAAAAATCGGCAAAGGACATCGCGCTCTTGAAGACTTCAGCAACGCGATTCGTATTGAAGAAAACTTTACCCATGCATACGGCAACAGAGCCGCGGTTCACTTCAAGCAGGGCAACCATAAACTGGGCTGTGCTGATGCGCGGAAAGCATGTGCTCTGGGAAATTGCACCGTATTAAAATCCGCTGATTGTCGTTGATTTCCGGTCAGGAGGAGTATTAAATTGATCAACTCAATGAATAACATCTTATCATCCTCCGCTGCCAAGAACATCTTAAGAAAAATAATGCCGCCCATTCTGCTTTTATGTTTTGTTTCTATCTGTTTTTTCAGCCAGTTTTCTAACTCGGTAACGGTGGATGAATTTGTTCATTTTCCAGCCGGCATATATATTTTAAAAACGATGGACTGGCGGATGGATCATCCGGCGCCCCCGCTGGTAAAATGTTTCCCTGCTGTCAGCGCAATCTTCACGCATCCCGAAATAGAAACAAAATTATTCCAAAAATATCCGGATTTATACGGTCTGGGATACCGCTTTATGGAACAGAACAAAGACAGATACCGGTCAATCTTTACCTACGGCCGCAGTATGATTATTTTTCTGGGTTTTCTACTGGGGATCACAATTTATTTTTGGGGGAAAGAACTTTATGGATACAAAGGCGCCCTGTTTGCTCTAATTTTATATGCTTTTAATCCCAATATCCTGGCTCACGCCTCTCTCATTACCATGGATATAGGTGTAACACTGACAATATTCCTCAGCGTTTATGGCCTGTGGAAATATTTTAAAAAACCGAATGCCTTTTCGATTGTCATTGCCGGTGTTGCCTTGGGTCTGGCGCAACTCAGTAAGTTTACGGCGTTGCTGCTTTACCCGGTTTACTTTTTCATCTTTGGAACCTTATGCATCATCAGCCTCTGTAAAAGAAAAGACGAGGGGATAAAATCTTCAGTGATGACCATCAGCAAATACGGCAAAGATTTTCTCATGATCATTTTCATAAGCATTTTTATGATTAACCTCGGCTATTTGTTCTCCGGTTCTTTTATGCCTTTATCTGAATATAATCTTTCCAGCCGGCTTTTCAATAATCTCGCCTCATTACTATGGAGCGGACTTCCGGTTCCGCTGCCTGATCATTATATATCAGGGTTTGATTCCCAGTTAATGCAATCTGTCGGTGGAAACCCTTTTTATATCGGTTATCTGATGGGAGAGCACTCGATGTCGGGCTGGTGGTATTATTACATTGTTGCTTTTCTCGTCAAGAATCCGGTCTCATGGCTCATCATTTTATGCCTTACCGTCATCGCCTGGCTGGAAATTAAAATAGCACGCAATGATATCATTACGTTTCTCTGCATATCGATGCCGGTGATCTTCTATTGTATTTATTTCTCTTTTTTTACAAACATTCCCATCGGCATCAGATATTTGCTGCCAATATTCCCCTTTCTGTTTCTGGCATCCGGCTTTCTTTTTCATCAGGCCATCATAAAATTTAAACGCATACAATATCTTCTGATGTTTCTCATCATTATATATGTTCCATCCTCGCTCATTGCTTTTCCGGATTATTTATCTTATTTTAATATCGCCGCCGGGGGCTCCCGAAACGGAAGCCACTGGCTGATGGATTCCAACCTGGACTGGGGACAGAGCTTGCCTGCCTTAAAAAAATACATGGACAAAAATAACATTGATAAAATCAAACTGGGGTATTTTGGACGGGTTGATCCTGAAATATACGGCATCGACTATTCTCTTGCGGAACAAAAACCAACGCAAGGAATATACGCCATCAGCATAAATTTCCTCGTGGGAAGACCTTATTATCTCTTAAAGGAAAACACGCACGAATTGCTGTACATCGACATCAACTACTATGATCAATACAGGTATCTCGAACCGTCTGCCGTTGTCGGTCATTCGATTTACATTTTCGATCTGAGAAATAAATTTTCCGCACGGCCTTCAGGAAAGTTACATTATTGATGGTTATTCATTATTTACTGGCAACGGATATGAACACCGTCAACATCACGATGAGCATGAAGCAATGAATCCATTACAGAGTTCAATGATATGAAAATTCTGCTTGTACGTCCGCCGAGTTTTAAAATGCCGATCATCATTCCCAATCTCGG
>DAOPVC010000068.1:0-3201 GCA_035350895.1 Smithella sp. | reverse complement strand
TAATCGTATCTTTTTCCTCTTTGAGAGCATTTCCCAGTTCTTTTTCAGAATTGATCGTGTCGGACATTTTTATTCCTCCGAACATTTAATATACCAACTTGGTTTCTGCCGATTTTCGAAGGAAACATTACTCCTTTTTAAAACGAATTCAAAGAAAAAAGTGCCTTAAAATCCAATAAAATCAACTTTTGCCACTTGGTATTTTGTGGTAATATCCCACTTAAGCCAAGTTGGCATATCATGGAAAATTTGTCAGACTGCAGGAAAAATGACGTTCTTCCGGAGTTTCAGGCCTTTCTTTTGGATAAGAAATTGGCGCAGGAAAAGAACGTCTTTTTTTACGCTTTGTGGGCCAGTAAATTTCTAAACTATTCCAATAAAAAGCAGATACCACCCGATCAGTATCAGGAAAACGCCGTCATCGAATTTATCGAAACTCTGAAATCAAATTCCGCCGTATCCGACTGGCAAATCAGGCAGGCCGGTGACGCCATTCGTTTATATTATTTTCATTATCGCGGCTTCAAACCGAGCAATTTGCCGGCAGGGCAATCCGCCGGCTTTGCGCAGGAGCTGCTTACGGAAGCAAAACGGTTGATTCGGCTTAAGCACTACTCCTACAGCACGGAAAAAACCTATCTGCAGTGGATTAAAAGATTTCTGGATTATGCCAGACAAGCCGGCGGAAAAGAAACCGTTGCTGAAGTTGGAGCGGTTGACTGTAAAAATTTTCTCAGCCATCTGGCGCTTCAGGAAAGAGTGTCCGCATCAACGCAGAATCAGGCATTCAATGCCCTTCTTTTTCTTTTTCGCCATGTACTTTGCAAAGATATGGGCAATATGGCGGAAACTGTCCGCGCGAAACGCGGTCAGAAACTGCCCGTTGTCTTTTCAGTAGAAGAGGTAAAACGATTATTATCCTGTCTGACGGGCAGGGATTTACTTGTTGCCGGTTTGCTCTACGGTTCGGGGATGAGGTTGATGGAGCTGGCCCGCCTGAGGGTAAAAGATGTCGATATGGATTTTAACACCTTAACCGTGCGCAGCGGAAAGGGCGACAAAGACAGAACAACCATTCTGCCGGCAACGGTCAAAGATCAGTTGAAAAATCATCTGGCCGAAGTGAAAAAATTGCACGAAAATGATCTGACCCGCGGATATGGCGAAGTCCATCTTCCCGATGCGCTGTCCAGAAAATATCCCAACGCCGGTAAAGAGTGGGCATGGCAGTATGTTTTCCCGGCCAATAATCTATCCGTTGATCCGCGTTCCGGAGCAGTGCGCCGCCATCATATCAGCGATACGGCCATCCAGGGGATGATCAAAAAGGCAATCCGCAAGGCCGGGATTCCCAAATTTGCCACGGTGCATACGTTACGTCATAGTTTTGCGACGCATCTGCTGATGAACGGCGTAAATATCCGTGAAGTGCAGGAGTTGCTCGGGCATAAGAATGTTGAAACAACAATGATTTACACGCATGTGCTTCGTGATATGTCGCACGCGCCGCAAAGCCCGCTCGATACGTTGCTGGCCGGGGCAAAAAATCCAAGCTAAAATCGTTGATCACTTTGGATGCCTGAAATTGCTCTTGGCGTTTGGGTATTAAATTTGCTAGTAGAATTGGGTGCGCAGGAATATTTTTTAGGGAATTTGAGTAAACATGATCGCAATTATCGAATATAATGCCGGAAATATTACCAGTGTGGCGAGGGCGCTCCATTCCATCGGCCGGGATTTTATCATTACCGATGATACAAAAATGCTCGATGCAGCGTCCCATGCGATTTTTCCGGGTGTCGGCGCGGCGGGCGAGGCCATGGCGTACCTCAGGGACAAAAAGCTGGATATGTGGCTCAAACAGTGTTTTCGATCCGGAAAGCCGATCCTGGGCATTTGCCTGGGCACGCAGATTATTCTGGAGGCCTCTGAAGAAAACAACACGCAGTGCATCGGCCTGGTCGGCGGGACCACCCGGCGTTTTCCGGAGAGCCTGACCGCGGACGGCCGGGCGCTGAAAATTCCCCACATGGGATGGAACAGCGTCGCCTTCCGGCGTCCGCATCCGGTGTTTGCCTGTGTTCCGGAAGAAGCTGAATTTTATTTTGTTCATTCCTTTTATCCGTCACCTGCCGATCCGTCGGCTGTGCTGGGGACCACCGAATACGGCATGACCTTCTGCTCGGTGCTGGCGGTCAACAATCTGGTCGCCGTGCAGTTCCACCCGGAAAAAAGCGGCCGGCCGGGCCTGCAAATTCTGAAAAATTTCTGCGCGTGGGGGGGAAAATGATCTCCAAAAGAATCATTCCCTGCCTGGACGTCCGCGACGGGAAACTCACCAAAGGTATTAAATTTAAAGGAAATATCGATATCGGCGACCCGGTGGAAGCGGCCCGCGAATACTACGAACAGGGGGCGGACGAAATTGTTTTCTACGACATCACGGCCTCGTCCGACAAGCGGGACATTATGATCGATGTCGTTCGGCGCGTGGCCGAGACGATTTTCATCCCCTTTTCGGTCGGCGGCGGCATCCGCAGCCTCGACGACATGCGCCGGGTCATCGGGGCCGGTGCGGAAAAAGTCAGCGTCAACTCCGCGGCGGTGCGGGAGCCCGCCGTCATATCCCAGGGTGCGCGGGCGTTCGGCAGCCAGTGCGTGGTTCTGGGAATGGACGTCAAAAAAACGGCTGTCTCAAAGAAGACCCCTTCCGGCTATGAAATCGTCATTGAGGGCGGCAGAACCTTTACGGGAATCGACGCGCTTTGGTGGGCCGGAGAGGCCGAGCGCCTAGGCGCGGGGGAAATTTGCCTCAATTCCATCGACGCTGACGGAGTCCAGGACGGCTACGAACTCGATTTGACGGCGCTGATTTCGGAAAATGTCCGCATTCCGGTGATCGCCTCGGGCGGCGCGGGCAAGCCGGAACATCTGGCGGATGTCCTGACAAAAGGCCGGGCGGATGCGGCGCTCATCGCCTCGATGGTGCATTACCGGACATATACCATCCGGGAGATCAAACAGTACTTGAGCGGCCAAAACATCGCGATGCGGATGTTCTGGTAGGGCGAAGGATTCTGCTTGACGAAAATCCGTTTGTATTCTTAATATCCCGTTATTATATTACATCATATTTTTGCAAAACGAGAAGAGACGATTTTACAAAGTCAGGAGGCGTATAAAAAGTGGATGCAAAAAGGT
>DAOPVC010000067.1:0-3284 GCA_035350895.1 Smithella sp. | reverse complement strand
CCCGGCAAATTGACCCTGAAACCAGGACCGGACCTTGTCGGCAGAGTCTGGGAGGTTTGGACGACCGACATGGCCTTCGAATGAGAGTGAATCTGCAACCAGGGGGCGGGTTTATCCCGCCCCCATGGCGTTTCCTTATTTGCAGCCGGTGAAAACATAATTTCCTTTTGATATCCTGAGCATTACAGGTTCAAAGTTACATCAACAACATGTTCTTCACAAATCACCATTACAAGAAGAAGCGGATCTACTCTAAAGGGAAAAATTGGCATTCAGATGTATGCGCGCTTTCCAATGGGATTCATTGGATGACCAAATTCATCTATGTGAGGACTTGTATTTGATATGAATATTCGGTGATCGGAATAAACTGTCAACGAAAGTTATGATTTGTGGATCGGTTGATTTATCCCGCGCGGCCACAAATCGATAAATGCATTGACAAGAAAATACGGGTGTGTTCTGTGTTGTAAAGTAAAATTAAGAATCAGGAAGAGCAATGAACGTCCTCTCGGCTATCAAGCAATCCGCGGGTAAAAAGCAGGGCATAAAGCGTATGGGGCAACCCATGGTTTTGAGGGCGTGCGTGTACTGACAACGAACATATGATTTCCTTAAAGCCATGGGTCAGCCCCCATGGCTTTTTTTTTGCCTGAGAGGATGTCATGAATATTACCGATAATCATTTAACTGTAAGAAAGGAGAACATATGCAAACACAGTCATGGGCGGGATGCCATGTACCGATAATTACCCCCTTCAGGGACGATTATTCCGTTGACGAGGCGGGGCTGCGCAAACTGGTTAATTATTATATCGAGGAGGTGAAGTGTGACGGGCTTGTTCCCTGTGGAACGACGGGGGAATCGCCGACACTGGACAGAGACGAGCACAACCGGGTCATCGAAATCGTGGTTGAAGAGGCCGCGGGGCGGGTGCCGGTGATGGCGGGAACGGGTTCCAACAGTACGAAGGAAGCGATCGAAATGACAAAGCACGCGGAAGGTGCCGGGGCCGCGGCAAGCCTGCAGGTATGTCCCTATTATAACCGGCCCACGCAGGACGGCCTGCGCAGGCACTTCGAGGCGGTTGCCGCCGCGACCGGGCTGCCCCTTTTCATCTACAACATTCCCGCGCGGACGGGACGGCTCATCGAGGCAAAGACGATGATCGCCCTTTCCGAGATCGACAATGTCGCAGGAATGAAGGATGCTTGTGGCGATCTGATGATCACCATGGACATAATCGGCGCCACGCGGGGCAGTGAAAAGAAATTCTACGTCCTTTGCGGGGAGGACGCACTGACGTTTCCCATGCTGGCTTTGGGCGGCGACGGGGGGATACTGGCCGTGTCCCATGTGGTCGGGAAGGAGTATATTGAGATGATCCGTCTATTCCACGCCGGGAATATCGATGCCGCCCGGGAAATTCATTTCCGGACTCTCCCGGTGGTCCGGGCCCTGTTTATCGAGACCAATCCCGTCCCGATCAAGGAAGCCCTGGCAATGATGGGGTTGCCGGCAGGAAAACTGCGCCTGCCCCTGGTGCCTCTCAGGCCGGAAAACCGCGAATCTTTGCGAAAGGTTCTGGTTCGGCACGGATTTCTGCAAGGGTAGCTTTCAGGCAAGCGGGTCGGAAACAAAAGCTGGTTGAAAACGTTATTGTGGGCCGCCTCACCCGACCGTGGGGCGGCCCTTTTTTCATGATTGCAATCTTTTAGGGCCGCAATTTAAGGAAAGATCGTTTTTTGCCGTCGATATCCGCCGGATTGGCGACGGAATGCATTCGCCTTGCGCTGCCCGGCCGTTGATGGCTGTTGAGCTATTATCAAATAATTATGAAGTTCATCTATTTACTTCCAAATGAATTATCCCGCACGGGACTCACAAAAAGTGGTTGACAAAAGTATCCATGTGCTTTATATATCCCCTCCGGGGGGATAGGATATGAAAAGTGATGCGCATGAACATACTGATGAAGTCATAAAAAGGCTATCAAAGATTGAAGGCCACATTCGAGGCATAAAAAAAATGCTTGAGGAAGGCAAATCCTGCGATCAGGTTCTCTTGCAATTATCAGCAGTAAGATCTGCATTGAATAGGGCAACAAAAATCTTGATTGAAGATCATTTTGATCACTGTGTACTCAACAAGAATAAAGACAAGGCACTCGAAAAGGAACTGATAGAGTTCCGAAAAACTTTCTATGGTTTTCTCACTTTGAAATAAGGACTGAAAATGCATCAGGAACATATAGAATTGTGGCAACATCACCATGTATTTAATGCCGAAAAGAAGGCGATAGAAAAGCGGACTCTCATAGTGGTCATCATTACATTCATTACAATGTTTGCCGAAATCTTTTTTGGATGGTTTACAAATTCAATGGCGTTGTTTGCTGATGGTTGGCATATGGGTACTCACGCCTTTGCCTTGGGAGTATCATTGCTTGCCTACATATTAGCAAGGAAATATGCATGCGATGATCGATTTACATTTGGAGCATGGAAGATAGAGATTCTCGGTGCCTATACAAATGCAATTGTTTTAGGGATTGTCGGGCTTCTCATGATTTTCACTTCTGTGGAAAGAATAATAAATCCACTTAGCATCCAATATAATCAGGCGCTATTTGTAGCGGTTATCGGATTGGTGGTTAATGTGATTTGCGCGGTAATTCTTAATTCAGATGGATGGTCACATGAACACCACCACGGTGAGCATCAACACTCGGAACATAATCACGATCATCAGGACTTAAACCAAAAATCAGCGTATTTGCATGTTCTTGCTGATGCCTTGACATCTGTATTGGCAATTGTTGCCTTGCTTGGAGCTAAGTATTTCCAGTTCAATTGGCTTGATCCATTTATCGGGATCGTGGGAGCCGGTTTAATTATACGTTGGACAGTATTACTGCTTAAAGACACCGCTAAAATTCTGCTTGATCGTGAAATGGACTCACCTATTGCAGCAGAGATCAAAAAAGAGATAGAATCTGATGGTGACACAAAAATCAGTGACTTACATATTTGGCAGGTTGCACAAAACAAATACGCTTGTATAATATCTTTAGTAATGGGTGGTAAATATTCAATTGAAGAATATAAGAAGCGCTTGGAGAATATTCATGAATTAACGCATATAACGATTGAGATATATCAATGCAAAGCAGGGACACTTCAGCAATGTTAATCACCTCAAGGTCGCTACGTGAGGCGTATACAATACTTCAAATGGTTATCCCCGAAATTCGGACAGGCATGATGGTATAGATACGTAGGTG
>DAOPVC010000066.1:0-3407 GCA_035350895.1 Smithella sp. | reverse complement strand
ATGCTCTCCGGCGTGATGCCGGATTGAATATTGAGATTTTCAGAAACGTAGACAAAATCATCGAGATCAACAAAAGCAAGGTGCTTGACCTGCCAGTAAACAGCGAGAGTGACTAAAAGTAAAATAATATAAATTAAAGTTTTCTTTTGGCTCAGGTTAATCATAGGCGGTTCCTATCGTTTCTCCGGGAATCTGGGGCCATTCTCCAAAATTATTAAGTTCAGATTCGTTCTCATTTAAAATTGTGAAAGGACAGTAATCATTAAGCTATTTTAATAAAATTATCAAACATTTCTGAATATTGTTTGAATAATTACGCAGGGTAATCCCTGGACCCTGATCCCGTTTATCAGGATTGGATAGTTCGTCCGACAAATTTCGGTACGCTGTGCTTCTGAAATTTGGGACTCACTACGACTTACGAAATTCAATACACCTGTGGTGCCCTTTAGGGTATTCGTTTTTAAATTTGAGTCTCACAATGAACCGGGAACATCGGACGAATTTTATTTAAGATTTATTTTGCCGCACCAAAATGTAAAGAAAAACGTGATAAAAATGAAAGCGATTAACCAGAGGTAAGCGGCATATGCTGGTTCAACATTGAACCCAAGGCTCAATATATTATTGCTGTTGAAATGATTATTGAAGAATTCATGAAGGATATATAACTTGCCGGCACTCGTTCCCGGTGCCGCATTCATTCGGGTGCTTTGATCGGGGAGCATGTACATTACGGTTACCTTGGCCAACCATGTACTGATGATCCCGAGTAATCCGATGATCCAGAAGATGCATAAGTTTATCTTCTTGTCCGTCAAGAAGATCGTATTTTCATAGAGCAATAATGCCGCCAAAACGATAAGATAACGCGGGCCGTAAGTCCATCCGCCCCACCAGACAAAAAATGATGAAATAAACAGAAAAAAAACAAAAGAGAAAACAGTCAAATAATTGAGTAACAGCTTTTTGTAAAAAGAATGTAAAAATAGTTCGCGGAACAAGAAATATACGCCGAACAATAAAACAGGCACGTGAGGCATTAAGCCTAAATAAAGACTGAAAGAGAGTCCCCATATGGCCTGGAGCGAAGGAAGCGCAAAACCATAGCTTTGCTGGTGTCCCGAGAATGCCTCTATGATATTATAAGCATAGAGCGTTGTGAGAGGTTGGCCCGTGGTGACCAGGTTATATAAAACAAAGATCATAATGCTTGGCAATGCTCCAAACACGAAAAGAGAGCCCTGCTTTAAACTTTTTTCCCGGAAAGCGATAATGATCAACCACAACGGCAATGCAATACACACCGTGTATTCGCTGAGAAAGCTCAATCCGGTAAATAGTCCGGAACGAAAATATGCGCGGTCTTTAACGTGGATATATCCGAGCAACAACAAAAAAGCCGCAAATATATGATTGAAAAAAGTTCCGGCAAAGACGAAGAGAAAAGATCCATAAAACGAAACCATAACCAGCGCAATCGTGAAAGGTTTGCATGATACAGCCAGAGCTTTCTTCGCGGTGATAAAAATCATGGCGGCGAAGGGGAGGCTTCCGAACAGGAGGCTGCACATGAATAACAGCGGAATCATATCCGGATATACCGAAAGCCGTCCGTCTCTTATCCCTAAAGGTTTCCATATATGGATCGGGAATTTTTTACCGGTTCTGATGTCTGTTTTGTCCAGTCCGACGGCTTGAACAAGCCGGTAAAAAGGCACGGCAAGCAAAGTCGGCAGTGGCGCCTTGTCCGAGAAATAATGATCGCCGACCCTGCTTTTATCGCCGGTACGCCTGACGTATTTGTCTATGGCGGGCGAACCGTTTTCCAGGAGGGTCAGGACTGGAAGCGCTCTGGATACGGCGTTGGGTGTGCACCAGATATCAACGTAAAATGATGACAAAAAAAGATTTGCCGCCAGAAATGCCAGCATGAAAATGTGCGTGGGATAATGACTTGGTTTCATTGTGATGGAATATAAAATGGCCGATGGTTGGTGTCAACTAAATCTTAAACCATAAACAGATCATCGCCTGATCACTATGGAATCCAATGTTCTCGCCGGGACGAGCATCTTTCAATGTGGTTGACGTTTTTTCCGGCAGGATAAGCCGATGCTTGTTTCTATGCAATAGCTTTCAAAAGCATATTGTATCGCAGAACAAAAAAATAATCAGCGGCATGTCTCTTTTGCTTTCAGGGCTTGGATGACGATACAGTTTCCCCGCTCACACGCTTTTTTTGCGTCTTGACATCCGTCTGATTTATTGCCCGATTTCAGATGAGCATTTGCCCGGTTCGCGTAAGCGGCGGCATAATCCGGATTCAGATGAATGGCTTTGTTGAAATCTTGGATGGCTGCGTGCTGCTGTCCCAGTTCGCTGTAAGCCAGCCCCCTGTTGTTGAATGCCTTTACATGATGAGGATTGATTTCTATGACTTTGTTAAAATCATCAATAGCCAGTTGGAACGCACCGTGTTGACCGTAAATGTTCCCTCGGTTATTATAGGCCTCGGCGTAATCAGGATTCAGGCGTATTGCCTCCGTATAGTCTTGAATGGCATTTTCATACTGGCCAATTTTAGAATAGGCCAGGCCTCTATTGAAGAAAGATTCCGCATCGTTTTGTTTCCGTCGGATCGTTTGGTTATAGTCTAGAATTTGATTCTGCTGTTGATATTGTCCCAGTTGCGTAAAGTCGGCTCCAGAACGATTTTTCCCCTGCTCCTCATTGACCATTACTCGCGAGGCATGATTGAAGAGACTCATGCTGCTTTTCCAATATCCGCACTGATGCCACGTTAAAAAGCACAGAATGGTGATCAGAATAAAAGCGGAGGGCGATAGAATCTTTTTACGGATTTCTTCCCCTCTGAATAACGATGGAATTCCCCAGGCCAGCATCAGGGCAACTCCTACGGAGGGCAGATACGTATAGCGATCGGCCATGGCGTGCTTTCCGATCTGAACCAGCCCGATCATCGGAATAAGGGTTCCAAGATACCAGAACCAGCCGACAAATAAGAAAGGCATCTTTTTGATATAACCCATAACGATGAGAGTAATGAGCGTCAGAATAATTCCGGACAGGATAATCTTCCAGGCGGGAAGAAAGAAATTGTACGGATAAAACACCACCAGATTATCCGGCCAGAACGTTTTTTCTAAATATGACGCATAGGAGAAAATTGCGTTTGTCATTCGTGTTGAAAAAGGCAGCGCAGCCGCGGAGGAAACAGCGCCGGCTTTTTTTTCAGCCCAGAAAACAATGGCGCTTGAAACAATGCTCATCATAAAAAAAGGGATTTTTTCCCGGAGAAGTCCCGCCGCTTCTTTATAAAAAGGAGCTTTTGTAAATCGTTGCAGAGGCCAGTAATCCAGAAGCAATAGAACAAACGGCAGCGT
>DAOPVC010000065.1:0-3516 GCA_035350895.1 Smithella sp. | reverse complement strand
GGCGAAAAAAGATGTTATTGTCATGCATCCGGGACCGATTAACCGCGGTGTCGAAATTTCACCCGACATTGCCGATGATCCTTCTTGCTCGGTAATTCTTGACCAGGTGAACAAAGGCGTTGCCGTAAGAATGGCCCTGCTCTACCTGCTCACCGGAGGTAGCGAATGAAACTTTTATTAACCGGCGCAAGGGTCATCGATCCGGCGCAAAAAATAGATTCCCGCCTGGACGTTTTTCTCGAAAATGGGAAAATTGCCCGCATCGGCGCCAATCTCTCCAAATCGACAAAATCCAAAGATACGGAAAAGATAACAAAGATTATCGATTTATCCGGTATGATTGTAGCGCCGGGCCTGATCGACATGCACACGCATTTGCGCGAACCGGGCTTCGAATACAAGGAAACCGTCGCTTCGGGCGTTGCCGCAGCGGTTGCCGGGGGCTTTACGTCCATTGCCTGCATGCCCAACACCAATCCCGTCAATGACAACCGCTCCATCACCGAATTCATCCGGAGAAAGGCCGCGGAAGCCGATCTGGCCAACGTCTATCCCATCGGCGCCATCAGCAGAAATTCCGACGGGACGCAACTGACCGAATTCTGGGATCTCAAGGAAGCGGGGGTGATCGCGCTTTCGGATGACGGTAAACCGGTCATGAACGCCGCCCTGATGCGGCGGGCCATGGAATACGCTCATTCGCTGCAATTACCGGTTATTGACCACTGCGAAGACATCCATCTTTCCGCAAACGGAGCCATGAATGAAAGTTATTATTCGACGATTTTAGGATTAAACGGCATTCCCGCCATCGCGGAAGAAGCCATGGTGGCGCGAGACATTTTAATCGCTGAATATACCGGAACCTCCGTGCATATCGCGCACGTCAGCACCGCAGGATCCGTCCGTTTGATTCGCGATGCCAGGGCACGAGGCGTAAACGTCACGGCGGAAACGGCCCCGCACTACTTTACGTTAACCGACGAAGCCCTGCAGGGTTATGATACTCGTTTCAAAGTGAATCCCCCGTTAAGGAGCGAACAGGACGTTAAGGCGGTTAAAGAAGGTCTTGCCGACGGTACGATCGATGTCATTGCCTGCGATCATGCTCCGCACGCGAGGACGGATAAAGAAGTGGAATTCGAATACGCCGCCAATGGCATCAGCGGATTGGAAACGTCGCTGTCTTTGAGCCTGAACCTGATCCATAGCAAAATATTGAGTTGGCCGGAGCTCGTTTCCCGGATGAGCACCCATCCGGCGCGCATTCTGAACCTGCCGAAAGGAACGCTGAAAGAAGGCGCCGATGCGGATATTACGGTCATTGATCCCCTGCTCCAATGGACCGTTGATGTGCAGGCGTTCCGATCGCGGGGCAAGAACTCTCCCTTTAACGGACGTCAGATGCAGGGCAAGGCCATCCTGACCATCGTCGGCGGTGAAATCAAGTATGACGGCCATTGAAAAAGAAATATTTACACTAAGGAGACAACTTCATCCGATGAGCCTGAGACAAGGCGCGCAACTCCTGAAACGTGAAGCGTATTTTTGTATGCGCCGCAACGCCGAAGGACAAAGCGCAACGCAGTGTACGGCAAGGTGATGAAGTCGTAAAAACGATGGTCGCCAGAGAACAATTCAAAACCACCGGATTCGTCCTGCGCACACTGAGCTACAGCGAATCGGATCTGATCGTAACCTTCTACAGTCATGACTTCGGCAAACTCAAGGGCATTGCCAAAGGCGCCAAAAGAAGCAAAAAAAGATTTGTCAATGTCTTCGAACCCTTTTCCCTGACGGATATCATTTTTACCCGCAAAAGCCGCGATACGCTGGCATTCATCGACTCCTGCGAGATCATCGACCATTACCACGCCATCCGTCAGGATATGGAAAAAACGTTGATTGCCTCATACTTTATCGATCTGACCGACCACTTCAGCCCTGAAGGGAAAAAGAATGAAAAAATATTCCAGTTGCTGCAGGATTTTTTACTGGTGCTGGGTAGAGACAGGACATCCGATGCCATTGTGCGTTTTTTTGAAATGCGTCTGCTGAAGCTGGCCGGCTTCGAACCGGCCATTGATCGCTGTATCGTCTGCAAAACTCCCGTCGCCAACGGCAATGCATATTATTTTCATCCCGGTGAAGGCGGCATCAAATGCGGCGCCTGCGCTAAAGTGCAACGCTATGAACAGCCGATTTCAGCGGGAACCGTGCGCACACTGCTTCTGGGAAAAGACATGGATATCGACAAAATCAAACTCGTTTCACTGACCGATTCTCTCGCAAAAGAATCGCGCAGCATCCTCATTGGCTTTATTTCTCACGTTCTCGGAAAAGAAGTAAAATCATTGAAAGTCATGGAACAGGTGCGCAAATTTTGCACGTAATGCCTGTCCCGCCGGAAATGATTTTCAAAACCCATCCCCCCTGCGTGAATCGATTCAGCGTTTTAATTTAAGTCAGCGGCACAGTCCCATGCCCTTGGCAGATTCCCATGTCCTGCAATTTCCCAATGCACAGGCTTTGCGTAAATCATGACATCCCGGCATGATATGCTTTTGTTTTAAATAAAGGACTCCCCGATTTACGTAAGCTTCAGCATAATCGGGTTTGAAGCGGATGGCCTGGCCGTAATCTTCTATAGCGCGCGGGTACTGTCCGAGCTTATAGTAAGAATATCCTCTGTTATTATAGGCATTGGCGAATGATGGTACAATGCGAAGAGCATGATTGAAATCATCGATCGCCTGTTGATACTCACCTCTTTTTCCATAAATAATGCCCCGGTTATTGTAAGAATAGACATCATCCGGTTCTATGCTGACGGCCTTGTTATAATGATCGAGAGCCTGATCGTATTCCCCTTCATCAAATCGAGCGAGGCCTAAATTCCCATGTGCCCGGTAATTATTCTCCGTCACCTCCAGCGCATGCTTCCAAAGTATTGCGCTGTTTTCCCAATAACTGCATTGATTCCATGACAAAAACGCCAGTCCGGAGAAAAATACCGCACCTGCCGGGAACAAGATCTTTTTTCCGGTTTGCCGGTTTTTCATCAGTAAAGGTATGCCCCAGGCAAACATAACAGCCAGACCGATGGAAGGCAGATAATGATAACGGTCGGCCATCGCGTATGGGTAGGCGGAAATCTGAATAATTCCTATAACCGGGGTAATGACTATGGCATACCAGGCCCACCCGACAATAAGAAACGGCAAGCGTTTTATCGTTACAGCAACGGCAAGGGT
This sequence comes from Smithella sp., assembly GCA_035350895.1. Taxonomy (GTDB): domain Bacteria; phylum Desulfobacterota; class Syntrophia; order Syntrophales; family Smithellaceae; genus Smithella. The sequence continues at coordinate 262 of DAOPVC010000065.1, read as the reverse complement.
TATAACTATAATCAGTAAAAAGGCCCCGATGGACTGCCACAAGAGAATTTGCGCAGGGAAAGGATAAAAGGCAGCCATGGCATGAGGCCAGAAGGTTTTAACCAGATAGGTCACAAAAGCGACCGGCGCGTTGGCCAATCTTGACATGACAGAAAAAGATTTTTCAAAGGTTTGCTGTTCATTGGGAATGTAAAGCGTAAAAGCAACAAGCACAGCCGATAAAACAATAAGCGGCAGTTTTTCTCTGAGCTGCCATACGATC
>DAOPVC010000064.1:0-3635 GCA_035350895.1 Smithella sp. | reverse complement strand
CCGGCTGAAGCGCCGGGCAGAGTAACGGATCGGATAATCAAAACGATCATGATGAGGAACAAGACGGGCATGAGAATCAACGACCATCGCTGGATGCCGTTGACCACACCGGCAGCAATAATGCCGATGGTCATGATCATAAATACGGCCGCCCAGATAATGGGTTCCCACAGGCCGGTGATATGGCTTTTAAAAACCGCTTCATGGTTGATTCCGGGAGTGCAGACCGCGATAACCACTTTGTAAATATACGCAAGCGCCCAGCCAGCCACGACAATATAATAAGAGAGGATGATGAATCCGGTGAAAACACCCAGTGCGCCGACCAGCCACCACGGACTCCCCGGAGCAATCGCTTTGAACGCGCCGACCGGATCACGCTGAGAAGCGCGTCCCAGCACCGTTTCGTTGACCATCAGAGGATAGCCGAGTAAGAAAACGGCAAGCAGGTAAATAACAATAAACGCCGCTCCGCCGTTCTCCCCCGTCATATAGGGAAACCGCCAGATATTGCCCAACCCGATGGCTGATCCTGCCGCCGCCAGAATGAATCCAATGCGGCTTGCCCATTGCTCACGCTCACCTTTCAAATCATTCATAGTCGTCCCCTCTTTCATCCGTACATCTAAGGAATGCATTTCATGCTTTCGAAACGATAAATTCTTTCCATGCTTTTGTATCGTGTCGGCAATCTTATACTTGTCTTGAATCCTAAAATCAAATTTTTTTAAAACAATCATCCCCTTGCAAAAAAAGCAACCGTCAAAATATTTGACATAAAAAAATAAATAAAATAAGAATCTTCATCGGAGAAACTACCCCATGAAACTGGAAAATGATTTATATGCTGTTGACAAAACACTTCTGGTCAAGGCCGGTGAAACCATCAACCGAAACGTTTTAAACAGAATAGCCGGTCTGGCGGGAAGAATTCATTATGTCTCGATCAAAGACACCTGGCTGATGAAAGATCTCGTCAAAACCTTCAAGGACAAACGGTACGTCCACATTCTTTATCCGCCCGAAGTGAATCAAAAGATCATCCAGTCGATAACCCGGATCAAAATACCGGAATTGATCATGTCCGAACTCGCCTACATGAAAAAACTTACGCCTTATACGTATCGGCACATCATGGTCATTTCCATTCTGGCCAGCAAAGTATCATTCGATCATTCACTGAAGAATAAATACATGCACGATCTGGCTCTGCTGTTGAGTCTTTTTCACGATCTGGGCAAATCGCGTATCCCGCTGGATATCCTGGACAAACCCACGCCGATCACTTTTCAGGAGCGTCAGATTTTAAGTTCTCATCCCCTGATCGGCTATATTCTCTTACATTATTATTTCGGAAGGCATCACAAAAAATATTCTTTTTCTTCTTTTCAACATCATGAAAGGCTTGACGGTTCCGGTTATCCGATGGGCATCAAGACGCTCAACAAATATTCCCAGTTGATCGGTGTCGTGGATGCCCTGGACGCGCTGATCTCCGAAAGACCTTACCGAAGCAAACCGTTTTCACTGAGAGCCGCCATCGATTTGCTGCTGGAAGAAGCGGACGCCGGCAAATTCAGAAAAAGCCTGGTTCGCACGCTGATCATATACTCCCGCCGGGAAAAGTCCGGCGCCCGGATCGTCATCGCCGAAAGAGGACGTGATGAAGCTCCGGCTGATAATTCCTACGGCAAAACAGCAAAGATCTGAAATATTGCGCATCGTCCCATCAGGAAACGAAACGTGTCTTCACGGTAATTTCTATTTCGCCGGAATGACGTGACGTCTTCAGAGTCGGGGATGATCGTACGTTTCCATAAAAATATTAATGTTTTCAATGTCCCAGAATCACTTCTCCGGTATCGGTGATAAGCTTCTCCGGCAATCGGAAAATGCGCCGGAAAATATCCAATGTTCCTTTCCCGATGGATTTCGCCGTCATCGTCGTCACCTTTGGATCATCCCATGTCCCGTCGATCTTGAAATGAGCGGTAATCAGCTTGCCTCTTTCATCGGTGATGATCCATCCGGCAATGGGAATCCTGGACGCAATGACATCCAGGGTCTGCAGCGGATGAACCCCGGCAATGCAATCAAGTTTTTTCTGGAGGAAATCAACCCGGCCTGAGCCGGAAATCTGCATCGCATTGCTGTCAATAAAGAAATCCTCCGTAACGATGACGCCATTTTTTAAAGAAGCGTGAAACGTGATCGCGCTGTAAGGCATGCCGCCCTTTGCCATATCCGGCAGTTGCAGTTTCGCCAGTTGAAAAACATTCAGGAGGGAAAATATCTTGGACAAAACGGAGAATTTTTTCAAAACACCTTTTTCCGCCCGGACCGTCACGGTTCCCATCGCGGACTGTTTGAGCTCCTCAGCATTGCCGCCGCTCATTGAGATATTGGCGGACAGGGATAAATTCCCGGTCACCGTGCGATCACCCAATTCCAGATACTGCTGAAGTTTCTCCAGCGACATTTTATCGGCGGTGACACTCGAGTCATAACGATTCTGACCGCCCGCCGCCAAATAAACTCTGCCTTTGGCCTTGAATTTCCCGTCAAAGATTCCCACTTCCAGTTCTTCGACGTCCAGGATGTTGTTCTTCAACTTCACAGCCGCGTACAGTTTCTGGAATGGCGCATCGCCGAAAGTGCCGCCATCCAGCAGCAAAACGGCATTCAGGTCCATGGTTGATTTGGCCTTTTGATCTTTCGCGGGATAATGCAGAGACATCAAACGGCTCAAGTCGTCGGCATGGACATACATGGAACTCAGTTCCAGCGTGACCTTGGGCAAGTCGAAATCCGTAATATCTCCCGACAGGGTAAACGTTGATGTTCCCGATCCGAATTGCAGACGCTCCACATGAACAAGTTCATTGTCAAACGATAATTGCCCCCTGATATCGCGCAGCATTACATCGCCTTTGGCGCTTTGCAGGCCCAGATCCGAAGCCCTGATTGAATCGGCACTGAGCCGGCAGAACACTTTGGCATCGCTGAAGTCTTCAATCCAGAAATTGCCCTGAATTTTACCGCGTCCGATCTGCGTTCTGAACAGCGATGTCTGCATCGATCTGTTTTTGAAAGACAGACTGCCCGTCAGACCCGGCACCCGGTTGAATTTGTCGGACACCGCCAGCGAAACATTTTTCAGAGCAATGCTGCCATTCCATTGCAGCGAAGACGGCTCGTTGAGATTGCCCCGACCGGAAACGGAAATCTTTGCCGTGCCTTTCGGATCAAATTTTTTCAGCAGCGGCAGCAACGGAGTTGTTTCACGAATATCAACCGCCCCGGATTGAATGGTAAATGATGCGGGAGAGTCCCCTTCATAGCGCAGCATCATTTTCCCCATGACATTCACCGGCGGCATAACATGTTTAAACGATATAAAATCGACTGCCTGATCATCAATTACAAGATCGGCCGTAAACTGATTTTTTACGAAACGCGGTTTTTCCAGAACGCCGGGAAATGCGTAAGCGGCATCAGTCAGATCCCAGCGGGCCTTGATCCGAAAGGCGCTATCCGGACCTCTTCCCGAAAGCGTGAGAAGCGACGTCCCCCGGAAATTCATATCGTTGAAGGTTTTCTCGCCCAGCAGCCAGACCACATCATCGCGAACCGGC
>DAOPVC010000063.1:0-4034 GCA_035350895.1 Smithella sp. | reverse complement strand
CCGTGATAGCGGTTCCAGATATTGAGATAGGTTAAAAAGTCCGACTCCGGATGCGCGAACTGGGCATGAGCTTTGGATGCGTCGTCGGCTTTTTCATACGGACGTTCGCGCGGGTCCTGAATACTCAAGGCCGCGGCAATGACGGCGATTTCGTTGACGCAGTTTTCCTTCTGCGCTTCAATCAACATCCGGGATGCGCGGGGATCAAGTGGAAACGCCGCCATCTTCCAACCGGTCTCCGTCAGCTTATAAAGATTTGTTTCTTCTGCGCTGTCATCTTTGACCAGCGCTCCAAGATCACGCAGAATGTCAAGACCATCGCGGATACTTTTGGGTTGCGGTTTGTCAATAAACGGAAAGGATGTGACCGCGCCGAGATTAAGCTCCAGCATCCGCAAGATGACACCGGCCAGATTGGATCGCATGATTTCCGGCGGCGTATAAAGAGGCTTTTGGGAAAATTCCTCCTGCGAGTAAAGCCGGATGCAGATGCCGTTTTGCACGCGACCGCAGCGTCCTTTTCTCTGTTCGGCGCTGCTGGCGGAAATCGGTTTGATCGGGAGGCCGGTCGTCTGACTGCGCGGATTGTATTCCAGGATTCGCGCCAGTCCCGCGTCAAGCACATACTTGATGCCGGGAATCGTCAGCGACGTTTCGGCGATATTGGTAGCCACAATAATTTTCTGCTGGCCGGCTTCGGCAAAGATAAGCCTCTGCTGCGAACCGGAAAGCCGCGCATACAGGGGCAGAATCAGGCCGGAGCATTTTTTAGCCAGCATTCCGCAGGTTTCGCGGATGTCCTGCTCAGTCGGCATAAAAATCAAAATATCTTCATAACGGCGTTCGCGCTGCAGGGCATCCACGCAGGCCACAGCCTCATCGACATAGGTTGTTTCGCCCTTTTCTTCTTTCTCCGGATCAAGCGGCCGGTAGCGCACCTCCACCGGATACATCCGGCCGGAAACCTTGATGACCGGAGCTTTGTTGAAAGCTTCGGAAAATTTTTCCGTATCAATCGTGGCCGAGGTGATAATGACCTTTAAATCTTTTCTTCTGGCAAGCAGAGTGCGCAAATAGCCCAAAATGAAATCGATGTTCAGACTGCGCTCGTGAGCTTCATCGACAATCAACGTATCATAAGCCAGCAAGTCCCGGTCTCTGACCGTTTCCGTCAGCAGAATGCCGTCGGTCATGACTTTAATGAAAGGCTCGGCTGAACTTTTTTCTTCAAAGCGGATTTTGTAGGCGACCGACTGGCCGCACTCCTCACCCAGTTCCGAGGCAATACGCTGGGCAATGCTGACCGCGGCCAGACGCCGGGGCTGGGTGAGGCCGATCATGCCCCGCAGACCAAGACCGGCGGCAAGGCACATCTTGGGAATCTGCGTCGTCTTTCCCGAGCCGGTTTCGCCGGTGATAATCGTGACCTGATGGGCCTTAATACATTCAACAATCTCTTTTTTCTTCGCGATGATCGGCAGGTTTTGCGAAAACAGAACCGCGGGAGCATTTTGTTTTCTGCCGCGATAGCGGGCGCTGGAAATCCCGGCGATTCTTTTCAGATGGCCTAATTTTCTGAAAACGGATTTTTCGTCCCCGGCCCTACGATCTTCGATGCTCTTGAGCTGACGGGTAATATTATAAAAATCGGCAATCATGACAGAATCAAGACCCTGCCTGATTCGCCGAATATCCTGCTTGATGCTTTGCAAATCTTTTCTCCGGAAGATTTTTAATGAATGCGTTATTTCACATGGAAAGGGAGGCTGTCAATGCCGGATATGTAGAGCGGAAGGTCAAGATCTTAACTTGATTGCGCTGAAAAGGGGTTATCATAATAAAGATTATTGCAAAAAATAAGTTCTTATCAATGATTCATTTTCGAGAAGGTCAGTTTAAGGTCAGGCAATTTGTAACCTGCATCTTCAGCGAGATTTTGAATTACATTGAAAGCTGTGACTTTGTTATTTTCTGTCAGTTGTTTTGAAAAACCGATTTGCATCATCCAACCACTTCCAAACGCTAACGTCATAATAGTAAACGCAGCCTTACGACAATCGTTTCTCTCTGTTCTGGGAAACGCTCTTTTCAGTTCATCTTCTATGGTGGACTGAAATTTATTATAAATTCTTTTCATCGCACCCTGAATCACGTCATCACCTCTCACGGCTGACGCTAAAAGCCCGGCAAGTAAATTATTAAGGGGAAGGCTGTTGAATTTCTCGCTAAAAAGATAGTTCAACGCGGATTCAAGGCGGGCTTCTGACTGGAAATCTCCCATGACTTCCATGGCCGAGTCCATATGTTTTTTTTCTATTTGGTTAATGGCGGTAAGAATCATCTCTTCTCTGTTTCCCAAGTAATGCCGGATAATTCTGCGGCTTGTTCCGGCTTCTTCCGCCACCTGTTCCAGTGTTGTACTTTCCAGCCCCTTTTTTCCTATACAGCGTTCCAGCGCCGCTATGATTTCTGAGGATCTTTGATCTTTTAAATTTTTTCTGCCCATTGATAATTCCTTAAATGCCCACTCGTGGGAATTTATATTGACAGCTCATATATAACAATATATACCCATCTTTGGGAATATAAATTGTTTAAATGCACTCTCTTTCCAACAATTATTAAATAACATGCAAATATAATAAATTCAACCGGTTAAAATCAACAGGGAGGGGTAAATATCATGAAAATCCTTTTAAACACATTTAAAATTCATAAGAAAATATTCTTGCTGTCTGTTGCCGTTATCCTGTCAGTAAGTAATTTTGTTCAGGGCGCGGAGCATCATGATTTTGCCGATCGTGTAATTACCAGTGCCAAAGTCTACACAGTAAACCCTGAACAACCTTGGGCAGAGGCTATTGCCATTAAAGATGGCCGTATTATTTACGTGGGCGATAATTCAGGTTTGAAAAAATGGATCGGTCCGAAAACAGAGAAGCTTGACGTTAACGGTAAATTGGTTTTGCCGGGCATCATCGACTCGCATATCCACCCTGGATTGGTTGCAGGATCAGCCGAATTAGAGGTTATGCCTTTTACCGAAGTTTACCCTCTGGCATATACCGGCAAGAAAGAGGTTCTGGAATGGCTGAAGAAGTATGCAGCCAAAAACCCGAAAAAACATGCAATAGTGGCAGCATCCTGGCGGCAGGAGGATTTCGGTGCGGAAGGGCCGAACAAAAGAGATCTGGATGTTATTGTCAGTGATCGACCGGTCATCTTGCTGGAACGCTGGGGGCATGGTTGCTGGATGAACAGCAAGGCGCTGGAAGTGGCGGGGGTAACACGCAATACACCGGACCCTGTTCCGGGGCTGGCCTATTATCAACGGGATAAAAATGGCGAACCGACCGGCTGGGCCAAAGAGGGCGCCGGCTGGGACGCACTTTTTAAGTCTGTTGATCCCACAGCAAAATCCGAAAAAATGCTTTCGATTCTTATGGACTATCTGTCCGCCCATGGGGTGACCACCTTGTTTGATGCGGGTAATATGACCATAGCAGATAAGGTTTATCCCCTCATCGCCAAGCTTGATCGTGAAGGTAAGCTGAAAATACGCATTGAAGGATGTCACCATATCATTCTGCCGAATCAGATCGATGGAGCCATAGCGGAGTTGAAACGCCTGCGCAGCACCTATGGCGGTAAGAACCTGACCTTTAATACCATGAAGATTCATTTTGACGGACAACATACGGACAACACGGGCGCATTGATGAAACCTTATACCAATAATCCGGGCGTTCGTGGAAACACACTTTTCAGTGAAGACCGGATGGTGGATTTTATCATTGAGCTGAACAAGGAAAAAATTGACCTGCATGTGCATTGCTGGGGTGACCGCTCAGCTCATATCATGCTTAATGCCTATGAAAGAGCCAAACGCAAAATCGGGGACAAAATCTATACCCGTCTCACGCTGACCCACTTGCCGCTTCTGAAGGATGATGACATCCCTCGTTTTAAACAATTGGGCGTGGTCGCCAATTTTACGCCGGGTTGGTTTGGTGACGTTTCCATAGATTTTTTTG
>DAOPVC010000062.1:0-4224 GCA_035350895.1 Smithella sp. | reverse complement strand
GCCCCAAGGGGCGGGGAATTAAACCCACATTTATCCCGCTCGGCCTATAGTGACCTTTAGGTTATCCACCTCGGGGATAATTCGACTTACAAATATAGTCCCACATGGCTTCGCATGTGGGATAATTCGACTAACCAATCTGACTGCGCTTCGCTTGTCATATCGGAGTCTCATTAAAATTTGGGTCTCATTAAAAACTCCGGCCGGCGCCGCCGCCGCCGCTCATGCCGCCCCCGAACCCTCCGAAACCGCCGCCGAAACCGCCGCCACCACCGCCGCGTCCGCCGCTCATCAATACAACCAGCAGCCAGGGAAGCATTTCGCGGCCCCGCCGGGTACCCAGAAGCACTGCGGCGGCAATTAAAAAGAAAAGAATTTCAAAAACGGTTATCTTCCTTTGCGTCAACTGAGCATTTGCCCGGTAAGGCATCGGCGAACCGCTCAACTGAACACCGGCCTCTCTGGCAATGTATGCAGAACAGGCATACATTGCGTTATAAAGTCCCTTGCCGTAATGTCCGTCTTTCAGAAACGGCACAACATACGTATCAAGAATTTCGCCGACCCGTCCGTCCGGCAGAATGCCTTCCACGCCGTAACCGGTCTCAATGCGGATTTTCCGTTCTTTGACGGTCAGAAAAATTAATACGCCTTTATCTTCGCCTTTTTTGCCGATCCCCCAGGCCTGATAAAGCCCGTTGGCGTACATATTGTAATCTTCATTCTCGCCGATGGTTTCAACCGTTGCCACGACAACTGCAGTGCCGGTCTTTTGCAAAACTTCCTGAGCCAGCGCCTCCATTTTTGCGGTGTTTTCCGCATCAATGACACCGGCAAAATCATTAACCGCTCCGCGCGACTTCGGATACCCGGTCGCCGCCCATGATTCATGGACGGGCAGAACCATCCAAAGCATGAAGAAGACGGCAAGGAAAATCCCCGGAGAACGGCCGATACTTTTCTTTTTCTTGCCAGTAATCATCATGTGTCTGTCAGAGCGGTAGTTTATTAATATCATGAACTATTGCTTAAAGTTTTACGGCTGTCAAGTTCAAAGCAGAAAGCCAAAATCCTTCTTGCGTATGCGCAGATTACGTACTAGAAAAAAACAGTTTTTCAAAGGTAAGGTTTTATTATGACGCCTAAAATCATTCTGATTCATCCGCCGGTTGCAAAATGTTCGGAGCCGCCCGCGGGGATCGCCAGACTGGCTTCCTGTTTGAATGCCAACGCCATCCCATATGAAACGATTGATGCCAATCTGGAAGGTCTTTTGTATCTGTTAAAGAGCGCTTCGGGAAACAACACCTTATCCGACAGATGGACAAAGCGCGCGTGCAAAAATCTGGATCGTCATCTTGCTGCAATGAAAAACATCGGCACGTACCAAAATCCGGGTCGCTATGGGCAGGCCGTCAAGGACATCAACCGTCTTTTAAATGTTGCGGCAAAACCGTTTCATGTTGCCTTGTCACTGACCGATTACCGGGACAGAAGATTCTCTCCGGTTAAGAGCGCCGATCTGATAGCGTCCGCTCACAATCCGCAAGCCAACCCCTTTTACCCTTATTTTAAAAATCGTCTGACGAACGCCCTTTGGTCAAATCCTGATTACATAGGCTTGTCTTTAAACTACCTGAGTCAGGCGCTCTGCACCTTTGCCATGATCGGTTTTATAAAGAACATTCATCCGCGACAAAAAATTATTCTGGGCGGATCGCTTGTCACATCGTGGATGAAGCTGGGCGCACATCTCCATACCTTCGGCGGTCTGGTTGACGAAATTGTGGAAGGCGCAGGAGAGCAAAAACTGCTCGAGATACTGGGTACACAAAACAAGCTGATTCACAACGCCCCTGCCTACGATGATTTTCCACTTGATCAATATTTATCGCCCGGCCTGATCATCCCCTACAGCGGCGCGCGCGGCTGTTACTGGCGCCAATGCGCTTTCTGCCCGGAAAAAGCCGAAGGAAATGCTTATCACCCTTTGGAAGCCTCTCAGGCCAACGCAGAACTGCAGGAATTAACCCGCCAAATGAATCCAACGCTGATTCATCTTCTGGATAGTTCTATTTCGCCGTCGCTCTTACAGACTCTGTCACAAAATCCGCCCGGGGCGCCCTGGTACGGCTTTGTCCGGGTCACTGCACATTTAGCTGATGAAGATTTCTGTTTATCTTTAAAAAAAAGCGGCTGTGCCATGCTGAAGCTGGGTATTGAATCCGGCGATCAAAACGTTCTGGATCAACTCCATAAAGGAATTGATTTACTGACAGCCTCTGTCGTTTTAAAAAATTTGAAAAAAGCGGGGATTGCCACGTATTGTTACTTCCTTTTCGGCACGCCGCCGGAAAATGAAAATAGCGCATTCACAACAATGAACTTCATTGCCGATCATCGCGACTGTATCGATTTTCTGAATCTGGCCATTTTCAATTTGCCGGTCCGGAGTGTCGAATCGGACAATCTGGCGACGCATGATTTCTACGCCGGCGACCTGTCTCTTTATCGAAACTTCAAACACCCCCTGGGCTGGCACAGACCCGCCGTTCGTCGTTTTCTTGAAAGCGTTTTAAAGAAACACCCGGCCATCTCTTTGATCCTTAAAAGAAATCCGGTTTTTTTTACGTCCAACCACGCCCCTTTTTTTGCTCTCAACGGATTGTCACATGAGCATTTTTAGCAAAATATCCCCTGCAGAGACTTGTTGACAACGCTTGTCCAATATTATAGGTATGGCGACTAATCCGCTCCGGATTGACATGACATAAACCGATGAACTTAAGCCTCCGAATTCAAATAACACACTGCTGCAAGACCCGAACATGAGATAAATATATCCAATGATTTTTAACGATATAACGGTATCCAGCCTCATTCTGTTTTTTGCTGTCTATGCTTGCATGGGATGGGTCATCGAGGTCATTTACAGATCCGTTTCACAGCGGCAGCTGATCAATGCAGGCTTTCTTTTCGGTCCTTTTATTCCCATTTACGGTTTCGGAGCGGTTTTTATTATCCTTCTGGAATTTCTGATTCATCCGTGGCCGCTGCCGGTCAAAATTGCCTTTTATGGAATTATTTTAACGGGCATAGAGTATTTCACCAGCTATATCATGGAAAAAGCTTTCAAACTGAAGCTCTGGGATTATTCGAACAACAAATTTCATATTCATGGCCGCGTCTGTCTGCTTTTCTCCATATTCTGGACGGCAATGGCTTTGGGATTCATCACCTTTCTTCATCCGGTCGTTTCACGCTTCGTTGCATCGCTGGATGCTGCTTTGATGAACATGCTCGCGGCCGTTTTCCTGGCTTACAGCATCATGGATTTTGTGTTTTCCGTTATATCCCTTACATCGTTCAGAAGAAAAATCGCTTATCTGTACTCCGAATATTTCAATCTGAGCAATTCGGAAATAGAAAAAATATTCGATTCCTTTAAACGTCTGCGGACCGCTTTCCCCAACTTGAGCAGGTATATCGAAAATAACATCAACGCTGAGATAAAAAACAAGATCAGCGCTTTTGTAAAATCCATTCCGGCCAAAATTATACCCGGCGATTACGGAAGGAAACCGGCGGAAAACGAATTCTATACAATTATCAGTGACATTTGCGAACATGAAGAGTTCCTGAAACTCAAAGAACATTACCATCACAACTCTTCCATCTACGAACATGTGATGGACGTCTCCTATTTTTCCTATAAAGCTTGCAAACTTCTGAAGCTGGATCATCACTCCGCCGCCCGCGGCGCACTCCTGCATGACTTTTTTCTCTACGACTGGAGAAATCACGACGTCCCCGATCTCCCGGAAGACAAATTCCACGGTATCGAGCACCCCAAAATCGCGCTTGCCAACGCTCAGAAACATTTCCAACTAAACGATATCGAAACGGACATTATCATCAAGCATATGTGGCCGCTGACGCTGGTTCCGCCAAAATACAAGGAATCTTTTATCGTGTCTTTCGCAGATAAATATCTTGCCTCTAAAGAATTTGTCTCGAAATTCAAGGAAGAGCAGATTAAAAACCGCGTCACAAAGAAGTCCGGTACGCGGCACTCCCACAAACGGCATAAGAAGAGACAGAAACCTCCGCAGAAAAAATAATCTCGCTATCGTTTTAATCAATCACTGAACGGAAGGATTTCCCGCGGAATTTAAACAAATACAGATCATTTGATTTTCCGGAAAAGGACCCGCCTGTGCCCAG
>DAOPVC010000061.1:0-4257 GCA_035350895.1 Smithella sp. | reverse complement strand
CGTAATGCAGTTTTCCATTCCAGCCTGCGGGCGGTCTGTGACGATGGCGTTGCCGCTTTGGTCAACACATCGATACAATTCTTCTGCGTTGGCGGAGGTTAAAAAAGCCACGAAGAGAAACAGAATTAAAATGAATACTCTCATGACATGCTCCTTCCGGATGAAGGCAACCGTTACGTGCCCGTTTACCGTCTGAATTTCTCCGTAAGATCCTTTTGGGGGGATCAACGCCTCTGATGATGTTTTATTCTTAATTCTTATCAAGAATAAAAACAAGCCCGATTATTGGTATCATGTATGATCAGATCCGCCTGGTTGTTGCTCAGGGAATAAATCCCCTGTCCCGGAGAAGGCCGTACCAGACCCGGCCGCGGATCTTGTCGAATACCAGCCAGTGCCCGCCGGTTCGGTAATGACAGCGGGACAAACCCCATTTCTCTCTCAGTTGATCCACCGGATCGGCGGGACAAATCCGGTCGCCGCGCGACGCCACCACCAGTATTTTTTCAGCCGGGACTTTCGGATAAAAATGAAGCGGCGAATGAAAATCGGCGGCGTGATAAACCTGTTTGCGCCACTGTGGACTAAACGGCGCCTGCTTATAAAACATAGACGGAGAAATGGGTCGCAGAAACGTCACCGCCGGCACCATCAGGGCTGCAAATTCCGGCAGACCGCTCAGACAAACATATAATCCCGTAACATACCCGCCCAGACTGGCGCCGACCAGACCGATGTCATGAGCGCCCAGTTGACGCAGAATGAGAAAAGAATTGTGCAGATCATAAATGCTGTGCGCGATGCATTCATTGGTAAAAGCGGCATCGCCCAGCGTCAGGTAAATGCGACGCGACGCGCGCGGTCCCGCGATTCTCTTCCAGTGAAACGGATGAATGAAAAGCGCAACATCCAGCCCCATGGAGAATAATTTGCGAATCTTGAACATGCGTTCCGCTTCCCGCGGATCGCCCATCATAAAACCATGGACGCACAAAACCGTCTTGCGGGGTTTGTCGCCGTGCATCCAGCGAATCAAATAACCGGTGCGGTTTTCGGGATAATGGAGATAGCGCTCCCGCAAAAAAGGATTCCGGGGTTCATATCGACTGGAAAAAGTAATGATCTGATAGAAACCGCTCTCATACGGTATTTGCTTTTCAACGACGAACTCCGGCGCCTGATCGGGCAACACAAAGAAAGAGGAAGGATTTTTGACGTATCCCTCCTCATGATAAAAAGCAATTTCACGGGCAAAGGCTGTCCAGTCTGTTTTCCGGCGAGCCTGCAGCCAGGCAATGAACCGGCCCGGCGCCAGAAACATCTCATCAACCATACTGCCTAAAAAATCCAGTCCGTTCATTCGCATACGCGAATATATAAACAAGAATTTCCCCTGTCAATGAAATATCAATCATTATGTTGTGCGTCGATGGCAATACGATGAAAAAGGAAGCCGTTGTTTAAAATCGATTATTTGTTATCATGCGGTTTTTTGTTACACGACTATTCTTCCATATAAGGTTTTACAAGCGCGTTCCATTCCTTTTCCGTTTTGCATTTATTTTCCAAAACATTACAGATAATCGTTTTACTGTTCTGTTTGGCAAGGAGAGAACCGTATAGTTTATTTTCACTGACACTTTTCAAACTTTTCAGTTGTGATTTCGAATAGGTTACCAGCATAAAACATTTATTCAGCCTCTGATTGTAATGACTTTCGTAGGTGAATTTATCACTGGGATATTTTTGCAGATAAGATTTGGACCATGCCTCGCCCTGTTTTTCACATTTCTCCTGTAAGGCATATTGTTTTTTTGTGAGGGTCAGGAAATGACATCCCGCCAGTGATATTGTGAAAGAAAGGATAAAAATGCATATCAACCATTTTTTCATGATGTACCTCTCGATGAACCGTGACCGGCATGGAATTTCGAATATTTCAGTTTTCTGTTGATTCTAAAGGTGACGCGGCCCAAATCTCGAATGAACAGAAAAGATATGTTGATACTATTTTCTTATATCTAAAAGTTCAAGCATTTTTTGCGGATCGTTCGTCGGCAGATGGCAGGTGTTGTCGGTGCAGACGGAAACGGTTGCTTTTCCGTTGATGAGAGAATGGGACGTCACAAACGGCGCGATGGTTTCAATATCCGGTTGAGTCGATTTTTCCGGCCGGAAAATGACGACGCTGTTCGGTGCAAATTGTTTTCTTAAAACCCGCAGCATGTCTCGGGTATCCAGTTTTTCCAAATCTCCGATAATGATGACTTCGCTGGAAGGCCCCGCCGCAAAATCCAGACCGCAGAGAAATTGTGAGAAGGCCTCCGGCATCGCGTCCGCCGGCGCTTCAAAAGCTTTATAAATTTCATTCGCCTGGATATCCATGGCGGCATCGCCGGTCATGCGGGAAATTTTCAGCGCATTAACATATGCCACGGAATTGCCGGAAGGAATGGCGCCGTCATAAAGTTCCTTCGGCCGGGTTAAAAGCTTTTCCGCCTCCACGGACGTAAAAAACAGGCCGCCGTTTTTTTTATCAAGAAAGTTACGGAACAGGTCTTTATTATAATCGATAGCTTTTTGCAGATATTTTGTCTGAAACGTCGCCGCATAAAGCTCCAGCAGCGCCCAGATGACGAAAGCGTAGTCGTCTATATGGGCATCCATCGCGGCCTCGCCACTGTGGTAGCGGTGCAGAAGTTTTCCCTCCCCGGTCTGCATGGATTCCAGAACGAAATTCATCGCGCGGCAGGCGGCTTCGGCGTAAACAGGTTCGTTAAAGACCTGGGCGCCGCGCGCCAGCGCCGCAATCATCAGGCCGTTCCAATCGGCTAAAATTTTGTCATCCTTGTGCGGATGAATACGTTTATCCCGCGCGGCAAAAACTTTTTTGCGAATGTGCTCCGATGAAGAAAGCATGGCCAATACATCGTTTTTATTTCCGGCAGACAGCGTCAGATGGGGGATGAAACAACCGGCGGGAATTTCATGCATGCCCGGCAAGTCACCATCTTCAGGATGCCGGTAGAGCGACAGGAAGAGGTCGGCTTCTTTGTCGTTCAGGATGCTCCGGATTTCATCTTCCGTCCACAGATAAAATTTTCCTTCCACGCCTTCGCTGTCGGCGTCCTCGGCACAGTAAAACCCGCCCTGTTCATCCGTTAAATCACGCAAGACGTAGGTAAAAATCTCGCGGGCCGTGGCTTCATATTCCGCTTTTCCCGTCGCCTGAGACAGTTCGATGAAAGCCATGGCCAGCAACGCCTGATCGTAGAGCATTTTTTCAAAATGAGGCACCACCCAGCGTTCGTCGGTCGAATAGCGATGAACGCCGAACCCGACGTGATCGTAAATACCGCCGTACCGCATGTTTCGGAGCGTGTACTCAGCCATATGCAGCGCCTCCGCGTCGCCGGTGCGCTTCCAGTAACGCAGCAGAAAAAAGAAATGATGCGGCGAGGGAAATTTCGGAGCGCCGCCGAAGCCGCCGAATGTCCTGTCAAAACGGGTGGACAGAGACCCGAAAGCCCGCCGCAGCGTTTCTTCCGACAGGTGATTGCCCTTGTCGATGGTTGGCTGATTCAGGGCGCCGGCAATTTCCGACGCGGCGGAAAGAACGTCGGCGCGTTTTGTTTTCCAGATCTCTTTTATTCTGGGAATGATCTCCAGCAGTCCGGCGCGCCCGTATCTGGTTGTTCTGGGAATGTAGGTTGCGGCAAAGAACGGCTCTTGATCCGGCGTCATCATGATCGTCAGGGGCCAGCCGCCGCTTTGCGTCATCAGCTGGCAAACCTTCATATAAACCGCATCTATGTCGGGGCGCTCTTCCCGGTCAACCTTGACGCTCACAAACGTATCGTTCAGCAGCCGGGCGACGTCTTCATTTTCAAAGGATTCACGCTCCATGACATGACACCAGTGGCAGGTGGAATAGCCGATGGAAAGGAAGACGGGTTTGTCCTCACGCCGGGCTTTTTCAAATGCTTCTTTCCCCCACGGATACCAGTCCACCGGATTTTTTGCGTGCTGCAGCAGATAGGGGCTTTTTTCGTTGATCAGGCGGTTTGTCTTCATTTCTCGGCCAAAAACATGCTTCGGTCTATTTCAGCGCCGCGGCAAATGCTTTCTTAATCGCTTCTTTTGTGGGAACACCTTCCATCATTTTCACATCGCCGGTATAAAATGTCGGAACGTAGTCGTAGTCATATTGATCGGCGATTTCCGGGTTGATGCTTTCGTCGATCACGGTAAAGGGCA
>DAOPVC010000060.1:0-4362 GCA_035350895.1 Smithella sp. | reverse complement strand
CCCTTCAGAAAAACGCCCAGATCATTATCCCGGTCGCTGAATCCGTCAAATTTAACATACGTGTATCGGCCCGATAAATCATCGCTGACTACGGATTTGACTACAAATTCGTCGCGGTAAGTGATTTCCAGCCCATTGTTTCTTCCGACGCGGATATCCTTGCCGTTTTTTTCCAGCTCCAGATAATAAAATTGCGGCTTTTCCTTGAGCGCGTAATGAGCAAAGGTGTTTTTAATTCTGGATGCCTGAAGGGCAAAAGAAGAAAAAACATTCCGGGAAAGAAGAAAAGCAATCAATAATATAACACTGATGACAGCCAGCACGATGGCTGTCTTTTGAACCGGAAACGACATTCGCCGCTTCGGTGTTTTTTGATCACGATGCCTTTCCATTTCCGGTGTCCTCATTTAGTGAATCATCATCCGTTTCCAAATCGCGTTTGATATTTTTTATATCAACTGCGCGGATGATACTTGCTGTGCACTTCTTTCAATCTTTCCCTGGTTATATGCGTGTAAATTTGCGTTGTCGAAATATCAGAATGACCCAGCATGACCTGCACGGTGCGCAAATCCGCTCCGCCCTCCAGCAGATGTGACGCAAACGAATGCCGGAATGTATGCGGATAAACTTTTTTCTGCAATCCGGCTTTTTTGGCGTAACCGGCAACAATTTTCCAGAAGCCCTGTCTGGTGAATTTTTTCCCAAAGCGATTCAAAAATAAAACATCCGTGCTCTTTTTCTGCATGAGCCGGGGTCTGATCTCATCAACATAACGTCGTGTGCAATCGTAAGCTATTTTGCCGATCGGAACAATCCTTTCCTTGCTTCCCTTGCCCATGACAATTAAAAATCCCACCTGCCAGTTAATGCTGTTCATGGTCAGGTTGATTAACTCCGACACACGGATTCCCGTCGCATATAAAAGCTCCAGCATAGCGGCATTGCGGATATCGGCATTGCTCTGATTTCCGGGCTGGGCCAGGATGATCTTCATTTCCTCTTTGCTGATCGTTTCCGGCAGTTTCATCCATACTTTGGCCAGCTCAATATTGGCCAGCGGATTCTCCGTTAATATTTTTTCCCGCAGAAGATATTTATAAAACCCTCTTAAAGCGGCCAGCGACCTGTTCATGGAGTTCGCCGCCAGGCCTTGATTCCGGATCCTGGTTAGATATTCGACAATCACTTCCGGCGTTACTTTTGTTATGTCATTTATTTTTTTTTCTTCTTCAATAAAAAAAATATACCGGCGCAAATCGCGTCCGTAGGACTCCAGCGTATTTTGAGCCATCCCGCGTTCGACCAGAAGATAATCAAAATATTTCACCATGAATTCCCGCATGAGACTTTTTAACTTAAATATCTCCCTGAAGCAAAGATTTTTTATTGACTTATTTCATAATATCGTAAAAATAAGAACAAATACTCATAATACTTTCTTAACAAGGACTTTCAATGCAAAGAATCATTATTGCTTCCGATCATGGCGCGGTAAAATTAAAAGCCGATATCATTGCGTTCCTGAAAACAAAAAACTGCGATGTCAAGGACATGGGAGTAGCCAGCGAAGATCCTGTCGATTATCCGGATATTGCCGTTGCCGCCTGCATGGAATTTAAAAAAGGCGGTTACGATTTCGGCATCCTGCTTTGCGGAACCGGAATCGGCGTATCCATCACCGCCAATAAGATCAATGGCATCCGGTGCGCCCTGATTCATGACCTCTTTACCGCCGAAATGGCCAAAGCGCACAACGATGCCAACTTTATCGCCTTGGGCGGACGCGTGCAATACGCTGTGCCGGTCACGGAAATAATTGAAAAATTCATGGAAACAAAATTCGCGGGAGACAGGCATTCAAGAAGAGTGGCAAAAATCATGAATGCGGAAAATAACTGAAATCTTTATTTTAATGCAGGAATTCAGATGGCGGACGTCCTCGATAAAAAAAAGATTCGCAACGTTTTCCGCAACGTTCAGAAACATCTGGCTATTGCGCAGTTAATCAGACGTTTTTCCACCAACAAAGAAGATATCCGAAAGGCAGCCTTGAACAGGATCGACCTGTCCCATTGCCGGAGCGTTTTGGAACTGGGCTGCGCGTTCGGTGCTTTTACCGAGGCTCTGAAGAATAAATTACACCCGAATGCAAAAATAACCGGCGTCGATATTATTCCCGAATACAAGCCGTTTTTTCTGGAAGCCTGCCGACGCGCCGGTTATGAAGGATCATTTTCCTCGTCGGGCATTGAGAAAATCAAGAAATATCATTCCGGCTCCCTGGACCTGATCATCTGCAGCTACGCTTTATATTTTTTTTCCGAGATCGTCCCGGAAATCGCACGCGTGCTGAAGCAGGACGGTTTGTTTATCACCATCACCCACTCCAACCGGGACATGCGGGAAATGGTTGAACTTGTGAAAAGAATCCTCAAACAAAACAATTCCCTCGAAAACAGCCCCTCTCTGCCGATAGAAATTATATTTGACCAGTTCTCTGCGGAGAACGGCGAAAATCTTCTCAACCCTTTTTTCAACCGGATAGAAGCGATTGATTTTAAGAATACGCTTGTCTTTCAACCTCAGGAAATTGAACACTTCATGAATTATTTCCAGTTTAAAAAGTCGTTTTTTCTGACCGGGAGCAATGCGAGCGACAAAACAATCATTCATCAGCTATATGAAGAATTAAAAGACCTGGCGGCAAGGAAGAATTTTGTCACGATGTGCAAGGACGACAGAATTTTCATTTGTTCCCTTCCCGTAAAATCAGAGGATTTGAAATGAAAAAACAAAGGAGACATTGTCCGTACTGCGGCGAAATCATCATCAAGAAATATGAGGATAATGTTCAACGCGACTTTTGTCCCGTCTGCAATTCTTTTTTCTATGAAAACCCGCTGCCGGTGGTTTCCTCCATTCTGGAATCATCACGTGAGATCCTGCTGGTCAAACGCGACCGGGCTCCCTCGAAGGGATTGTGGTGCCTGCCAACCGGGTTTGCCGAAGCCGGGGAAAGCATCGAAGAAGCGGCCCTGCGCGAGCTGTCGGAAGAAACCGGCATCAAGGGAAAAATTGTCAAACTGCTGGATGTCGATTCCTATAAAAGCCGCTTTTACGGCGATCTGCTTTTTCTGACTTTTATTGTGGAGCAAACCGGCGGAAAGATTTGCGCCGGCGATGATTGTTCGCAGGCCAAATTCTGGCCGGTTAATAAACTGCCTCCCCTTGCCTTCCGCTCCAACAAACGCGCCTTGGACGCCTATATCAGAAGCAGAAAGGATTACTGGGCGATATATGATTTGATTGAACATGCCGATAAAAAAACCCTTCCGCCTGCCATCGCAAAAAATTCTCTGACGAGGCGCCTGGTCAATGTCATCATCAAAAACAAAGGGAAAATTATCGAGCAATGGATGGAAGATGTCGCTGTAAATCCTTCCACCACCGAGTATCACAAGATGGACCGGGTGATTCTTTATAATATCTGCGACAGGATTCTCTCGCAATTAACCCTCTGGCTCGGCGGCATGGACGATGTTGATAAACTGAGAAGTTTCTACACCAAACTGGGACGGGAAAGAAAAAAATCCGGCTTTAAAATCAGCGGCGCTCTGAGCGCGTTGAGCCTCATCCGCAAGCACATCTGGACGTTCGCTCTGGCGCAGGACGCCCTGCAGAAGAATCTGGGGCTGCTGATGACATTTGAACTGATGAGGCGGATGACGATCTTTTTCGATCTGGCCACGTTCTATTTAACAAGAGGACATGAAGGAAACTAAGATTTAAGATTTAAGATTTAAGATTTGAGATTTTCAAATTTTCGAAAACTAATAGTATTGGGGGGGGTGCTATGGAATTCAAAGATGTCATAAAACAAAGGCGTGCCGTTAATTTTTTCGACCCGACTCAGGATGTAACCGACGCGCAGCTTAAACAAATTATCGAAACCGCGGCGCTGGCGCCTTCCGGCTTCAATCTCCAACCGTGGAGGGTTATCGTTTTAAGAGATAAAGAAAAAAAAGAAAGGTTGAGAAAAGTGGCCATGAATCAGCCGAAAATTACCGAAGCGCCCGTCGTCCTGATTGTTCTGGCGGATCGTGAAGGATGGAAAAAAGGTAATCCCGGTTTTGAAAAAGATTTTATCGAATCTGTCAAAGAGGGCATCATGAAGCAGGAGCAGTACGACTGGTTCTGCAAGGCAACAAACTCTCTTTACGGAGCTACGCCGGAACGTCAACTGGCGTTTGCCTGCAAGAATACCGGATTTTTCGCCATGGCGCTGATGCTGGCTGCCAAAGATGCCGGCCTTGATTCTCACCCGATGGACGGATTCGATATCGACGGCGTTCACAAAGT
>DAOPVC010000059.1:0-4854 GCA_035350895.1 Smithella sp. | reverse complement strand
AAGGATTCAACAAGGTCACCGCCAGAGATAAAAAGTATGCTATGCCAAAATGAATTAGTTCATCGTTGGTGAATGATTCTCGCGGAAAGATCATTCTATTTAAAATCTCGCCGGTAAATATCAGAGCAAGAAAAATAAGGGCCAAAATAAAAGCACCGTGCAGGTTGACCCAAAATGCAAAGAGCACCGGATAGAAATAGAATAAATATTTTCTTCGGGTCACTTTAACGGAAAAAAAGATAAAGACCGTCCAGCAAAACAATAAGGCCGAAAACAGCTCCGGTTTATAAAAACTACAAACCATGGAACAGGCGATGCCAATGGCGGCAATGACCGTCATCATCGTAATGTCCAGACGCTGACCGATCAGACGCAGAAAAACATAAAAGGAAAGAAAAATACCCAGGAAAATCAGCCATTGAAACAACCACAATCCGAATCCGCCCATCCAGCTATACATCACGTAAATAATGATGCTGCCCAAAAATGTGTTATAGATCCAGCCGGGATCCGATGGCGTCCAGGAAAAGATCGAGTGATCAACGACCGGGGTCTGATGAGTTAAATAATATTTGCCGAGCGCCATTTGCCACCATAAATCATAATCGCCGCGCGGCAGCGGATAGGCCAGAAAAATCAGAACAGGCAATAAAACGGCCGCCATCCACTTCAGACCTGAAAAAGCGGCCAGTTTTTCAGAAACGGCAATCAAGGAAGAGGTTATCGACGGCCGGTTGTCGGCTTTCTGACGTTGATTCCCGAACAAATCGTTCGCGGGGATTATTTCCTTTTCGCCCATACGACTCCAGATAGCGAGAAATCTTTATAGTTATTTCCCTTTATACGTTCCTTAGACACCAGATCGCAAAGCGCTAATCAAACCACTTGTGGAATGTATAGCATCCTCTGGTGATTTCAAATCCGAATTTCGTCAGAACTTTCTGTACGGCGACATTATTAAGCTGGGTTGAAATAATCATTCTTTTAGCGTTTTTCGACAGGCACCAATCCACGGCTCTGTGTAAAAAAGATTGATAAATGCCCCGTCCCTGGTATTCAGGATGGATTCCTCCCAGGAACAACTCCCCTTCGTCGAGACTGTTGAGCCTGAAGACGCCAAAAGCAACGATTTTGTCTTGAATGTCGGCCACGAGAAAATTTTCATCGGCCCCCTTGGCCGTGCACGCTTTTTTTGCCCAATCAACGTAAACTTCATCACATTGATCGTTATCCAGTTTTTTATCGGCGTGATAATGTCCAAAGTAACCGCGGAAGGATTCCACAGCCACCCTTTCTATCGCCGGCTCCTCACCGGCCCGTATCGGTCTGAAATCTACCTTGCAGATGGCGGGTGGCGTTGGTCGTCGGAGAAGATCAAACGTATAATAAACAAGCGTGTCCATCAACAGAAAGCCCTTTTTTTCCATGGATTGTGCCGCATCAAGATCGGATATGCTGCAGCGCGCAATCAAAAGTTTTACTTCATGATTGACGCAGAAATCCAGCGCAAAGGGAAGATCGGCCGTGGTCAGGCCCACCGCTCTGGCCGTCTTAATACCGAAACGTTCCTGATCGATATTCGAAATAAATACGCCGAATGAGGCTGGGCTCATGGATCCTCCGCAAGATGGGGCATGTTTGCGCTCTTAAAATGAATTGTGATGCTCATATGTACACGTTTCAATGATATGTAAAGAAATATTTTTTGAATCACGCAATGATCTTTTTTAAATTTTTCACGGAGAAAGCCAGCGGGCTCTTTCCCGGAGCTCATTTTCCTTCACGCGGATTTCGGCGTCCATCGCTGTCAAAATGTCGTTTTTCAGTTTAAAGTAATCACTGACATTTCTTTTAAAGACATAATAAATATACCTTGCCGCTTTCGGATCGAGCCGAACATAAAAGTTAAAAACATTAATGAGAATTTCAGGATTCCTGACATGCTTAAAACGCACAGGGCTCAGACTTTCATTCCCGGCTGTCGTCTGAATAACAGGCAACAATGATTTATGAATCAGGACAGCGGCATTTTTCTCAAAATATAACAAACGCCATTCGTCTCCAGACTGCAAAAAATCAAAAATAAGAGCCATCTGCCGATAATGAAGAATAGCAATTTTAAAAGGATACTTTTCTCTGAAGCGGCGGATATCATCCCGGGTGACTCGTTTCATGGTAAATTCCATGTAATCGGGGAAGACCTGATTATTGTACAAACCGCCGCGAGGATCAATAAAAACTTTATAATCCGGATATAAAGCCCATGTCAGATAACCGCCGATCACATAATCATTGAATATCGGCCCCTCCAGTTTGTATTTTTTCAGGAACGCCACTTCTTTAACCGGCACAAAACCGTCAAGATCCCGTCCGAACCACTTGTTATCCGCACCATATCTGATGTTAAAGAATGAAACCGCTGCAAAAAAGAAGATAAAAACAAGGATAGCCAAAACCGTTGTTCTGCCGCTGAACCGGACAAGTTTCAGCCGGTGAATCAGCAGATAGAAAAAGACGAAGAAAAACGCAATCGGGAGAAAATAGGATGCCCGGCTTGTTTCCATACCCTTCCAGTACAAAGCCACGCTGACGATCAACAAAGTAAAATCACACGACTTATGTTTGATCAATTCATAAACCACCAGACCCGCCAGACACAAAATCATCAGCGTCAAGATCCAGGCCGTCATTCCGACACCGAAAAATTCAGGCCCCATGGTCTTCAAATAAGGCCAGAGACTCGCGTAAGCCAGAACAAACTTGTCATACGGGCCGGAATAATCTCCCACGCCGATAGCGTTCATGATCGTCGGAAAGAGGTTCTTTAAATAATCTATGCCGTAAGGATTCAGCAAGGTGGCAATCCCGGAAAGCAGCAGGGCTGTTCCAAAATGAATCAGAAATCCGGTAGTCAACGATTTCTCCGGGAAAACAATCCGGTTCAGCATTTCACCGGCAAAAGCCATGACTAAAAAAACAATTCCGACGACGAACGCGCCGTGCAGATTAACCCACAAAGCAAAGATCAGCGGATAGAGATAAACAAGATATTTGCTTCCGCGGATCTTGATATAAAAAAATATAAATGCCGTCCAGCAGAATAAAAGCGCCGAAAACAGCTCCGGCTTGTAATAACGGCAGGATATGGAGCAAGCTATAAAAACCGCGGCAATCATCGTCATGCCGGTTATATCGCGGGGCTGCTTTATCAGGCGAAGAAAGAGGTAAAAGGCAAGAAAAATTCCGGCGAAGACCAGCCATTGAAACAGCCATAATCCGAATCCGCCCATGAAATGATAAAAAAGGTAGATGGCGATGCTGCCCAGACAGGTATTGTAAATCCAGGCGGGATCCGTGGGCGTCCAGGAAAACATCGAAAGATCAATTTTCAGCGTATGGTGATCGAGATAATATTTCCCGTGCGCCATCTGCCACCATAAATCATAATCAATTCTGTCCACCGGATATTTCAGCAAAATCAAAACCGGCAGGAGCGAAAGAATGAACCACCTCAAATGGACCGATGCTGAAATTTTTTCAGAAAAATCAAAAAAAGAAGATACCCACGCGGGATGTTGTCGGGTGTCCTTACCCGCGACGGTGGATTCCCTTCTGTCGTCTTCTCGTTCTCCCATATGTCTGTTTTCCACCTGGTATCGCTTAAAATAAAAATTTATTGACCGGATATTTCATCGTTTAATCAGCGGGATTTATAAAAATCCATCATGGCGTTTACAACGGTTTGAACGTCTGCTTCAGTCATTTCGTAGTAGAGAGGCAAACGCAAAAGACAGTCGCTGATCCCGATCGTTACCTCCAGAGCGCCGCAGGTCCTTCCGTATAATTTGCCGGCAGGAGAGCCGTGCAGCGGCACGTAATGGAAAAAAGCCTCTATCCCCCGGTCTTTCAAAAACACACTCAGTTCGATTCTTTCGTTCAACGATCCGGTAATGATATAAAAAATGTGTCCATTGCTGAAACCAGCGTTACGCTTGAGCGGCAACCGGATCAGCCCTTTTTCGGCCAGCGGACTCAAGCCCCTCCGATATAAATCATAAATCACATTGCGCCGGGCAATCATTTGATCGACGCGCTCCATCTGGGCATAGAGAAATGCGGCAATGATATCGCTGGGCAGATAAGAAGACCCGATATCGACCCAGGTGTATTGACGCAGTCCTTCCCGGATGAATTGACTGCGATTGGTGCCCTTTTCCCGGATGATTTCCGCGCGTTCGAAATACGTTTCATCATTGATCAGCAGCGCGCCGCCCTCCCCCGAAATCATGTTTTTCGTTTCGTGAAATGAGCAGGCGCCGAAATGTCCGATGGTTCCCAATCGCTGTCCCTGATAGGAGTTCATGGTACTATGCGCCGCATCTTCAATCACCAACAGACGATGCCGTCGGGCGACATCCATAATCACATCCATTTCGCAGGGAACGCCGGCATAATGAACCGGCACCACAACTCTGGTGCGCGGCGTCACAGCCGCCTCAATCAGCGTCTCATCCAGATTCAGCGTGTCCGGTCTGATATCGATGAATACCGGAACGCCCCCCCGCAAGACAAAGGCGTTCGCCGTGGAAACAAACGTATAAGAAGGCATGATGATTTCATCGCCGGGCTGAATCTCTGCCAGCATCGCCG
Organism: Smithella sp.; assembly: GCA_035350895.1. Taxonomy (GTDB): domain Bacteria; phylum Desulfobacterota; class Syntrophia; order Syntrophales; family Smithellaceae; genus Smithella. Next base: position 204 of record DAOPVC010000059.1, on the reverse strand, counting down.
ACATTTCCAGAGCGGCGGTACACGAATGTGTCAGAAGAGCTTTGCGGCAATGAAGTTTTTTTTCCAACCATGCCTGGCATTTTTTCGTAAAGGGACCGTCACCGGCAGTATGATTGTTCTCCCTCACCGCCTGCGCAATATAATAAAGTTCCTTATCTGCAATATAAGGCTTGTTAAAAGGAATCTTGATTTTATCCTTCACGG
>DAOPVC010000058.1:0-5827 GCA_035350895.1 Smithella sp. | reverse complement strand
GAATAATGAGTTTTAATTCCTTCCTCTGTAAAACGAAGTTTTCTCTGCTGCGGAGAAACTTGTTCCATGTTTTCATCAATTTTATCGCCCTTTGCCATGTCGACTCCTCCTTTATTTAAATAATGTGCGTTGATCAATGATCTTAAATTACCTGACTTTGAGACCTTCATCCAGGTAACGGATTATCGGGAAAAGGAAAAACTCAATCACTCTGCGCTTGCCCATGTTCACTTCCGCCGTGACGGACATGCCCGGTTTGACTTTATAGACATCGCCGTTCTTTGTTTTTAGCGTTTCCGACAACATCTTCACGCGCACGGGGTAGCCTCCGGATTCATTCTCATCGACCTTGTTGGTTTCCTTATTTTCTTTTTCTTCCATACTATAAGGATTGATAATTTCGACCTTACCTTCAATGGTCCCGTATTTTTGAAAGTCGTAAGTGTCGACTTTAACTACGCAACTCTGCCCTTCTTTTACATAGCCGATATCTTTGTTCATAACGATGGCATTGACTTCCAGCGGCGTGCCTTCGGGAACGATACCTACAACAGGCTGTGCTGTGGTTACGACTCCACCGATTGTTTTTACCGGCAGCAAGTGAATATAGCCCGCTACCGGCGCTATGATAAATCGTTTCCCCTGTTTAAATTTAAGACTGCTAACTTCCGCTTCCAAAATATTGCGTTCATGAATATTATTGGAGTAATCGGAAAGGAGTTTCTCCCGGAAATTGCTTTTAAAAGTCTGTATTTCATCATCGATTCGGGATAATTTGGTTTCCAACTGTCTGACCTGTCCTTCTTTGGCATCTCGTTCGCGTTCCAGATCCATTCTTTCTTTGACTTTTTCCCGGTAACGATTATCCGCCAGCGTTCCGATTTCCACCAGGGCTTTCTGCCTCTTTTCCTCTTCCAGCGTCATAGACAAGACGTGATTGATCGTTTCGATTTCTTTCCTGAGGGATTCCAGCGCGCTCTGATTCTCCAGAGCTTCTTTCTCTTTTTCTTTCAAAGTTGAATAATAAACATCTCTTTGCGCCTGATAGTGCGTCATCTGCGTTTTTACAATTTCCGATGCAAGACCCTTCCCCGCGGGAGAAAACCCTTTTTCGTTAAGGACGGCATCAATCCTGCCCATGGATAAACGTGAATAATTCAGATTTCTTTCCTTGCCTTCCAGATCAGCCGTGTCCACGGAAGGATCTATTTCCAGCAGGATATCACCTTTCTTGACATAGTCTCCTTCCTTGACGTTAATCTTGGCGATGACACCTGTTTCCAGAGGTTGAACAACCTTTACATCGCCCGCGGGTATAATTTTCCCGCGTGCCGCAACGACAACATCGATTTTGACGAGAAATAAAGCCAGCAAAACAACAATCATCAGGGAGATGATCGTCCACAGAAAATAGGTGCCCAGCGGATTTGTCGGCCGTTCTTCGATTTCCGCCAGAATGGGCTTAAAATCATGATAATCGGATTTACTCATCTGAGTCTGTTCTCCTCCTGTTGTTTGTAGAGGTAAGCGTAGAGTCCGTCTTTTTGCATCAGAGATTCATGGTTGCCGGTTTCCACAATCTTGCCGCGATCGATGACAATGACCATGTCGCAGTCGCGCATGATCGAAAGCCTGTGCGCAATAAATATAACGGTTCTCCCTTGCCTGATCAGGTTCAGGTTCTGTTGGATGATCTTTTCCGATTCATAATCCAGCGAACTGGTTGCTTCGTCGAAAATTAAAATATTAGGATTCATAATCAGCGCGCGGGCAATGGCGATTCGCTGCTTTTGACCGCCGGACAATGAAGATCCTCTTTCCTCAACATAGGTATCGTACCCCATGGGCATTTCGGAAATAAAATCATGAGCGCCCGCAATCCGCGCCACCTGGATGATTCTTTCCATACCGGCGTTGGGCGCCGCCATGGCGATATTTTCTTTAATGGTGCCGCTGAAAAGATAACATTCCTGCAGAACAACGCCGGTGCGATAGCGCAGAAACAGCGGGTCCATGTGGCGGATATCCACGCCGTCGACCATCATGGTGCCTTCGACCGGCAGATAAAGACGCTGAATCAGTTTGGCAATCGTGCTTTTACCGGAACCGCTTCGTCCGACAATACCCACCATCATACCTGCTTGGATAGTGAAATTGACACCATCCAGCACCAACGGTCCCTCCGGCGCATAGCGGAAACGGACATCCTTGGCAACAATTTCACCTTTCAGCTCTTTGACTGTAATGGCGCCGCCGACCACTTCCGGCGGGGTATTGATAATATCGCCGATTCTGTCCAGTGAAAGCCTGGCCTGTTGAAAGTCCTGCCACATACGCACCAGGCGCAGGATCGGTCCGCTCAGTTGCGATGCGAACATCTGAAAAGCGATGAGCTGCCCTACGCTCATGCTTTTATCGAAAACAAGGCTGACACCGAAATAAATAACGGCGAGCGACATGGCTTTTTGCAGCGTCTGCGACGAGGTCACCGCCACGTTGCCCAGATTGGACAGCCTGAATGCGGACATAATGTATTCGCCCAGATTTTTTTCCCAGTCTTTGATCATTTTACCTTCAATGGCCAGGGATTTTACAGTTTGGATGCCGGTAATGGACTCCACCAGAAAGGATTGATTGATCGCGCCCTTCTGAAATTTTTCATCTAATCGTTGCTTGATCATTGGTGTGGTTATAAATGAAATAAGCGCGATAAGAAAAACAATGCCCAGCACAATGAGTGTCAAATAACCGCTGTAAATCCACATAATGGCAATAAACACGACCGAAAAAACCGTATCCAGCAAAACGGTCAGAGAGATATTGGTCATAAATTGTCTTAAATTTTCCAGCTCGCGTACGCGCGCAATGATATTGCCCACTTTCCGGGTTTCAAAATAACGGAACGGCAGCGAAAGCAGATGACGGTAAACCTTTGCTCCGAGTCCGGCGTCAACCTTGTTGGCGGTATGATAAAGCAGATAATTACGCATGAGATTCATTATTGTATCGAAAACCAGCACAATCAGAAAAGCTCCCGCGACGACTTGCAGCGTAGTTAACGCGTGATGCGCAAGAACCTTGTCAATGATAACCTGAATAAATAACGGCGTGACCAGGCCGAACAACTGAATGAAAAAAGAAGCCGTAATGACGGCGGTAAAAACCGGACGGTGTTTATAAAATTCTTTAAAGAGCCATTTCATATTCAAAAAAAATTCCGTTTTCGTAAAACGCGGATACACCGCGATGGCCTCGCCATTCCAGAATTTAAGAAATTCATCGGTTGTCATTTCCCGGGGCTTTTTCTCGTTACAGTCGAAGATGAATATCTTATCTTCCTTTTTCCCCAGGAGAATATGGAATTCGTTTTCGGGAGAGATGATGATCAAGGGACACGGATATTTCAGCAGGTCGTCAATCGATTTCAGCTTCTTCAGACGCGAACGGATACCGTGATCCTTTAGAATGCGCAAAACCTCCTCCCGGCTCAGTTCGGTTTCGATAAAGTAGCGCCGTTTAACGGCTTGCATGTCTATGCTGACCGTGTGGATCTTGGAGATAACTTCAATGCTGACAAGTCCCGTTTCCGCCATATTCACCTGCAAATTGATTAAAGTTCAACTCGAGCGCCAGTTGTTTTTCATAAACAGCCATTGTGTGCTCGATAATTTTCAAATCGCGTTCTGCCAGCAGAGCGTCTTTTTCAAATTCAATAACGTCAAGATCGCTTCTTTCGCCGAGAACTTTTGATTTTCTGTTGATATCCTTGATTTTCGCATATTGTTCATTGATTTTTTTATAATGCGAATATGATTTTGAAAGTTCGGCGTATCCGACCCGGAGTGTTTTGATGTCCTTATTTTTTTCGTTGAAAACGAGGCGGGCGTATTCCTGGGCCTTCTTCAGTTCATGAAAAGATTTTTCCCTCTCCCATTTACGGACGCCTCCGTCAAACAAGGGCAGGCTGATGTGAAGTCCGACACTGTAATCGGTGGCACGTACATCACTGAGCGAGTCATGCATATTGTCGGGACTGCTGTTGTAAAAATCGTATCGGCCGTAAACGGAAATATCCGGCAGAAAATTATTGCTCACCGATTTTTTCCTGGACCTGAGAGCCTCGATTTCGTTCAGCCGCGCTTTATACTCGGGGGTCTGTGCAATGATCTCAGTTTCGTCCGGTGTCGGCAAGGGGGATGACAGCGGCAAAGTAATAATATCCACATCGACGGAATAAGATTTGCCGGTATAGTTGCTCAGTTTCTCGAAACTCTCGCGCATGTCTTTGTGAATGCCGGTAATATCCTTTTCCATAGTCAAGACATCCGTTTGTGCCGTCAAAACGTCCTCATGAGAAAATTGTCCGTTGGTGAAAGCTTCTTGTTTCATCCTGAAAATTTCGTTAAGACGCGACAGAATTTCACGGGCGTACAACAGCTTGATTTTGCTTTCCGCGACAGAGCGGAAAATATCCGTAACGTCCCGGATCGTTTTTTTTACTTCCGCTTCACATTCATGGATGCTCGTGTTCTTGAGTTTTTCATAATAGCCTGTTTCATAAATTTTCTTGTACCAGTTGGAAACGGCATACTGTCCGGATAAAGAAACGGACGATCTCCATGCGCTTTCATAACCGCCGACCACCTCATTGCCTATCGTGTTAATCGTCGTGTTGTCACGATTATCGATATTCTCATATCTTTCTGCGCGTCCGCCGAGGGTGACGACCGGATAGAGAGCGGCAAAATTGCTTCGGTATTGCGCATTGGAAATAAAAACATCTTCATTCTTGACACGCAGAGACGCGGAATAACCGATGCTGTCGGTGATCACATCGCGGTAATCCAGAGAATCAGCCCGGCAGGGAACCGCCGCAAAAACAATCAGTAAAACAAAATAAATAAGTGAAACAATGCTGCTAAACTTTGACAATTTACTACACTGTTTTCCAAATTTTATTTTTGAAACTGTAAATGGAAAATATTTCCTCGACTGCGACAATCGCGCTGCATATATCAATTTGCAACCAAGGATGCAAATAAAATTTACTAAACAAATAAGAATCTGGCCATAATTTGTCTTTATCCGGTTATCATCAGAAAATTTGTTGCGGGAATGACAGCGCAGTTACCGGGGAATGCTTCGGCCTTCCGGCAGTCCGGGGAGCAGCATCTGATAGGAAAAATAACGTCCGACGAGAAAATCCTCCGATTTGCGATACCAGCCCAGACGCACGCTGTCCGTTACCAGCAGGGTTATTTTTTCTTTATTCGTATCGTAAATACCCTTGAGAATATTGCGCCAGTTCTTCAGTTTATGAATTTCATCAAACACCAGAGGCAGCGGTTTTTTAATAAATCTGTCGTCGATGATGTTTTTGAAGAATAGCGGATTTCTTTTGTATGCCCTTGCCACGGCCGGATCATCCCCGTTGAAATACAAATCCTCGGCACCCTGTCCGGCAAACCAGTTTCGCGCAAAAGTTGTTTTGCCGACCTGGCGGGGGTCGGTAAGGAAAATCATATTGCCCGCGTTCATTTCCGGGTCAAAGATATATTTGCCAACCGTTCGTTTCATGCGACTAATTTACAGAATATGTAAAAAAGTCGAAACGTTTCCTCTCGTCATTCCATTTGCAGGTGACCACAAGTGCCCGCGATATGCTCTGGCAGACGCCGGATTAACGCCTTCAGGGTATTAGGTTATTTTAGCGTAAATCCAGTCATTTTTTCTCCTTGATTTTATTCTATCACTTTGATTTAGACTAAAAATGGGTATAAATATAGGTAAGGTGTTGGTAAAAAGTAAATAAAAATGGTGAAAGCAT
>DAOPVC010000057.1:0-6298 GCA_035350895.1 Smithella sp. | reverse complement strand
TAAAAGTTAGGTGGATACGTTTGTCGTTCACGCATTAAAGCAATTTACATGCCAGCAGAAAAAAGCGATGTGTTTGTTGTATGTATTTGAAAAGACGGTATTTATATATATTCATCACAGCCGGTGAGACCGTTTCATTAAAAAGAAGGGGGAATAATTCCTCTCTGGCGGGGAATAATTCCCCCGCATAGAATCATTGACCATTTATATCCTTTCATGTTACCCCACTGAAAAATCGAATGACCTTTATGAATCAAGAAAAAAATAAAAGCGATATTATTGTCATTGGCGCGGGAGCGGCCGGGATGATGGCGGCCGGTCGTGCCGGCGAATTGGGCGCAAAAGTATTACTCCTTGAAAAAACCGATGGCTGCGGCAAAAAAATTCTGGTCAGCGGCAAGACGCGCTGCAACTTGACCAATGCGGCCGAACGGAACCATTTTATTGCCATGTATGGTGATAACGGCCGTTTTCTTTTCAGCGCCTTTCATAACTTCTTCCGTCCGCAATTGCTGGATTTTTTCAATCATCACGGTCTGGCGACCAAAGTGGAACGCGGTGGACGGATATTTCCTGCGTCCGATGATGCTCATGATGTCGTGCGTATTTTCAAAAAATACCTTTCCGAAAATAATGTAACTCTAAAAGTGAACACTAAAGTAACCGGCATCACCATGAAGGACGATTCTGTTTACGGTGTGAAGACACAGGACCAGGATTATCTCTGCAAAGCTGTCATTCTGGCCACCGGCGGGGCCACCTGGCCTTCCACCGGTTCCACCGGCGACGGTTACAAAATAGCCGCCGCGCGGGGACACAATATCGTCAAACCGAAACCGGCGCTGGTGCCGCTGATCGTGCGGGAACAGGAGCTTGCTCAATCCATGCAGGGAGTGAGCCTGCGCAACGTCCGCGCCACGGCTTTTCAGGGCGAAGCCGATTCCATTGATTCCCGAATGACGCCCGATTGCATTTACGGACGGGGAGAAAAAAAATCACCCCGGCATCCGGTCATCGAAAGCCGTTTTGGCGAAATGCTGTTTACCCATTTCGGGTTGGGCGGTCCGATTATTCTGCTGATGAGCCTGTCTGTCGTTGAAGCCCTGGAGAAAAGTCCCGTATCAATATTCATAGATTTGAAGCCGGCTTTGACCAGAGAGCAATTGCAAAAACGGCTGCAACGGGATCTGGACAATTTCAGCAAAAGAAAAATTTCCGGCATCATGAAAGAATACCTGCCCGCCAAGATGATTGAACCATTTATCGGGCTTACCGGAATCAATAGTGAAAAACTGGCGCATCAGATAACCGCCGCGGAAAGAGGAAAGATTATTGAAATATTGAAAGCGCTGCGTTTCAATATTAAGGCGTCTCTGCCGCTGGAAAGGGCAATCGTTACGGCTGGCGGTGTTTCGTTAAACGAAATAGATCCGCGCACGATGGCTTCCAAATTGATCAGCGGACTTTTCTTTTGCGGCGAGGTGATGGATATTGACGCCGATACCGGCGGGTACAATTTGCAGGCCGCTTTCTCTACCGGTTACCTGGCCGGTGAAAAAGCCGTCGAATACACAAAGGCGTCATAAATATCTCCGGTATTACAATTCGGGTGCAACGGACGGAACCAGACAAACAAACACAAGGGTTTCTTTCCCGGTGTTTCTGATCTGATGTTCTTCATCGGCCGGCATGAAAATGACACTCTCCGGATCGATCGGATTCCACTGGCCGTTGCCGTAAACCTCGCCGGAACCGGCATGAATAAAAATCTCATGTTCCCAAGGATGGGTGTGCTTCGGCGTAAATCCTCCCGGAGCGATTTCGAAAACCCGCATACAAAAATTATTCGCGCCGTCAGCCTTGCCCACAGCGACTCGTCCGGCAACGCCCTTGGCCGAACCCTTGTCAAAATGGGTTGATGCGACAGTTTTATAATTGATCAACTTCATAAAGAGCTCCCTTCTCAACCGGTTAATAATGCAAACACTTCGCTCAGCGTCGGATGCGGCAGCACCCACGAACGTAATTGTTTTTTTGTTTGTTCATTGGACACTGCCAGCGTTAAGGGCACGATAAGTTCCGCGGCGTCTTCACCGACGATGGTCGCGCCGATCAGTTTGTTCTGATGAAAAACTGCTTTAACAAAGCCCTGCCCCATCAATTCGGCGCGGGCAATAATATTGGCGCTGTAGAAAGATTTAACAACTTCGACGGAAAGTTCTTCGTCTTCCGCGCGTTTTTGCGTATAACCCACCCGCGCAATCTGCGGATGGCTGTAAACGACCGAAGGAATGAAATCTTCGTTATAGGCAAAGTCATCTCCTCCGAAAATACGTTCTACAGCGCACTTGGCCTGCTGCATCGCCCGGTGCGCCAGCATCATCCCGCCGGTAACATCGCCCACTGCGTAAATGCCGGCAACATTCGTCATCATATTTGAATCAATCTTGATGCCGGCTTTTGAATATTCAATTCCGAGCTTGTCCAACTCTTCTGTATTCAATAATGGTTTTCTGCCGGTGCAAAGAAGCGCATAGTCAGCGCTGATTTCTAGGGACTTGCCGTCTTTCTGAGCCATTATTGCAACGCCATCGCCCGCATCTCTGAGGCTCTCCGGTTTTGTCGATGTATGAATAACAACACCCATCCTGGTTAATTCCTGTTTGAGCAAATCGGCGCATTCCTGATCTTCCAGTGGAATGATCGTATCGAGGATTTCCACCATAGTCACTTTTGTCCCCAGTTCGGCAAAGAAGGTGACGAACTCCACACCGATCACACTGCCGCCGACAATGATGATGCTTGGAGGGAGTGTATTCAATTTTAAAATGCCGTCAGACGTCATAATCCTTTCGGACAGATTGATTCCCGGAAGAACCTGCGGTACGGAGCCCCAGGCCACCATGATATTTTGAGTTGATAAATTTTCGCTTTTTCCTGATGAATCGGTAAAACGAACTTCTGAAGGAGAAACAATTTCGCCGACGCCCTGCTTAATTTCCACTCCGGCATCGGCAAGCAATTTTTGCGCGCCAAGAGCGGATACTTTCACAATCTGCTGCTGGTGTTTTTTAATGGCGGAAAAATCAACAGACGCCTCCGTGATATTTATCCCCATCCTTTTGAGCTTCTTTAAATCCGAGTAATACTTGCTGCAGGAAAGCAGCGCCTTGGTGGGAATACAGCCCCGGTGCGTGCAGGTGCCGCCCCAGCCTGCTTTCTCGATAACAAGAACTCTTTTTTCCTTGGACGCGGCAACTTCCGCCGCCGCAACGCCTCCCGGCCCTCCGCCGATGATTATCAAATCATATCTTTCGGACACTTTTGCACCTCGAAATTTATAAAAACATTTTTATTAAAGACACATCAGATTCACCATTCATAATTCACTCTGCCCTGGCCGCGTGATAGGAGCTGCGCACGAGCGGTCCGGACTCCACATACTGGAAGCCCTTCTGGTAAGCAATTTCCTTGAATTCGGCAAATTCATCAGGGTGATAGTACTTGGCTACCGGCCAGTGTTTCAATGTCGGCTGCTGGTATTGCCCGATGGTCAAGCGCGCGCAGGAAACCGAAGCCAGATCGTCAATCAGGTGCAGAATATCGTCGCGGCTCTCGCCGAATCCGATCATGAATCCGCTTTTGGAGACAACATTAGACGAGCTTATATTCTTGAGCAGCTTGAGCGAAACATCATAATTACCCTGCGGCCGCAATCGCGTAAACATCGGTTTTACAACTTCCATATTGTGATTGATGACATCGGGCCCGGCTGCAATAACTTTTTGAAGCGCCTCATGATTTCCCTGAAAATCGGGAATCAGTACTTCGATTTTGCAATCATCAACAGTTTTGCTCAGCTGTCTGATACAATCAGCAAAAACTTGCGCACCGCCGTCGGGTAAATCATCGCGGGTAACGGACGTGATCACCACGTACTCCAGTTTCATTTTTCGCACGGCATCTATCAAATGATTGATTTCATGATCGTCAACCGGGGCGGGCATGCCGTGCTCGACATTGCAATACAGGCAGTTACGTGTACAGACATTACCCATGATCAGAAAAGTCGCCGTGCCGCTTGCAAAACACTCCGCCATATTGGGACAAGCCGCCTCCTGACAGACGGTATGCAGCTGCAGACCGTTCAAAGCTGACCTTATCTTTCGGCATTCATTGGAAAACGGAGGGCGAACTTTTAACCAGTCAGGCTTGCGGAGGATTTGCGATTTTTCTTTTATTTGAGTCATTATTTCACGTGACCTTTTACCACATATAGAAAGATTGCCACGTCGCCCCGAAGCGTCGGGACTCCTCGCGATGACATTTATGATTTCTTCCAGCAGACATCCGGTTTGCGCGCCGCCAGCACCTCATCGAGACGGCTGACCGGTGTCGTCACCGGAGCGTTTTTCACGCCGTCGGGATTTTCTTTGGCCTCATTGGCGATGGCGATCATGGCGTCGCAGAATGTATCCAGCGTCTCTTTGCTTTCCGTTTCGGTCGGTTCAATCATGATGGCTTCATGGACAATCAAGGGAAAATAAATCGTCGGCGGATGATAACCGTAATCAATCAACTTCTTCGCAATGTCGCTGGTATGCACCGAGCTTTGAGCAACCTGTCTGTTGCCGGAAAAGACGCATTCGTGCATGCAGATCCGGTCATAAGGCAAATCAAAATACGGTTTTAATCGCTCCTTGATGTAGTTGGCATTGAGCACGGCCATTTCCGTGGCATGTTTCAAACCGTCAGCTCCCAGTGACCGGATATACGTGTAGGCTTTAACAATGACATTGAAATTTCCATAAAATGCGCGGACACGGCCGATACTGTCGGGAAATTTTTCCGACCATTTGAATTTATCATCTTTTCGAACAACGCGGGGAACCGGGAGAAAATCAACCAGCGCATTGCTTACGCCCACCGGCCCGCTGCCCGGACCGCCTCCGCCGTGCGGCGTGGAAAAGGTTTTGTGCAGATTCAGTTGAATCACGTCAAAGCCCAGATCGCCGGGTCTTGCTTTACCTAAAAAAGCGTTGGCATTGGCGCCGTCGCCGTAAAGCAGGCCGCCTTTGCCGTGAACGATGGCTGCTACTTTTTCGATATTGCGTTCGAAAAGTCCCAGCGTGTTGGGATTGGTCAGCATCAGGGCGGCCACATCTTCCGTCATCAGCGATTCCAGATGCTCAATATCCACACCGCCTTCGCCGTTGGATTTCAGTTCCCTGATCTCAAAACCGCACAGCGCACTCGATGCCGGATTGGTTCCATGCGCGGCATCCGGTATCAGAATAATTCTGCGTTTCTGGCCTTTTTTCTCGAAATATTTTTTGATCATCATGACGCCGGTCAATTCGCCGTGCGCGCCTGCCGCCGGCTGAAGCGTAAATTCCGCCATGCCGAAAATCGCGCACAAAGACTTCTGCATGTCATAAAGCAGATGCAGATTGCCCTGAGCCGATTTGACATCCGCATAGGGATGCAATCCGGTAAAACCGGGCAGAGCGGCGACATTTTCATTAATTTTGGGGTTGTATTTCATCGTGCAGGACCCCAGAGGATAAAATCCCAGATCGACACCGAAATTACGGCGCGACAAATTGGTGTAATGACGGACCAGGTCAATTTCAGCCAATTCGGGCAAATCCAGATCGTCCCGCAAATATTTACGGCCGATCGCCTGTTCAATATTGATGGAAGGGACATCGCTTGCGGGAATACCCGCGGCAGCGCGTCCGGGTTTGCTTATTTCAAAAATTAATTCCATTCCCAATCCCCTATTTCACAAGGTCAGCGACCTTATCCATATCTTCTTTGGAAATCATTTCCGTTGCGCAGAAAAGCAATGCGTTTTTCAGTTCCGGATAATCCTTCTCCAATTCATACCCGCCGACGATACCTTCTTTCTTCAATTTTTTATTTACTTTCCCGGCATCAGGACAACGCAAAACAAATTCATTATAAAACGGCGCGGAAAAAACGTCTTGCCAGCCCGGAAGTTCCAGCAATCTATTTTTCAGATACCGTGCTTTATAAACGTTGAGTTCGGCCAGTTTCCTGAGATTTTTGCCCAGAGCGGCCAGATAGACCCCCGCCGCCAGAGCGCAAAGCGCTTCGTTGGAACAAATATTGGACGTCGCCTTTTCGCGGCGGATATGCTGCTCGCGCGTCTGAAGAGTCAACACAAATCCGCGCTGACCGTTTTTATCCACGGTTGCGCCCACAAGCCTTCCGGGAACACGGCGCATGTATTTTTCTTTGGCGGCAAAAATCCCCAGATAGGGTCCGCCGTAAT
>DAOPVC010000056.1:0-6331 GCA_035350895.1 Smithella sp. | reverse complement strand
CCCCTCAGCTGTGCTGGGTTGTTCGACTTACAATTCAGTCCCACATTGCTTCGCATGTGGGATAATTTCACTTACGCTTCGATCTTCATTTCATTCGCTCTCAGCGAGTGTCATTAAAATTTGAGTCTCAAAATAAAATATGCAGGAACTCGATAATGTCAAGTCCAAGCCGTTCAATGGCCGTTTAACGGTTTGGATTTCCTGCGGGCATAAGATTCTTCTCCATCTTTTCCACTTCTTTAATCGCCTTATTGATCTCCGCGTATCTTTCCGATCCGGCCGGGAAATATTTCAGCGCTTCTCTGAAATGAAACAGGGCGCTGTCTTTTTTATTTTTCTGCTTGAAGTGTAAACCGAAGTAATAATGGGAGTTTCCTTTATTATGGAGTTTTCCGTAAGCCATGGCAATAAAGTAATTAATATCCTGATGATCAGATCCTCTGTCCTTAATGTTTAGGAAACAATCAAGCGCGTTCTGATATTTTCCGGAAGAAAAATATACGCGACCCAGGGCCAAGGTTACTTCATCGTCCTGATGATCAACACGGAATACCTTTAAAAGATATTCCTGCGCTAAGTCGGTTTGACCCAGCTTCAAGTAAAGCAAACCTGTGTTCTTGAGAATATCTTTATCGCTGGGCGAAAGCAGCAGGGCTTTTTGATAATGTTGCAGAGCGGATTCCGTCTTTCCCATCTGGTCTTCCGTCAAAGCCAGATCATAGAGCACATCAATATCATCGGGATGATTTTTTAAAGACTGTTCCAGTCTTCTGAGCTTTTTGCCGGTTTCCGATGTGTCCAGCGGAATGATGGCCTGAATTCTCTTGAAATTACCTATGATATTATCGGCTCCTTTCCGACTGTATTGAGTCAGGATCAAGCTATCCATATAGATGATGCGGTCGTCGGTTCCGGGATGTGTTTGCAGGTAGGAAGGCATGGTTTTGGAAAGGAATTCATTCTGTTTCATGATTTTAAGGAAATCAATCATGGCCGTCGGCATGTAGCCCGCTCGAACGAGGTATTCAACGCCCATCCGATCCGCTTCTTCTTCATGCTCACGCATGTATCTTAACGTCATGCTGCTCGAACCGGCCAGGGAAAATGCGGCAATGGCCGCTGAGGTTTCTCCGCCTCCGCCAAGGAAGACGCCGGCCAGCATGGCTGCCAGCGCCGCCATGTTTAATTTTGTCGATTTTGAAATAATGCTGGCAACGTGACGCGCATTGGCGTGACCGATTTCGTGTGCAATGACACCGGCCAGTTGGGCTTCATTTTCAGCGACCATCAGCAATCCTTTGTTGATGTAAATGTAACCGCCGGGCGTCGCAAAAGCATTGATCGCTGAGCTGTCAATGACGAAAAAATTGAACTGGAAAGGCGCTTTGGTAGTTTGAGCAAGGACCAGATTGCCGACTTTATTTATGTAATCTGTGATGGTTTTGTTGTCGAGAATCAGGTGATGTTCGGCCATTTTATCATAAAATTCCTTACCAAGCTTTTTCTCATCTTCGATGGTGAATTCGGCAAAACAAATATTGGTCTTGAAAAGAAACATCAAAATAACAAGCACAAAAACAAGGGTATGGGCCCCGAGGCAAGCCCTGGATTCTGCTTCCGCTCCAAGGGGTCGGGTATTATATCCTCGGCTTATGGCGGAATTGTTCGACCGGCAAAGTTCAATACCCTCTGTTTTTGAAATTTTAGTCTCACAATAAATATATTGATTTTGACTGGATTTATGCATAGAAAGTTCCACAATAATATAATTATGCGTCATATTACCTTCTTTATTTTTTAAAGACAAGTTTTCATTCAATGACAGAAAAAAGGATTGTTGGTTATGGACAAGAAGCCTGTGATAACAATTGACGGACCTGCCGGCGCCGGTAAAAGTACCATAAGCAAAATTCTGGCTCAGAGGCTCGGATATCTTTATCTGGATACCGGCGCTCTTTACAGAGGTCTGGCCTATAAAGCTGTAAAGTGTAAGATGCCCGTCGATGAAATTTCAGCTCTGTCTGATTTATGCTCGACCACAAAAGTGGAATTAAAAAACATTGACGGTCGGATGAAAGTTTTTGTCGATGACGAGGATGTGGAAGATAAAATCCGCACGGAAGAAGTCGGACTGGCCGCTTCAACCATATCCGCGTTTGCGGTGGTTCGCGCAAAGTTGCTTAATCTCCAGCGAGAGACCGGTTTGCGTGGCGGGATTATCGCGGAAGGAAGGGATATGGGATCGGTGGTTTTTCCGGATGCCGATTACAAATTTTATCTGGATGCAACTTTCGGCGAACGGACCAAAAGGAGGCATCAGGAACTGTTGCTCAAGGATAACCTGGCCGATTATCAATCCATTCAAAAGGATATGATGATCAGAGACAGCCAGGACAGCCAACGGGAAATAGCGCCTTTGAAAGCGCCTGCGGGAGCATTCATCATCAATTCTGATAATTTATCCATCGAAGAGGTTGTTGAAAAAATTATGTCAAATATTTCGTCAGGATAGCCTTTAATATACTGATTTATATTTAAATGATTTATGTTGATATTTAATATTCGGTATGTTAAACCTTAAAAATTACAGGGTTTCATAAAAAATAGGGGGTATCTGTTTAATGGTTAACAATAACAACGCAAACTTAACTAAAAAAGGGGAGGTTGACGAGAAATCTTTGCCAAAAAATAATTCAACTTCAATAAAAGAAGAAGAAATGGATTTTAAAGAACTTTACGAACAAAGCCTTAATCAATTTCAATATGGTGATATAGCGACCGGCAAGGTCGTGCAGATCAAAGACGACAGAATCATGGTTGACGTCGGCTGGAAGACAGAAGGCTTTATCCCGATAGACGAAATAAAAGACGCCCGGGGAAATATTAATATTTCCGTCGGCGATGAAATAGACGTATTTATTGATAGAAGGGATTCCGAGGGCAATCTGGTTCTGTCCAGAGACAAGGCGTCCAAAGTTAAAATATGGGACGAGATTAAAAATGCCTGCGAGAACGACACGCTGGTGGAGGGTGTTGTGGTTGAAAAAGTCAAGGGAGGGCTTTCCGTCGATATCGGCATTATCGCTTTTCTTCCCGGATCACAGGTCGATGTTCGTCCGGTTAAGGATCTGGACAAATTTGTCGGCCAGACACTTGATTTCAAAGTGCTGAAATACGACAGAAAACGTAACAATGTTGTTTTATCACGCCGTGCAATCGTGGCTTCGGAACGAGAAGCGGAAAAGCAGGATATCCTGAAGAATATCAAAGAAGGTAACGTTGTCGAGGGCATCATTAAAAATATAACCGATTATGGCGTTTTTGTCGATCTGGGCGGGATTGACGGACTGCTTCATGTTACCGATATTTCCTGGGGGAGAATTGTCAAACCGTCTGAGATGTTTCAGAAGGGTGATAAAATTACCACGAAAGTGCTTTCTTTCGATGCGGAGAAGGAAAGAGTTTCTCTGGGTCTCAAGCAATTAACTGAAAATCCCTGGGAGAAAATAATGGAAACGTATCCCGTGGGATCTGTGGTCAAAGGGAAGGTCGTGAATTTAACCGATTACGGCGTTTTTGTAGAATTGAAGTCAGGCGTTGAAGGACTGGTTCATATATCGGAAATGTACTGGACAAGAGAAATCAAGCACCCGTCTAAAGTTCTCAGTATCGGTGAAGAAATTGACGTGATGGTGCTGGAGGTTAATCCTCAGAACAAAAGGATTTCTTTAAGTCTGAAGCAGACAACTCCCAATCCCTGGGAAAAACTCAAGGAAAAATATCCGGTTGGAACGGTGATAAAAGGCATTGTCAGAAACATCACCAACTTTGGCGTATTCGTGGGCGTTGAAGAAAAAATTGACGGTTTGATTCACGTGTCGGATATTTCCTGGAAGCATCGGGTAAATCATCCGTCCGAATATTTTAAAAAAGGCCAGGAAGTCGAGGCGGTCGTGTTAAACATTGATGTGGAAAACGAAAAGTTTTCTCTGGGCATCAAACAGATCGAAAAAAATCCGTGGGATGAGCTGTCGGAGAAATATGCTCCGGGCAGTGTCGTCACGGGCAAAATCACAAACTTTACCGATTTCGGCATTTTCATGGAAATCGAAGAAGGGATAGAAGGACTTGTTCATATTTCAGAAATAAGCCAGAAGCGTGTAAAAACGTCTTCGGAACTTTATTCGATCGGCGATACGGTTTCCGCCGTCGTGAAAAGTATCGATCCCAAATCCAAGAAAATACGATTAAGCATTAAAGAATTGGAAGCTCCGGCTCCGACGCCTGCCTCCAATCAGTATATCAACAATACGGAAAATATCGGTTCCAATCTAAGCCATGCTCTTGCTGACGTGAAAATAAACACGAAACAAAAGGACGAATAAGACATGAGAAAACATCCCGTGCTTTTTGGAATGTTGATCCTTATTGTGTTTGGCGTGATCTTATATCTATCCTTTTACAGGGCCGGTTTTAATTCGGGAAAGGCTACCGGTTTTTCATTAAAAGATAAAATCGGCGTTGTGCCCGTTGAGGGCATGATTACCGACTCGCTGGAAATTGCCGAACAACTGGAAGAATTCGGCAAAGATGATTCAATCATCGCGGTCGTTCTCCGGGTGGATTCTCCTGGCGGCGGCGTTGCCGCTTCTCAGGAAATATACGATGCCGTCATTGAGCTCAGGAAAACGAAGAAAGTGGTTGCATCCATGGGTTCGATAGCGGCTTCCGGCGGTTTGCTTGTCGCCTGCGCGGCCGATAAAATTGTCGCCAACCCCGGCACCATAACCGGCAGCATTTCGGCCATCATGCAGTTTGCCAATTTCGAAGAGTTGCTCAAGAAAGTCGGCGTAAAATCGTCTGTGGTGAAAAGCGGCGAATACAAGGACATAGGCTCTCCGTTGCGAGACATGACCCCTGAAGAAAAAGTCATCGTTCAGGATCTGGTGGACGATATTTACAACCAGTTCGTGGACGTGATTGTAAAAGAAAGAAAGCTTTCCCGGGAAAAAGTTATTGAGATCGCCGATGGACGGGTTTTTTCCGGCCGCAGGGCGAAGGAACTGGGCCTTGTGGATTATCTCGGCGATATGTCTTCCGCCGCAAAACTCGCGGATAAATTAGCAGGAGGCAACGGCAAGTTCGATTTAGTTTATCCTTCTAAGAAAGGAGCGTCTGTTTTTGATTATTTACTGGAAGGCGCCGCAAGTAAAATCAACGCTTCACTCGAGGAAAAAATGAAGATGAAAAGCGGCATCAGTTACTTGTACTATCCTGGAAGATAAAGGAAATTTTATTATGACAAAAAACGATTTGATAAAAAAATTACAGGAAGAACTCAAAACGTATTCTCTCAAGGATGTAACGTACGCCGTCAATATCATTTTTGATTCGATGGTTGATGCGATAAAACACGGCGAGCGCATTGAACTGAGGGGATTCGGCAGTTTCGAAGTCCGGGAAAGAAAACCGCGCATGGGTCGCAACCCCAAGTCAGGCGCCCAGGTGAAATTGAAGGAGAGAAAAGTTCCCTTTTTTAAAACAGGAAAAGAACTTCGCCTCATGGTAGATAATAAAAAATGACATACCATACTCTGATTGTTGAAAAGAAAAAAAAGTACGCCGTCATTAAATTGAATCGCCCTCATGAGATGAATGCGATTACCCAAGAGATGCATCGGGAGTTGTATGACGTTTTTACCGATATGGAAACCGATTCCGATGTGCGGGCGGTCGTGCTGACCGGTGGGGAGTATGTTTTTTCGGCCGGTATGGATATCAAGGAAATGAACAGCCTTCCTGATAAAGAAAGCGATGAATTCCTGAAATCCATGATGAAATATTTAAAAAAGATCTATGCTTTCAAGAAACCGGTGATTGCTGCCGTGGGCGGCATCGCTCTGGGCGGCGGTTTCAACCTGGTTACCGTTTGCGATCTTGTCGTCGCATCCGAAAGCGCCATTTTCTGTCATCCGGAATTGAAATTCGGGTTTAATCCGTTCTTTTATCCTCTGAGCCAGATTGTCGGCATTACCAAAGCCAAGGAAATCGTGATGCTGGGAGAACCGATCGGCGCCAATGAAGCGTTGAAATTGGGGCTGATCAATAAAGTTGAACCGCCGGAAAGATTCATGGAAGTGGCGGAAAGCATCGCGGATACTTTGTCTCAGCGTTCTCCGAGAGCGTTTGAGGAATTGAAAAATCTATGCTCCATCGTTCCCCGTATGGATAAAATGGCCGCCATGGACATTGAATCGTCGATCTGCGCTCTGCTCTTTACCCGCGATGAGCGAAAAGAGCAAATGAAAGAAGTGCTGTCCAAAGACAAAAC
>DAOPVC010000055.1:0-6907 GCA_035350895.1 Smithella sp. | reverse complement strand
CGCATCCGGAGTCGGACTTTTTAACCTATCTCAATATCTGGAACCGCTATCACGGTTCATTGGAGAGCCTGCCGACGCAAAGCAAACTCAGAAAATTCTGCCGCGACCACTTTCTATCTTACAAGAGAATGATTGAATGGCGCGACATCTATCATCAGATTCTGGACATTATCGACGGAAAAAGCAAAACTGCAAAACCGAGGAAACATCACAAGATTGAAATCAATCAGGAAGTTTCCGATAAAATTCATCGCTGTATTCTAAGCGGGCATCTTTCCAACATCGCCCGGAAGAAAGAGAAAAATTTTTACAACGCGGCCAAGAGCAGAGAGGTAATGATCTACCCCGGCTCCGGCCTGTTCAATAAAGCGGGGCATTGGATTGTGGCGGGGGAAATCAGTCTGACCTCGCGGGTCTTCGCCCGCAATGTCGCCAATATCCAGAGCGAATGGCTGGAGAAACTGGGCGGCGACAACTGCCGCTACACGTATGCCGCCGCTCACTGGGAGAAAAACCGCGGGCAGGTGGTTGCCCTGGAAAAGGTGACGCTTTTCGGCCTGACCATTGTGGAAAGCCGACCGATTGCCTATGAAAAAATCAACCCGGAAGAGGCCAAATCCATTTTTATCCGCGAAGCTCTCGTTACCGGAGAAGTCGCCCGCCGGATTCCTTTCCTGGAACACAATCTGTCTTTGTACGAGCGCGTCAAAACGATGGAAGAGAAGCTGCGCCGGCGTGGAATTGTGGCCGATGAAGAAACCATTGCCGGTTTTTACGACCAACGGCTGCCGGTGCTTTCCGATATCCGGTCGCTGCAGAATCTGATCAAAGAAAAGGGCGGCGATGAGTTTCTGCGTTTTCGTGAGGAAGAACTGATTGCCCGAGAACCTGATGCTGAAGAAATTTCCCAATATCCCGACCGGATAAAAATCGGCGATGCGGCGTTGACCTGCCGTTACAATTTTGAACCCGGCAAAAACGATGACGGCGTAACGGTAAAAGTGCCCGTGGGATTTATCTCCAAAGCGGCAACAGAAAACATCGATCGCCATCTGCCTTCGTTATGGAAGGAAAAGGCCATTCACTTATTGAAGGCGCTTCCCAAATCCATTCGTCTGAAACTGCCGCCGCCTGCCCGGATCGCGCAGTTATTAATGGAAGACAAGTCTTCTTTGAATAAACCTTTGCCTCAGGCTCTCAGTCAGTTGCTTCTCGATAAATACAGAATCAAGGTTTCCAAGGATGATTGGGCAACGGAGAAACTGCCCGATTACCTGAAGATCCGCTACAGTGTGATCGATGAAAAAGGAAAGGAGATTAAAGAAAGCCGCGACATCAACCAACTGCAAAAAGAACTTGCCGACACGGTCAGCACGTCGGCCATGGATAAAATCAAAGGCGACTGGGCAAAAGAGGGAATCACAGCATGGGATTTCGGGGATTTGCCGCAGCAGATTCCCCTTCGGGGAACTCACGGCTTGATCGGTTACGCCTATCCGGCGCTGACGGTCAGCGATGATTCCATTGATCTGCAGCTTTTCGCCGACGAGAGACAAAGCGCCTTTCATCATCTGCACGGTATTGCGGCTCTCTACGACATTCACTTTGCCGACAAAATGAAACAACTCAAAAAGAATGTCGCTCTGACCGGCTCGATGAAGACCCTCGCTGCCAGCATCGGCCCTCCCAAACAACTGGAACAATCCATCATCAACCGGGTCAGGAAAGATTTATTTCGCAAGCCGTGGCGAAGACGGGAAGAATTTATCGCGCACATCAATTATCTGAATGCTCAAATTCTGCCTTACGGCCAACAGGTGCTGACGGCAGTAGAACCTGTCTTGAAAGCCTTTGACGATACTTACACCGTCATCAGCAAATTGATAACGAAAAATAGAGGCAACAATCCTGTTTTGAATTTTATAAAAGACATCAAAACGGAGCTCTCCAGTCTTGTGCCCGCCGATTTTCCCGAGCTTTATACCTTTGAACGGATGAAGGAACTGCCGCGCTACTGCAAGGCGCTCGCTCTGCGTGCCGAACGGGGAAGCCTCAATCTGGTTGCGGCCCGAAAGAAATTGCAGGACGTTTTGAGTTATTCTAAACAACTTAAGGAAATGATTGCACCGGGAACAAAAGATTCCACATTGCCTCAAATCGGTATTCAGGAAATCACGGGGTTTAAAGAAGACCGTGCGGTCGATTGTCCGGATGAAAAGAAAACATTGGTGGAAGAATTCTTCTGGATGATAGAAGAATACAAGGTCTCTCTGTTCGCTCAGGAGCTCAAAACACCCTACCCCGTCTCGCCAAAGAAGTTGAATCAATTAATTGAAGAGATTGAAAAACGTTAACGTAGCGGATTACGCGCCCTAGTTCGATTTTATCATTCCTTTTTACTGCCGGATAAAACGATGGCAAGAATTCCTTCTCGTGGCATGATGTCTTGTTGCAAGATCAGGTGTGATTCTCTCATGGCAAGGCTATGACGCTTCAAGACACGGACAACAAATCGTTTCCGCGGTTGCGAAAGTCATCAGGCATAAATCAGCAATTCATGCTCCTGCGGCTCATCGATGGCATGATTCACCGTCAATAATAATGAATTTCGGCCGATTACGTAGTTTTCATCAATTCCTGATATTCCTTGGTGACCTCATACACCGCGTAATCAAACAGCAGAATGGTCCGATTCAGTGTATCCAGAGACTCATGTTTCGCAAGAGCTGAGTTGAAGATCATCTGAAATTCCGCGTATAGCCAGATATGCCGTCTCATCAATATCAGCGCGTAAATGGACTCTTTCGCGGGAATGTCCAGCGCATAACATTCCAGTGCGTATTTTCGAAAATATTTCGTCACATCATCCGTAATTTTTTCATCAATGAACATCTTACTGAATTGCTGATAAAACTCTGTACACTGATCGACTAATTGCTTTTCATTCAGCTTTTTATAAGTCGGCGTTCGGGTGTTGTTTCTAACGTCCTTTACCCATCTTGCGGCAATCTTCTCCGCGTGTTTTTCAGCCAGTTCCAGATATTTAAAGGCATATGTTTTCATGTTGGTATTCTTTTTCTTGTCCCGGGCTTGTTTTTCAGCCAGTTCCAAATATTTCAAGACATCTGATCTCGATTTCATAGTGAATCTCCTTTTATTAGCGGACTGAAGGAATTTATTTAGCGTTGTTGGCGCTGCCGAATAAGTTTTTTCACGAAAATTTCCTCGCGTTCCATTTCCTCAATCCGGTCGGTGATGTATTTTTTAGCCTCCTCGTGTTGTGGAATAAATATCTTCTCCAGAGCGTTTACCCGCCGTTGCACTTTTTTTAGTTCTCTTGAAAGCATGATGACGGATTTCATTATTGTCGCGTATTGCACCACGATGTGAAGAGCTTTCCGGGATTGTTCTTTTGCGTTATCATAAGCAAATGTTGTTGGCGGTAAAGTAACGGCGGGAAGATTGTTCTTGAGATCAAGCTTGAAGTTTAACAGTTTCAGTCCCATAAGTTTTGTTAAATTCATATGAAGATAGTAGCTTCTCATTTCGGAGCAACTTTGTAATGTAACGGCTTCGGAACCCATATCGACGACAGCCTGTCGATAGGCCCAATATAAGTGATTTAAGATATCCTGAAATTCGGCTTCAATTTTTCGGATCACGTCAATCTTCCGGACGATTTCAATGGCCAGTATTTCCCGTTTCTGATTAAGCAGATCATACCCTTCGTAAGCAAAAGCCAGATCTTCCTTGAGTTTTCGCAGCGATGATTTTGTCGGGGGTAATTCTATCTTCGGCATCACGTTTTCTCCGTCGCAGACATATAGTATCGCTGGATATCCTCTCTCGCAATGCGATACAATTCATCACGGGGAAGCAGAGAAAGCATCTTCCAACCGATTTCCAGGGTCTGTTCAATGGCACGATTCTCATTATAAGCCTGGCGTAAAAAAGCTTCTTCAAAAGCGGTCCCGAATTTCAAATAAATTTTGTCCAGGTCGGAAAGCTCCTCCTCTCCCACAATAGCCGCCAACGCTCTTATGCGTTTGACCTTAGCATACGAGGCAAAGAGCTGCGCGGCAACCTGGCCGTGGTCCTTGCGTGTTCGACCTTCACCGATACCGTCTTTCATCAGCCGGGAAAGGGATGGCAGGCCGGCAATCGGTGGATAAATTCCTTTATTAAACAGCTCTCTTTCCAGCACAATCTGACCTTCGGTGATGTACCCCGTCAGATCCGGAACGGGATGCGATATGTCGTCGCTGGGCATGGTCAGAATCGGCATCTGGGTAATGGAGCCCTTACCGCCCTTGAGTCGACCGGCGCGTTCATAGACTGAAGCCAAATCGCTGTAAAGATAACCGGGATAACCTTTTCGTGACGGAATCTCACCACGCGAACTGGAGAGTTCCCTCAAAGCTTCGCAGTAGTTTGTCATATCCGTTAAAATCACCAGCACGTGCATCCCTTCTTCGAAGGCCAAATATTCAGCAAGCGTTAGCGCTGAACGAGGCGTCACGAGCCGTTCGATGGATGGTGAATCGGCAAGGCTCAGGAATATTGCGGAATGCGTGAGAACGCCCGACTCTTCGAGGGAATCGATGAAGAATCGGGCTACGTCGAATTTTACTCCCATCGCGGCAAAGATAACGGTGAACTCCTCTTCTGCGGTCAGAATTCTTGCCTGCCGGGCTATCTGGGCGGCAATACGGTTGTGCGGCATACCGCTTCCCGAGAAAATCGGGAGTTTCTGGCCGCGGATAAGCGTGTTCATGCCGTCAATCGCCGATATCCCGGTTTGTATGAAGTCTCTGGGATATTCTCTGCTCCAGGGATTAATTGGCAGACCGTTGACATTCATCATCCTGTCTGTGATGACCTGCGGAGCGCCGTCAACGGGTCTGCCGAGACCGTCAAAAACTCTTCCCAGCATTTCACGATCAACAGGTATTTCCAACGCTCTTCCCACAAAGGTGACTCTTGTTTCTTTCACCGAAAGGCCGCTCGTCCCCTCAAAAACCTGAACAACGGCTCTCTGTTCATCCACCTCCAGCGTCTGACCGATACGTAAATCTCCCGAGGCATCGCGTATCTCTACGATGTCGCCGTAACCGACTCCTTTGATGCCATCAACGAAAATCAAGGGCCCGGAAATTCCGGAAAGGTTTGTATATTCAATTTCCATTGTCATTTCACAATCCTCACGATGACGATTTGATTGTCGTCAATCCCCGTTCCAGTCTTTTCAAGTAGTCGTCAATCTCAACAAGGTCTTTATTGGGAACTGCCGACTTCAGTCGTACCATTTCCGAAACAATATCCAGCTTACCAATGTCTTTAACGGAAATACCCTCATGAATCAGCGTCATGCCTTCTTTGTAAAGGATCAGGAGGCACTTTAAAAGCTTGAGCTGTTTTTCCGGACTGCAGAACTTATCCTGAGGATCAAAAGAGTTTTGTTGCAGAAAGGCATTCTTGATCATTTCGGCGCAGAAAAGGATATACTGTTCAGCAGGCGGCAATGCGTCACTGCCGACAAGTTTCACCACCTGCTCCAAGCGATGGTCTTCCAAAAGAATATTCATGACCTCATTCCTGGAGGTCAGCCATTCCCTGTCGAGATTTTTCCACCAATCTTCAATATCGACAAGGTATTCCGTATAACTGTCGATCCAGCTAATCGACGGGTAATGCCTGGCGTCGGCTAAAATTTTATCAAGCGCCCAGAAGCATCTCACAAATCGCGATGTGTGTTGCGTGACCGGTTCCGAAAAATCTCCGCCTGGAGGAGAAACAGCACCGATGATGGTAATGTCGCCGTTACTGCCGCTAAGCGTTTCCACAAGCCCGGCCCTTTCGTAGAATTCGGCTAACCGTGTCCCCAGATAAGGCGGGAATCCTTCTTCGGCCGGCATATCGCCCAACCTGCTGGAAAGTTCCCGCAGCGCTTCCGCCCAACGAGATGTGGAATCGGCCATGACCGCCACGCTGTAACCCATATCGCGGTAGAACTC
This sequence comes from Smithella sp., assembly GCA_035350895.1. Classification (GTDB taxonomy): domain Bacteria; phylum Desulfobacterota; class Syntrophia; order Syntrophales; family Smithellaceae; genus Smithella. The sequence goes on along the minus strand of DAOPVC010000055.1, from coordinate 893 downwards.
CGCAATCGTCACACCGGTATAAATACTTACTTCACGGGCGGGAACCGGCATGTTGGATGTATTGGCAATCATCACGGTGCGTTCGATCAGAGGTCTGCCGTTGCGTTCATCGATAAGCTTCGGGAAGTCTGTGAGAACATCTGTCATCTCATTGCCGCGTTCGCCACAGCCGATATAAACGATAATATCGGCATTACACCATTTTGCCAGAGCATGCTGTGTCATGGTTTTTCCCGTGCCAAAACCGCCGGGAATGGCTGCCGTTCCTCCTTTGGCAATGGGGAAAAACGTATCGATAATTCTCTGGCCTGTAATTAACGGCATAAAAGGTTTTTTTCTGTTTCGGCTGGGACGGGGCTTGCGCACCGGCCAGTACGCGGCCAGCTTTCCGCTGTACTTGCCGGAGCCGGTATCGATTTCAAAGATATCGTCTTCTATCGTGTAAGACCCGGCATTCACGATAGCGGTCAATCTCCCTGCAATGCCCGGCGGAACAAGCACCCGATGCACAACTAGCGGGCTTTCTGTGATCTCTCCAAGCATCGTCCCCTCTTTTATATCCTCACCGGCTTTGACCCGTGGCTGGAAGTCCCATTTTTTATTGACATCGAGGGGCGGAAGTTTAATGCCTTTTTTGATATAGCTTCCACATACCTCGGAAATGCCGACAAGAGGCCGTTGAATACCATCGTAAATATTGGCGATCAGTCCCGGCCCCAGGAGCACAGAAAGAGGACGGCCATATGAAATTACGTCGTCACCCGGCTTTAAACCTGTGTTATCCTCATACACCTGGACGATCGTGACTTCTCCGGCAAGCCTGATGACTTCTCCGATCAGCCGTTCCCGCCCCACTTCGGCAATGTCGAACATTTTTATTCCGGTCAGCCCGA
>DAOPVC010000054.1:0-7717 GCA_035350895.1 Smithella sp. | reverse complement strand
CGTAGATCGCCTGAAGAATGCCCTGGCTGATTTCAGCCTGATAAGGCGTATAGGCTGTATAAATTTCCGCGCGCCCGACAATATGACCGACGACCGCCGGAATGAAGTGATGATAAGCTCCCGCGCCGGTTAACGTCACGTGCGGCAGTTTATTTTTTTGAGACAGCGAACTCATGAAAGACAACGTCTCCGGTTCGGAGAGCGCTTCGGGAATGTCGGGAATGTGTTTTAATCTGAATTTTTCAGGGATATCGGCAAAAAGTTCGTCGAGGCTTGAGATGCCGATCACCGACTGCATTTGAGCAACGTCATCGGATGTGTGAGGACAATAATCCATATCTATCGTTTCTTTCTTTAATGTTTTTCTTCCTGTAACATTTCATCATATTCCGCCGCGGTCAGCAGCATCTTCAATTCGTCCGGATTGGAGAGACGCATTTTGACAATCCAGCCGTCACCAAAAGCGTCCTGATTAAGCAATTCCGGTGTTTCTTCCAGCACGGCATTAACATCAATCACTTCCCCGCTTATGGGGGCGAAAACATCAGACACGGATTTAACGGATTCGACCACAGCCACTGTCGCATGCTGGACCACTTTTCTTCCGATTTCCGGCAGGTCAACGAAAACAATATCGGTGAGCATTTCCTGAGCGTAATCGGTTATGCCGACTTTTGCTGTTCCATCACTGTAGTAAATCACCCATTCATGGTCGCGGGAATAATATCTGTCATCCGGATTTGGCTTGGACATAACGCCCCTCCTTTAATGTTATTTTAAGCGTTTATAAAACGGCAGTTTAACGACTTTAGCCGCCGCCATTGTCTCGCGAATGGCAATTTCCACTTCCGTGTCCGGCGAGCTGCAATCAACGTCAATAAATGCCAGAGCTATTGCCTTATTCAATGTGGGGGAAAACGTGCCGGAGGTAACGATTCCGATTTCTTTACCGCTGCGAAAAACTTTATAACCGTGACGGGCGATGCCGCGTCCGGTCATTTCCAGTCCGGCCAGTTTTTTTCTGATTCCGGAACTTTGCTTGGCTCTCAGAGCCGCTGAGCCGACAAATTCCTTTTGTATATCGACAATCCAGCCATAGGGAACTTCCAGGGGGCTTACCGTTTCATCCATGTCCTGGCCATTGAGCATCATGCCCCCTTCCAGCCGCAATGTGTCACGGGCACCCAACCCGCAGGGTTTCATGCCCTGTGTTGCGCCCTCCGACATCAATCTGTCCCATATCTGGCCTATAACGTTTCCCGGCGCGTAAATTTCAAATCCGTCTTCCCCCGTGTAGCCGCTGCGGGAAACAATCGATTCAATGCCGGCGACATTTGATTTACAAAAATGATAGAAACGCAGGTCTTTCAAATCAGCGTCTGTTATTTTCTGCAAAATCTCTTCTGAAGACGGCCCCTGTAAATCCAATTTACCCGTTTCATTGCTGATATCTCTCAAAACGCAATCAAACTTTTTATCCGTCTGAATTCTGTTGATCCAGGCCCAGTCCCGGTCTTTCGGCGTAGCGTTGGTGACGAGCATATAGTCATGCTCATCCATTTTATAAACGGTTAAGTCATCGATAACGCCACCTTCTTCATTGAGCAGCGCGGATAATTTCACCTGCCCGTTTTTCTGGTCCGCCAGATTTCTGGTCAAAACCAATTGCAGAAGATCAAGCGCCTGCGGTCCTTTGACCAGAATTTCTCCCATGTGACAAATATCAAAAAGTCCGGCAGCGTTTCTGGTTGTTCTGTGTTCGTCGATGACGTTGGTATACTGGACAGGCATGGCCCAGCCGCCGAAATCGATAATTTTAGCATTCAGGGCAACATGTTTTTCGTATAAAGGCGTTTTTTTCAATTTTATTTCATCCCATCATTCAAAATGTAAGACCACAAACCGAGCAGCAGGCATGCAGCCGCAAACACAAGGATTTTTCAAAAAATTATTCCCCGGCACAATCGGGCTACGCGTCAGGAGGAAATTCCTCTCTCGCAAAAGAACCATGCGACGCATCCGTCACTGGATTCAAAACATGAAGCCGGTTTCTCCGGGAAAAATTATTTCGCGGGGAAATGTATCCGCTGCACCTGTGATGATTGCTGTTGCTGTGTTGCCGTAAAAAAAGTTACTATAAGTAAAAATATATTTCAATAATGAATACTGAAATAATCTTGTATCAATCCCGTGTCGTAGTAGATGCCCCTCAAAGCACTCCACTCGTGGGATCGCGACTTACATTTCGAGCATAATTGCATTCGCTCTCAACGAGTCTTAGGATCAACGATCGTCATCCCATTTCGTTTCACTTCAGGGATATCCCTATGTGCTTTGCACAAGGGATAGTTCGTCCAGCAAATTTTAGTTCGCTTCGCTTCTAAAACCTGGGACTCACTAATTCCACTAAAGTTTCAAACTTCATCCCGACTTATCGGGATTCGTTTTCAACGAGTCTCTTTAAACAGTTTTTCAAAAAACAGTTGCTTGCTCTTGGGATAATAAATGTCGCCATAATCAACGATCAGTTTGCCGTCCAGATGATCGATTTCATGCTGGACAACCCGGGCAATAAAATCCAGATATTTTTTATTGACCTTGCCTCCTTTGGCATCCAAAGCACGCACTTTAATTTCCGGGAAGCGGCTCACCTCCACCTGAACATCCGGACAGGAAAGACACCCTTCCGCCGCGGTTATTTTTTCGCCTCGCTCTTGAGTAATCCGCGGATTGACGAGAACTTCGATATCACTGATATCTTTTATTTTTTTCTGTCCTTCCTCGGAACTTTTTGCCCGGAAAACGATTACTCTTTTATTAATGCCGATCTGCGGCGCAGCAAGACCCACCGCATCGTCTCGTTCCATAAAAGAGGTTATCAATGCTTGAATGACTTCGCGTCCTTCTTTATCCAGGGGAACAGGTAGCTCAACGGATTTCTTTCTTAAAACAGAAGTATCCTTGAGGTTTTGGCCCTCATCGTTCCATAATGCTAAGACTCTTTTTCCAGACATTGCTTTGCTCATCATGAATTTTTGTGGTCACTTATCACCTATTTTTTGTTATTTCAAGCAATACAAAGCAGATAATTGGCAGAATTGTCGCTTGCAATAAACGCGCATATTTTGCTAAACAACAAAAAGGGTGATTTTATAAAAAATATCATGAGGATGATTTATCATTGATTAGTCAAATCGTTACCAAAGTTGCCAAGCGGCAATTTGCCCATTCATTAAAATTTGAAGATGGAAGTTCGCCGGAACTGCCTTCCTGCACCGACAATAACCAGCGCCTTCTCTACATTCATATCCCGTTTTGTGAGGAGCTTTGTCCCTATTGCTCCTTTCACCGGATGACCTTCAAAGAACCTTTAACACGCAGATATTTTCAGGCCCTGCGCCGGGAAATCAGGATTTATCATGAAAAAGGCTATCAATTTGAAGGGATTTATGCGGGCGGCGGCACCCCGACCGTGCTGATTGACGAACTGGCCGAAACATTGAATCTTTCGCGGGAACTCTTTCCCATCCGGGATATTTCCGTGGAAACCAATCCCAACCACCTGACCGAAAACAATATCGACGTGCTGCGACAATGCGGTGTCAAGAGACTTTCCGTGGGCGTGCAAACCTTCAACGACGAGATGCTCAAAAAAATCGGACGCTACGAAAAATACGGCTCCGGTCGGGACATCGCCGAACGGCTGAAATATTATCAGGGACACTTTCACACCTTAAACGCCGACATGATTTTTAATTTCCCCGGTCAGACCATCCAGATGCTCGAAGATGACCTGGCCATGATTCTCAAATTAAACATGGATCAGGTGACCTTTTATCCGTTGATGATTTCCGACCTGACGCGGGACATCATGAAAAAAACGGTGGGCCATGTCGATTTCAGCAACGAAGAACGTTTTTATAAATTGATCGTCCGGCGTCTGGAGAAAAACTATGATTTTTCATCGGCCTGGTGCTTCTCGCGGAAGGAATCGCTGGTTGACGAATATGTTGTGGAGTTTGAAGAATACGCGGGACTCGGCAGCGGCGCCATCGGTTATCTTTACGGAACCTGTTACTCCAATACATTTGATATCGAAGGATATATCGCTGCTTTGGAGAAAGGCAAATTGCCTCTGCAGGCTTCCCGCAAGTTCGGCCTTCACGATCAGATGAACTATGATTTTTTAATGAAACTATTCAGCACGAAGCTGAATATTAAAGCCATGCAGCAAAAATACGACGGAAAATTTTTAAAAACCATGTGGAAGGAAATAGCCGCCTTTGAAATCGTCAGGGCGTATCGTTATTTTCCGCCGTATCTGCACCTGACGCCGTATGGCCGTTACCTGTGGGTCATCATGATGCGGGAATTTTTCATTGCCGTGAACAATTTCCGCGACTACTGCCGTAAGCAGGCAGGGGTTATGTGATATTTTGTGTCAGTCAGCGGCCGTCACTATATCGGGTGAGAAGCCTTAAAAAACAAGATGTCTCTCCAGCATAGCTGGACTATAGCCTTCGGTTCGACATGACAAAAATTAACCGATAGAGCAAACTCGCATCAAAAGAGGATAACGATGGACGAACGACAAAAAGAATTGTTGAAGCAACTGCCGAAGATTGACGAAATTATTCTTCTTCTGGAGAAACAAAACATCTATGATCTGGCGCCGCACGAAATCGTCAAGGAAACCTGCCGCCGGATTGTGCAGAACCTGCGGGATAAAATCGTCAACACCAAAAAGAAGCTGCCCGTGGAATTCAGCCCCGACACGGCGGCCGTCGCCAAAGAGGTGGAAAAATCAATTAAAGGGTTATACCGCTACAGCCTGCGCCGTGTCGTCAACGCCACCGGCGTGATTCTGCACACCAATCTCGGACGCGCGCCGCTTTGCCCCGAAGCGTTGGAAAGAATTATGGAAGTGGGCAAGGCCTACTCCAATCTGGAATTTGACTTGGCCAAAGGCGAACGCGGCCAGCGTTACGATCATGTCAGCTCGCTGCTCTGCGCGCTTACTGGCGCCGAAGACGCTCTGATCGTCAACAACAACGCGGCGGCGGTTTTGCTGGTGCTCAATACGCTGGCCCAGAAAAAAGAAGCCATCGTATCGCGCGGCGAGCTCATCGAAATCGGCGGAGAATTCCGCATCCCGGAAATCATGCAGAAAAGCGCGACGAAACTTCGCGAAGTGGGAACAACCAACCGCACGCGACTGAGCGATTACGAAAAAGCCGTCAATGACAAAACAGGACTGATTATGAAAGTCCATACCAGCAATTACCGTATCGTGGGATTCACCGAAGAAGCCAGTATTGAATCGCTGGTTGAACTGGGTAAAAACAGGGGCATTCCGGTCATGGATGATCTGGGCAGCGGCTGCCTGATTGACTTGGACAAATATGGTTTGCAGCACGAGCCGACGATTCGTGAAAGACTGGCCGCCGGTGTTGACGTGGTCACATTCAGCGGCGACAAACTGCTGGGCGGCCCTCAGGCGGGAATTATCGTCGGCAAAAAAGACGCCCTCGCGAAAATCAAAAAGAATCCCTTGAACCGCGCGCTGCGCATTGACAAATTCACGCTGGCCGCACTGGAAGCCACATTGATGCATTATCTCAATCCTGCCGCGGCGACCAAAAAATTACGGGCACTGAAGGCTTTAACCGAATCTGTTGAGGATGTCAGAAAACGCGCTGAGAAATTGATCACAAAATTGCAGAAGGAAAATTTTGATTCACTGAAATTTTCCATTCGTGAAGACTTTGCGGCGGCCGGAGGCGGCTCCCTGCCCACCCAGCAGATTCCGACCATTTTGGTTGCCGTCATGAACAAAAAAATGCCTGCCACCAAAATGGAAGAAAAACTGCGCCAGCTCGACTTGCCCATTATCGCCCGCGTGGATAAGGACGAAATCCTTTTCGACCTGCGCACTGTGGCCGAAGATGAATTCCCCTTCATCGTTGAAGGCTTGAAACAAATTAACACCTGAGGCTATCTGTTCAAACAAGTCTTTTCGACTTGGCTGTCTACAATACAACTAAACAGTTAAGTCTAAAAGACTCGACTGAACTGGGTAATTGGATTCCCGATCGGGTCGGGAATGACAAAAAACGGAGCAATAAGTTGGTCGAGCAGACGAAAACCATTAACTTTACGGTAGACAAAAGCCAATGCGGGCAGAGGCTGGATATATATCTTGCGCAGAGCAAGGCAGCGCTTTCCCGTTCGCAGGTGAAATACGCCATCGAAGAAGGCGATGTGCTGGTCAACGACAAGGTTCCCAAAGTCAGCCAGCATCTCAAGGAAGGCGATGTGATTGTGCTGACCCAAAAGCCGCCGGTAGAAGCCAAGGCCGTGCCGCAGGAAATGCCGCTGGATATCGTTTATGAAGATGACGCCGTTATCGTCATCAACAAACCGGCAGGTATGGTGGTGCATCCGGCGCCCGGCAATCCCGATAAAACACTCGTCAACGCGCTTTTGTATCACTGCCATGATTTATCCGGCATTGGCGGCGTCTTAAGGCCGGGCATCGTTCACCGGCTGGACAAAGACACGTCGGGCCTGATTGTGGCGGCAAAATCCGATGACGCGCATCGAAGCCTTTCGGCACAGTTTGAAAAACACGACGTGCACAAAAAATATCTGGCGCTGGTCTGGGGAGACGTCAAAGGCGACCACGGGGAAATCGTGGCATCCGTAGGCCGGCATCCGGTCAACCGCAAGAAAATGTCCACGAAAAGCAAGCACGGCCGGGGCGCGCTCACGCTCTGGAAAGTTAGAGAGCGTTTCGGTGTTGTAACGCTACTGGAAGTAGAAATCAAAACCGGCCGCACACACCAGATTCGCGTGCATCTGTCCGACCGCAGCTATCCGGTGGTGGGCGACGCCGTTTACGGCAACACATCCCGAATCAAAGCGGTTGTCGATCCTGTTCTGAAATCGAAACTCAAGGAATTCAACCGGCAGGCTCTGCACGCGCTCCAGCTTTCTTTCATTCATCCTCTCAAGGGCGAGCGGATGGTCTTTACCGCGGATATGCCGCAGGACATGACGGACTTATGCGCTCAATTACGGACAAGCATCAAGTCAGTTGACTCAAAAAAAGATATGTGGAAGGATAAATTAAAAGGGTAATCCATGTTTCAACTGAACAAAAAGCATTCCATCCAGTATTACGAATCCTCGTTTTTGAGCGGATGCGATTTTTTGACGCATGCCTTCTGCACCAGGCTCGGCGGTCTCTCGGAAGAAGATTATAAATCGCTGAACATCAGTTTCAAGGAAGGCGACCTGGAAAGCAGGGTTTTGCAGAACTGGAATCGTCTGGCCATGGCCTTTGCCATACCCCTGGAAAATTTTCTGACATTGAATCAGGTGCACGGCGACGATATTTTTGTCATCAAACCTTACGGCGATTATTTACCTTCGGACGGAGCTCTGAATTACGACGCCATTGTCACACCCCGTGAAAACCTGGCGATCTGCATCAAAACCGCAGATTGCGTGCCGGTATTTATCGTTGACCGGTCAAAAAAAATCATTGCGGCAGTTCATGCCGGATGGAAAGGCACCGCGCTGGAAATCAGCGCCAATGTCGTTCGTCTTCTCCTGGACAAATACGGATCATATCCGCGCGATATTCTGGCGGCCGTCGGTCCCTCGATCGGACTCTGCTGCTTTGAAGTTGATGAAGACGCGGCGGATTCTTTCC
>DAOPVC010000053.1:0-7757 GCA_035350895.1 Smithella sp. | reverse complement strand
CATTCAAGAGGTCAGGAGTTCGATCCTCCTCAGCTCCACCAAAATTTAAAGGGAGAGGTTATCACAACCCCTCCCTTTAATCATATAGATTAGTTTTTAATAACGAAGAGAAAATCCTGGATTACAAGTCCTCAACTTTCTTTTTTATCTTAACCCGTTTTTCCTTGATCATATTCGCTTTGTTCCCTTCGAGCCAGGTTTTAACAGCTTCTTCCTGTTTCAGGGCGGTCAGTATTCTTCTGTACATTTCTTTTTCTTTTGCAAAAGCAGTCTCATCCGGTTGGGTTGCTTCCTTAAATTTCAGTACATAATAAGCATTATTGATGAAAAGGGGTTTCCCCGCGTAAGGAGTGGCGGAGGAAAGCTGCATCAAAATCTCAGCCGCTTCCGGACTTTGTCCCACGCCCGGGATATTATCACCCGGTTGAAAAAGTCCCGTCTGACCGATTTTCAAGCCTTTTTCGGAAGAGACCTTCTCAAAACTTTCTCCCGCTTTCAGGCGCTCCAAAACAGATTTTGCTTCTTTTTCAGCGAGGATCTTTGTTTCGGTTTCGATGAAACGGAGCCGGACATCATTTTCTATTGCGCTGAGCTGGGGTACATAAGAGGGTTTTTTGTCAACGACCTGTAAAAGATAGTACCCGTTTTCCGTGGAAAGGATTTTACTAAGCTCCCCTTTTTGCAGGTTCAGCAGAATTTCGGTAATGTTTTTGACGGAAGCGAACTCTTGCGGCGGTTTGCTGGTCGTGAAAAAATCGGAGTTGCGAATGGTCAAATGATGCTTTTGGACATAGGCATCCATATTGTCTTCCTGATATATTTCTTCCCGGGCTTTTCTGGCTTCGGCATAAGCCGTTTGCATGCCCCTGGTCTTTTTCAACTCCCTGATGATGTCATTCCGGACATCGGCCAGCGGCGTTTGTTTACCGTCTTTGGTTCTGTATTTGTCCTGGTAACTTGAATAATAATCTTTAATATCCGGCTCGCTGATATCGGAAGAAAAAGCATCGGCTCCGAAAACAATATATTTGATTTTTGTCTGTTCGGGGACGCGGAAGAGATTGCCGTTGTGTTTTAGATAATTCTCCAGCTCCGATTGAACGGGTGAGATTTTATTTTTGAGATCGCTGCCTGCAATGCGCAGGAAATCGACGCTGATTTTGCGGCTCTGCAGAGCATAAAGATCATAAATTTCCTTGTCGGATATTTTTATGCCTTCGCGGACAAGGGACTCGATTTTGTGCGCCGTCAAATCGGCCCGCTGCAGAGTTTCGAAATCCTCGGCGGTCATCCTATTGAAGCGCAGGATCTGCTGATATTTGCGCTCGTCAAAAGTTCCGTTGGTCTGCAATGCCGGTATGGACATGATGGCATTTCGTAATTCATTATCGGAGACCTTGATCTTTAAATCGGCGGCTTTGGCGATAATAATTTCCCGGTTTAGTAAATTGTTGTAGGCTTTTGCCTTGAGGTCCATTGTTTTGAGCATTTCCGGCGTTAGTTTTTCTTTCAGGTTTATCCGAGCCATTTCCAGAAGTTTGTCATATTCGTTGAGCAATGCATTTTCGGTGATGACCTGCTTGTCGATGATGGCGATCACATTGGTGTGTTCCCCTCCTCTGCTGGCTCCGAAATAGAGAACAAATACAACAATGATAATAGCGATGATCGCGATCATGAACCAGCCGCGCGCGTGTTTGCGAAAAAATTTCAGCATAAAAATCACCTCAAAAGAATACAGGATTTATTCATCAAGAAATTAATTTTTGTTTTATTATTATAGTCATTTACAAAAAGCAAATATAATTTAAAAATGAGTTGATTAGGATAATGAAATACTGTATGAAAAAACTTTAAAGCCTGAAAGTCATTATATTAATTTGTGAAAACACAGGAGGATAAATGTTTTTTGATTATGTGTTAGGAAAATTTTCCAACGATCTGGCCATTGATCTGGGAACGGCCAATACGATTGTTTACGTCAAGGATAAAGGCATTGTTCTGAATGAACCTTCCGTGGTGGCTGTTCATCAGGACGCGAGAGGAATGAAAAAAGTTCTGGCCGTGGGGAATGAAGCCAAAAACATGCTGGGACGAACGCCTGGAAATATCGTGGCCATCCGGCCGATGCGTGACGGTGTTATCGCCGATTTCGATATTACGGAAGCCATGCTGAAGCATTTTATTCTGAGTGTCCATAATCGTAAATCCCTGGTGCGGCCGCGGATCATTATTTCCGTGCCTTCGGGCATCACGCAGGTGGAAAGACGCGCGGTGCGCGAGACGGTGGAATCGGCCGGTGCTCGAGAGATTTATCTGATTGAAGAACCGATGGCTGCCGCTATTGGCGCCGGTTTGCCCGTGGCTGAGCCGACCAGTTCGATGGTGGTGGATATTGGCGGCGGAACAACGGAGGTGGCCGTGATTTCTCTGGCCGGAATCGTTTATTCGAAATCCGTGAGAGTCGCCGGCGACAAAATCGACGAGGCAATCGTTCAGTACATGAAACGCAAACATAATCTGCTGATCGGCGAAAGAACGGCGGAGATCATCAAAATGGAAATCGGCTGCGCCTATCCGTTTGATGAAATTAAAGTGGGTTCCATCAAGGGGCGGGATCTGATTTCCGGAATTCCAAAAATAACGGAAACCAATTCGGAAGAAATAAGAGAAGCCATCAACGAGCAAGTCACTTTTATTGTTGATGCGATTAAGGATACTCTGGAAAATTCCCCGCCGGAGCTGGCGGGAGATATTGTGGACCGTGGCATCGTTCTGACCGGCGGCGGCGCCCTGCTCGCGAATATCGATGTTCTGGTCCGGGAAGAGACCGGACTGCCCATTACAATTACCGACGATCCTTTGTCGGCGGTGGCAAGAGGCGCAGGCATGGCTCTTGAACAAATCAACGTGCTCAAGGATATCGCTCTTGAGGTTTAAATAAATCAGCTCTTCATGCTGCTTTGCGACGGATTACCCCACTCGATTTCTGGTGATTTCGGCTGACGTCTGCGATCAAGAGAAAACCGGCACAGGCTTTTGTATCTATCGTTTTTTGCGCATATTCATTAAGGTTTTGGTGATGCCGTCTCCCGGCTGACAGCGTTGGATGTGCTTTGTAAATATTTTCCGTCAGGTCAAAAATGTTTTTTTTGAAAAAGTACAAAATAATCATTTTCATTGGTGCCCTGCTTGTTTCAGCATTGATCATGATTTCATACAGTCTGAAATTCGGCGCGGAACAAAGTTTTCTGAAAAAAGTCGCTCTGGAAACCGTTGCTCCGGTTTATAAAATTTTTAACGGTTCCATTCAAGGTGTTCAACATGCCTGGGGTAACTATTTCCTGCTCGTCGGCATTCAAGAAGAAAATCAAACATTAAAAAAAAAGATTAATGAGCTCAAGGCAGTTATTGTTTCATACCGGGAAGGTTATCTGGAAGCGCAGCGGCTGAAAAAACTTTTATCAATCACCGATCGCTATCCATATCATTTTACCGCAGCCAGAGTGATCGGCCGGGAACAGGCCACGCTTTTCAGAACCATTTTGATCAATAAGGGCTCTTCGGATGGTTTGAAAAACGGTATGCCGGTCATGGCTTATCCGGGATTGATCGGCCGCCTGATCGATGTGTCCAGAAATGTGTCCCGGGTGCTCCTGTTTATCGATGAGAACAGCCATGTTGATGCGATTGTACAGCGAAACCGCATTCAGGGAATTATCAGCGGCGCCGGTTCCCGGGGGATGACGTTAAAGTACATCCCTAAAACACAGGACGTTCAAAAAGGCGATGTCATTATTTCGTCCGGCATGGGCGGCATTTTCCCCAAAGGGTGGCTGATTGGCCAGGTCATAAGCGTTGACCGGCAGAATGACGGTCTTTTTTTAAAAATCGATGTTGCTCCATTTGTCGATCTTTCCAAACTGGAGGAACTATTAATTTTGTCTTCCGCCGAGACGGCCATTGAATAATCATGTTACATTATTTATCCTTGTTCATTTTAGCCATATTATTAATCGTTCTGCAATCAACCGTAACGGATCTAATCTTTTCCAGTTATTTCATGTTCGAGATGTCTCTGGTGGTGGTTATTTACGCCGGATTCCGTCTTGAGATGATGAAAGGATTGGTTCTGACTTTTTTTCTGGGCTTGATTCTTGATTGTGTCAGTGGCTCGGTGCCCGGGTTGCTCTCATTTATTTATCTCATTGTTTTCTTGTGCTGCTTCTTCATCTCAGATTTCCTGGATACCGAAAAAAATCATGTGATTGCCCTGTTCAGTTTTATTTGCGTTTTTCTGAAAGAAATCATGCTCCAGGCCTTTTATTATTTGGCGTTCGACGTAGGCTTGCGTCCTTATGTGTTTGCCGTTATTTTCACGCAGTCTCTCGTCGTCGGCCTTATCGCTCCCATATTTTTTTACGTTATGGACCGAGCCGGAATATTTCTTTACGAGAAAAAGGTGTGACATGTTAAACAGACACGAGCCGGTTGAATTCAAGGAAAAAATAAGGATCGTCGGGGGAATATTTCTTATCGCTGTCTGTGTCTTAATGGTGCGTTTGGGATACCTGCAGATTATCAAGGGAGAAGAGTTCAAAAAAAAATCAGAAAACAATTCCGTCCGCTTCCGGCAGATAAAACCGCTGCGCGGATTGATTATGGACCGCAACGGAAATGTTCTGGTGGATAACAAACCGTCTTTTGATGTTCTTTACATACCCAACAAAAATAAGGCCAACGCATTATCGGTGGAAAAATTGAGGAAGCTTTATGAAAGCAAATCGATGATCTTTGCCTTTGACCCGTCGGCGTTGAAAAATGCGAAACCCTATTTGCCGGTGCGATTGGACAAAAATGTGAATATGGAAAAAATAGCGCTGGTGGAAACAAACGCCCTGAGTCTGCCGGGTATCTATGTCGATGTTTCCCCGATTCGCCTGTATCTGGACGGGGAAATTCTGGCGCCCATTATCGGTTATACCGGCGAAATCAGCAAGGAGGAAATGGAAAAAAGCAACGGCAAGTATGCGTATGGAGATATCTCGGGAAAGCACGGCCTGGAAAGATTTTTTGATGAATATATTCGCGGGCACCGCGGCGCGGAACTGGTTGAAGTCAATGTTTACGGCAGAGAGATAAAGAATCTGGGGAGGATTGATCCTGTCTCCGGCTATAACATGACCTTGACGATTGATGCCGATTTGCAGAGAGCTGCCTGGCAGGCGATTGAAGGGAAGGCCGGGTCCGTTGTGGCGATGGATCCGCGGGACGGGGCCATTCTGGCCATGGTCAGTTCTCCGTCTTTTGATCCCAATTTATTTAACGAAGGAATCTCCAGCGAACTGTGGAAGCAGTTGCAGGGCAATCCTTTTGCGCCTTTATCCAACAAGGCGATTTCCGGACAATATCCACCCGGCTCAACCTATAAATTAATTGTTGCCGCCGCGGCGCTGGAAGAAGGCATTATCTCTCCGGAAACCAAAATATTCTGCAACGGTTCTTACACCCTAGGGAATCGAACGTATCGCTGCTGGAAAAAAGGGGGGCATGGTCATGTTGATCTCCATCAGGCCCTGGTCGGTTCATGTGATGTCTATTTCTATACCGTGGGGAAGATGCTGGGTGTGGACAAGATCGCCGAGTACGCGAAACGTTTTGGCCTGGGAGATTTTGCGGGCATTGATTTGCCCAATGAAAAAAAAGGGCTGGTGCCGACCAAAGAATGGAAGTTGAAAAAGAAAAAAGAGGCTTGGCAGATGGGCGAGACGATATCCATATCCATCGGGCAGGGATTTAATCTGGTTACGACTCTGCAACTGGCCAACGCCTACAGTGCCTTTGCCAACGGTGGCATCCTGTGGCGGCCGTATGTCGTCAAAAAAATCGAATCGTCCGGCGGCAAAATTTATAAAGAAATTTTTCCCTTGAAAAAGGGAGAATTAAAGCTGAGTAAAAAAACCATTGAGATTTTAAATGATGCGTTAAGGGCGGTAGTGAACGAACCCGGAGGCACGGGGCAGAATGCGAAATTGCCCGGCGTTGAAGTTTGCGGCAAAACCGGTACGTCTCAGGTGCTGGGATTGCCGGAAAATGAAAAGGCTCGCCGTCGGAAAGTCCTCAGTGCTTTTCATAAGGATCATGCCTTATTTGCCTCTTACGCTCCGGCAAATCATCCGGAGATCGTTGTGGCGGTGATTCTGGAAAATGCCGGCGGCGGCGGAGCGGTTGCCGCACCGGTCGCCCGCAAAATATTGTCCGCTTATTTTGAGGGGAAGAAAAAGGATAAAAGCGCACAGGTGACGGTTCGGACCGCAACGTTAAATAAACCGGCTGAGTGATTTGGCGCCGGCAGATTTTATCGAATAAGGAATACAAATGATTTTTCTTAAATTTGATCGTCGCATTTTTCATTATTTTGACTGGACGCTTCTGGCTTTCGTGCTTTGTGTCTGTGCGATGGGCGTTCTGAATATATATTCCACCGGTTTCAGCGCCGCCGGCGGACAATCTCCTTTTTATCTGAAACAGTTGCAATGGATCGCCGTGGGATTGGTTTTTATGATGTTTGTTTTTTTTGCGGATTACCGGGTGATTGTCGAGTATGCCTATATCATCTACGGCTTTGCAATGATCCTGCTGGTGCTGGTTTTGATTGTCGGCTCTTCGTCGCATGGCGCCCAGCGATGGCTTGGCGGCGGTTTTTTCGCCATTCAACCTTCCGAGTTAATGAAAGTCGTCATCATCATTACCCTGGCCCGTTATTTCGATAATCATAAATCGAACGAGCCTTATACGATCAGAGAGCTTTTCATCCCTCTTTTGATCGTCGCTGTTCCCTTTGCGCTGATTTTAAAACAGCCGGATTTGGGCACGGCTCTTATCCTGATCGTCATTTTTGTTTCTGTTGTTTTTTTTATGGGTGTTGACAAAAGATCTCTGATCTTCGTTTTTTCCGCCGGTTTGATCCTCATCCCCCTCGGCTGGTTTTTGCTGAAGGATTATCAACGGGAGAGATTGATTACGTTTCTGAATCCGGAAAGAGATCCGCTGGGCTCCGGTTATCACATTATCCAGTCGAAGATTGCCATTGGTTCAGGAGAAATATTCGGCAAGGGTTTTCTCAGTGGTTCGCAAACCCAGTTGAAGTTTTTGCCTGAACAACAGACGGATTTTGTTTTTTCCGTGTTCGCGGAAGAATGGGGATTCCTCGGTTCCCTGTTTCTGATCGGCGTATTTGTCGTGATCATTTTCTGGGGATTAAAAATTGCCTTGCAAGCGAGAGATTTATTGGGCACAATCATCGCGTTCGGTGTGACCGCTCTGATCGCATGGGAAGTCTTTATCAATATAGGGATGGTCCTGGGGATTTTGCCGGTTGTCGGCATTCCGCTTCCTTTCTTCAGCTACGGAGGATCAGCCATGCTTTCGTTGATGATGGCCATCGGATTGCTGATCAATGTCAGCGCGCGCAGATTTATTCTGCAGAAATAGCGGCTGACCGCGGACAAAAAAATATAATCACGGGTATAAACCCAAGGGCAAGCCCTGGGCCTTCATCCCGCAGCAAACTGCGGGGTATTATACCCATGCTTATGCGGGATAATTCGATCTCCAAGTTTCAGTGCGCTTCGCTTCTGAAATTTGGGACTCACTATGACTGCAAATTTCAATGTACTTCGTTTTTGAAATTTGAGTCTCGCAATAAAAATATAATGAAACTTTCTTGACGAAAAAAAGGGGGACAACGTGTGGGA
>DAOPVC010000052.1:362-7806 GCA_035350895.1 Smithella sp. | reverse complement strand
AACCCAATGGCAGCCGAAGTTATTAAAACCGGTATCAGGATTTATTAGCGATGCTTATTCTGGAAGATAAAAGAATGTTGATCCAACCCTGTCATGAGAACACTGAAGTCCTTCAGAGGCGCAGTGAAAACAAAAGGTCCCGGCTCATTTGACGAAGAGCGTGCACATGCCAAAACAGCCGTCGCCGGAAGAAACAAAGAGGAAAGCGATCGGCGACCTAAACAGAACTTAACCACAAAGCATTGTTAGAGAGCTTTGAAAAACTACTCTTATTCGTCATGCCGGCGCATACCCTGAAGGGCACGAGTGCCGGCATCCAGAAAGCTTTGAAATAACTGGATTCCCGCCTTCGCGGGAATGACAATATTGTTGTTTTTATGTGGTTATGCAAACGTTTCTGTCAGTTATTCTTGGCCGCGGCGCCATGGCGGAATTTGCCGTTTACCGTAAATCTCATTCCGATGAAGCGAGGACGGATTTGAAGGTCTCCCACATCTCCCGAAGTTCCGAAAGAAAATCTTTCTTTTCATTCTCGCCTGGTTTTTCCTGAATGCTCTGCTGCGGCGCCTGGCCTTTCTGCGCTGTCGCCTTATCCTGTTGCCGGCGTCTGGCGTCTTCTTCTTTGCGCAGCCGCTCTATTTCCAGCCGGACGGAACCGGTGTTGTCCTTTTCCGCCCGTTGAACCTGAGCCCCCTTCCCTGAAAGCTCCGCAAGCGCGGCCGGTTGACTTTTCGGGTCATGACTTTCGCCGTTCTCTCCGCGAAAATGAGCGACCAGACCTGCCGGTCCATCCTTTTGCACACGCTCGATCATTTTGCGGATGCTGAATTTTTCCGCCTGCTCTTTTATTTCCGCGTTGGCCTGATCAATTTTTGACAGAGCCTCATCAAACGATACTTTCTCTCCCTTGGAAGCTAATTCTTCAATGGATATCTTTTCCCCGGTTGATTCTTTTTCAGCGACACCGGCGGGAGCCTGTTTTCCGCTTTTATCCGCGTCATCGTTTCCTCTGTGTAAGGCCAAACCGATGCCGATAATAATCATCAAAGCAAAAACAAAGACGCTGAATTTCCCCATAATAATTCCCTAAGGTGAAAGAATTTTAAGGCATGATTGAAATTATCGCGGTCGGCATCACAAAGGTGGTAACTTTCTGTTCTTGAGGAGTACTGCTCTTCGCATTCGTTCTAAAAAAAACACGTCGTCAATATTGGTAACCACCGCTTCCGCCCAATCCCTCTCCTCTCATGGAAAAGTCGGCGAAAAATTCTTCCTGGCTGGGTCGAATGTAATATAAAGCATGCAGGCCGACCTCCGATGGGACAGAGGAACTATAAGGCTGCCACGTAGAATTCCAATATTGAGTGGTGAGGGTTGAGTCGTTGATCGTCTCCGAATTTGACAGTACCCACTTCACCCGTTTGAAAACGGATGTATTGGTCGCGTAGCTCCAATTGATAGTTCCTTTAGGATATAGTGATGTACTGGATGAGTCAGCCAGATACACCTGAATGAGATTATGGCGGGTTGTTGTGCATCCGGTCGCGCTGCCCGGAGGGGTATCGCATTCTTCGCGAAGATTGAGCAGTATCGTATTGTACTGCTTCGTTTCAAAGCCACCATAAATGCTGTTGTCAAGCAGCGCATAATCAATCAGAGTGTATTTATCAGTGCCGTTTTGCACCCAAAGCACAACATAATAATTTACGCCGCGCGGGGGAGTTGAAGTGAAACTCGGCTTGAATCGTTCAGGAAACCAAGCGGGCATTTGATTCTCCTTCGTAATCGCCCTGTAAAAGGATATTCCGTAGGAACGTTTCAATGCCTTGTCCAAGCGGAAATTGAGGCCCATGGCGATATAATCGGCTTTATCGTCTTTGAAATTCATGTTGATCTTGACCTGGACTTCATAGCTCAACAATCCCCCAGAATTCGTCCGCGCTGTTATGAAATCAATGGCGGTCGGACTCAGTGCGATCAAAGCCTCTTTTGTTTTAATCAGGACGGCATCGCTAATCTTGTCGTATTCCACCGTACCTCCATCCTGACTGACCGTCGGTACCCACACCGGGTCCAAGACATCGTTGTTATTTCCATCAAAACTGATGTCCGTTGTTCCATCGAGTCCCGCCGTGGGATTGGCTCGCGGAATTTTATAAGTAATCTTCTTCTTCGACTCCAGCCATGTCCCTTTATGCACAACACCTACCGATACCACTTTCACCCTCGGCATATCCGGGTCTGTGTTGTCGCTGGTGCTGGTGAGTGAGAATTCGCCATCGCTACCGTTCGGCCCTAATTTGTAAGTGCCATTAGGCGGCAAGTAACTGGTATTGGATTTGTTTTCATTAAGCAGCTTTATTGCGTATTGTCCTCCCGCTTCAGCCATGTAATATGCCCGAACCTGGCGATTCGCAAAAAGCTCTCCATACGTTGAGGTGGTTGTAAAGGAGATGATCCCTACACCAAGGATCCCTATAATTACCGTACCGACAATGATGCTGATGAGCACCGAACCGCGTTGAGGCATAAATCCTCGTTTGGAGAAGCTTTTTATACCATTGATCACGTATGCCGCTATGTTGTACCTGAAATCTGGGTTATTCATTATATTTTGCCCATTCTAAATATTTCTTGGAGCGACCCTGTCGATTAATTCCAGAATGTAATTATCCGGACCGGCAAGGCGCAATTTCACAATAATAATTCTTGCGCTGGGCGGATAACATTGCGTTGTATCATTGTAATTTGCATAATATTCCAGTGTAAAACCATTCGGAGCCAACTGATCCGTCAAGGGATAATATACCGGCGCCTCTTCCGAGTAGCTTTCTGTAATTTGAATCTCCTTACCGTCGTCACTGAGGCGAATAGATCGTTTGCTTTTGACATCATTTTTATAAGAGTAAAACGTGATGGACGTGGGCGTTGACGGACTGGAAACCAGGGTGATGTTTTTGAGTTCCTGGGCAATTCGGCTCATGGCGATCTGTCCCTTCTGCGTAATTACCTCATTGTCGCGCGCGAAAAGGTAGCCCCGAACCATATTATAAAAGCCCAGTCCTAAAACAAGAGCCATAATGCCGATTAACACCAGTGAAACAACAACCTCAATTATCGTAAAACCTTTTTTTGAATGTTTCATTCGAACACCTGATACTTTTTACAGTCCTACGAAAAGCATTGTGATGGTTTCGTTCTGGCTATTCTTAATGGTGATTTTTAACATATTGTAAACGTTTGGATCGGCATTTGTTTCCTGGCTGCCAGTAAATTTTACGTATTTGCTTTCGACAACCGTGTAAGTTCCGTATCCGCTTGCCGAGGGATTTTCAATCTTGGTTTTAAAGTCCGGAAGATTTGTTGAATAATTCTTCTTGTAGTCAGATGTGATATTTTCAGCAACCTGCTGAAGGCTCAGCGATTGTTTCAGGCGCGCAATCGGTTCAGAACTGCCCGATAGAGAGGATCCCATGTACTGATAGGCGAAAACACTCAAGATCGAGAGGACAACAATCGTGACAATGACCTCGATCAAGGTGAAGCCTTTTTCATTTTCCTTGTTTACGTTCATGGGATGAAGCCTGTATTCGTCGTTATCGAAATTGTTTGCGTCTTCCCGCCAGCCGTCAAAACGATTTGGGGGCTACTGAGCAAATTGTTAGAGGCATTGACTGGATTCCCCCATTCATTAAAATATATAGACGAACCGTCCCCGCCTGCGACCGTCAATGTCACACCCGCTTTCTCGAGACTGTGCGTTCCAGACGCCTCATTCGGCAGCGTCGAAGACTTCCACTGCGACGTCGATTCATCGTAATACGAAAGCGAATAGGTAGTCGTCGAAAAGCTCAAACGCCATGGCATCGCATCGCTCATGGCCCTGTATTGCGCGTAACGCAGATGGGCTTTCAGAATATCAGTTTCAGCTACAAGCGATGTACTGCTGGTGGAAGCAAACCGTGACACGGCAACGGCAGCTAGAACGGAAACAATAACGATGACGGCGATGACTTCGAGCAATGTGAAACCGTGTTGACGGTTTTTATTGTTTTTACGGCAAATCCTGTTCATTAACGTTCCTTCATCCACAACAAGCTACAAAGTCCGCAAGCGTTGAGCTTTCGAGATTGCGTCTACATTTTAGCATAGTCAATAATGAATTCAAAGTATAACTGTCGTTCTTTCCGTTGGCCAACCAAATGCATCCCCGGCTTGCCTGTTATCGATTTTATGTATCATATCATATATTTGGTAATTTCATAACGGCAAGCAGAAAGAGGCGTGAACCGGGAAGAGGCAGCAAATGCATCGGGCGTATGCGTCCGGATGTCTTGCAGCCGGATTTTCTGTTATGAAGAGAGATGAAGATTCTGTTATAAAAAGCAGATTGTTAGTCTTCTTGACATATCTTCTTTTCTTCCATAGGATCGGCAGTAACCATTTTAAGGCGGCTCGATTGATGTCGTGAATTTGTTACCGCCGGAAGGCCGGATGGAAGAGACGGAGATGAAAAAGAGAGCTTCGCGGAATGACAGGGAAAACGGTTTTTCGATGTTCGAAGTGATCGTTGTCATTTTGCTCATCGGCGTCGTCGCTGCCTTTGTTGCTGTCCGCGGATCATCGAAGACGGTTTACGATCTGGCGTCGGAAGCGGAGATCCTCAAGGGGCATCTGCGTTACGCTCAATTCAGGGCGATGAGCGATACCGAATCCTGGGGAATGAGCCTCTCCACAAATGGTTATCAACTGCTGAAAAACAAGGCGCCTGCCACGGACTCGCTGCCCAATGAAAGCGGCCCCTCCCATGCTTTGCCTTCAGGAATCACCATCACGACCGGCGCAGGAACGGCTATTCATTTCAACGAACGGGGAATTCCGGTGGGCGACGGCGACGCGCCGCTGACCGCAGAAACCGAAATTGCCCTGTCCCATGGATCCGCCACACAGACCATCTTCATAAAACCCGAAACGGGGTTCATACCATGAAACGTTACCTGGCCAACCGCAGAGGATTCACCCTCCTGGAAATCATCGTCACGTTGACCATCCTGTCCATTCTGGGCGTCATGGTGTTTCAATTCATGAGGTCTTCTCTTGTCAGGAGCACGGAACCCTTTTCCATCGTTGCCAAAACATTTGTCCTGAGCGAAGTGGCTGAGAATATCACGGCGGACTACCTGCAAAACATCCCTCGGAATGTACCCGCGCTGAAAGCCAGCATCGGAGCGGAAGGATCGGAACACATCAATAGCGGATATTGTCCCGCCGCGACGGATTGCCGATATTCGGTTGTCGACAATCACTACATCGCCTTTGATGGGAATCATGAAGTTCCAACCACTGTTCAGGGATTATTAAAGGTCACCATCCGTGGCGAACAAAATGAAACGATCACCATGGTTTTTATCCAGCCATGAAGGAATGTCGAATGATGAAATTATCCAAAAGAGGATTTACGCTGATCGAATTGATCTTCACACTGGTTTTGGCGGGAATCATTGTTTCGGCCGTTGGAATGGGCATCGTTCACGTCGTTCAGGGATTCATGTTCACGAAAGAGAACGCCGCCGCTCTACAGAAGGGACAGATGGCCCTCAGCCGTATTTCACTGGAGTTGAAAAAAGCCGCCGGCATTTCGGACGCCTCGACGGCGACATCGATTTCTTTCGATACCTATGCGGACACGGGCGGACCGACACCGACCCTCGTGACGCAGATGATCCGGTTAAACGGCGACAAAGTGGAATTTGTCGGCTCCTCAGGAAATCCCAATATCTTGACAGATCGGGCGGCTGCCGGCAACGGCCTGGTCTTTCGGTACTACACCCATTACAACGATCCGGAAGCAAGTCAGTGTGACCCGAAGGAAGCCAGAATAGTCGCCATTACGTTGCGTCTTGCCGCAGCGGACGGCGTCGTCAAAACTTTCACGGCTCGCGTTCGGCCCAGAAATTTGCCGTATTGAGGAGTCTGTATGAATCTCCGTCAACCTCACGGTTCCATTTTAATTAATTTGATTGTCATCACCACAATCGTTGCGGTTCTGGGCGCGGGAATGCTGTATCTGACGACGACTTCAACATACGCCAGTCTTTTCCCGAACAGCCAGGCCCGCGCTTACTACCTGGCCGAAGCGGGCATTGCCCACGCGCAACAGCTTCTGGCTCAAAACATCCACAATCCTTCCTTTTATCCCGGAGGCCACAGAGGCATTGACCCGCCGGTCACCTACACTTTGGCCAACGGCGACCGGTTCATCCTGACCAGCTATGACTTCAACAACGGAGGAACCCCCGATCCGACACGCGTTGTCGTCGAAGCCATCGGTGTCGTACATGCCGGCACCTGGATGGAATCCAAGAAGAAAGTGACCAAGAGCGGCATCCTTCGTGACGACCCCAATCCCGTTGACCCGACGCCCAGCAAGAAAACCGAAGAGTTCATCGATTTCATGGTCAACGATCAGGTGTTCGTTTACGGCAGCGCCATGAGCTTCAGTGGAAATAACGTATCGGGCGCCGATGCAACCGTTGTGATTCGCGGACCCTTGGATACGGATGATACCAACCTGGGCGCTTCTATTGCAGCTACGACCATTTACATAGACGGACATGTAGAATTGAACAAGGGCAGCGCAGGGCTCGGATCCAGTTCTTCGCCCGGAAATATTTATATCAACGGCGATTTAACCCTGTGGAACGGATCACGCAGCATCTATGGAGATGTTTACGTGAATGGGAATCTTCGCCTGAAGGATGCGAAAATCTACGGAAACATTTATGTCAACGGAACGGTCGAACTGGGCTGGACCCCCACCCTTTCCGCAAATGCCAACATCTACTATGTAGGAGACGGCAATCCCGATACGCCCGACATCATTCATCCCAAAAATTACGATCAATCCATTCTGAACAAATGTCACAAAATACCCTATGGAGCTGTGCAGGCTTTTCCGTCCTTCTCCATGCCGGACGTAGCCATCCCGGATCCGCGCGGCAGCGCCTGGTTTGCATCCAAAGGCTATGTGTCGTCCGGCGCGCCGGCAAGCGGTTTGAAAATATATACCGAAGGCGATTACAACTCATCGACCTGGCGGCCTACGGCAAATAATGTAATTATCGCAAGCAAGGGCAATATCAGCATCACAAAGATGGGAGGAAGCGGCTTGTCCGGCGTTTTGTACGCCCCTTATGGAAAGGTCACCTTCGAAGGCGGCTCCTTCACGGGCATGGTCATCGCCCGGGACGGCTTTTTCGTCACCAGCGGCGGGACAACCGTCACTTTCCGGGGAATCGAAAATTACATACCAAACCCCGATGATTACCCCTTTAAACCGGATCAGCAGATCATCCAGTACTGAAAGATGACGGCTTCGTAAAAAGTCAATTTTGACGGTTTCGTAAAAAGTCATCTTGTCCCTCTTTTGTCATGCTGAGCCTGT
>DAOPVC010000052.1:0-352 GCA_035350895.1 Smithella sp. | reverse complement strand
CCCCGGCTTTCGCCGGGGTGACGGTTTGGGTTACTTTTTACGAGTTCATCAAAGATGACGCTGTCGTAGAAGTCATTTTTCTGTCACTCCCGCGAAGCCTGCCCTCGAGAAGTCGGGAGGCAGGGAACCAGTTCCTTTATTCTTGGATTCCGGATCGCGCTGCGCTTGTTCGGAATGACGGCTTTGATGGTTTTGCACCTCAAATAGTGATCGGGGCTTCAGAGCCGCCAGGCCCGCGCACCTAATAACCTGAAGGTCACGCGAGGTACGCACTACATCTGCAAAAACCCGCAAGCCTAAAAGAGAAATATTTTTGGACAAATAAAAATAAAAATAGTAAGTTGCGGACACA
>DAOPVC010000051.1:0-7906 GCA_035350895.1 Smithella sp. | reverse complement strand
TCTGATCCTTTATCGCCACCGCGCAGCCCATGCAGGCTCCGGTCCCGCAGGCCATCCGTTCTTCCAGTGACACCTGACAATCGAATTTACTCTTGTGCAATATCGTTGCCAGCGCTTTGAGCATTTCCCGGGGACCACAGGCATAAAAGGACGTCTTTTCCGGTATAAATTTCTTCAAGTCTTTTTGAAAATGCTGCGTGACAAAACCTTTATTGCCCAGCGTTCCGTCGTCGGTGCAGACGCTGACATCGCGGCATATTCCGCGCACTTTATCCAGGCCGACAACGGCGTCTTTATTCTGAAATCCCGTATACATCATCGTTACCGCTGAAGCATGACGGGCCGTCTGCCGTAAACTTTCCATCAGCATCGATAGCGGCGCAATGCCGATTCCTCCGGATATCAAAACGATGTGCTCGTTGACGTTTGCCGTATCAAATCCGTTGCCCAGCGGCCCGTTGATTTCCAGGTAAGAGCCTTCAATCAGGCCCGCCATCACCTGCGTTCCCTTGCCCACGACCCGATAGAGCAGTTCAAGAGTGCAGTGATTTGTCTCGCGTGTAAAAGCATAAACACTGATGGGACGGGACAGAAAAGGATCATTCAATCCGGCGATCCGCACCATTACAAACTGACCCGGCAGCGGATTTTCAAATAACGGTGATGTCCGCACCTTCATGAGAAAGCAGTCTTCCTGAATCTCGTCGTTCGCGATGATTTCTCCGATATAAATATTTCCGGCCATCTTCAGCGCAATCCCCTTATTCGTTGACAGGATTAATATCCGCCCACATGATCAGAGCGTCTTCATGGGTGTCCGAATAATAAAGCGGTCGGACTCCTTTTACTACAAAACCGCACTTCCGGTAAAGCTTTATTGCTTCGACATTCGACGCTCTGACTTCCAGCGTCTGAAATATCATTTCATTTTCACCGGCAATATTATTCATCGCTTCCATCAGACGGGAGGCGATTCCCTGTTCCCGGTATTCCTTCCTGACCGCCAGATTGTGCAAATGCGCTTCATCGATAATCAACCAGAAAACGATATAGCCGACAACAAGGGTTTTACCATCGGACTGGACTCTCGCGCAAAGGCAGCGGGATTGTTCTAAACTCAGTTCCCTTTTAAACATATTCGCCGTCCAGGGCGAAAGAAAAGATTCCCGCTCGATGGCCATGATCTCCGGCAGGTCGGTTTTTTTCATCCGATCGATGGTCAGCCGCAAGGCATCCTCTTTACAAGACATGGAAAAGTTCCCAAAGCAGTGACACAACCAAAAACACGGCGCAAACAATCGGAACGGTATTGCGCAGTTTCAGCATGTTAAAGGCCACGGCAATTCCCAGCAGAGGCAGAAAATAGTATGTGAAGGACAGAGCGTTCATGATGATCTCATTGAATTGAGGATATGCCCAGATCACGAGGGGAATTAAAATCGACTGCGCGACAAGAAGAAAAATCGCATAAGATAAAAATACCTTGATCAGGCCGAGATAACTTTTTCGTTCCAGAGCCCGGATGTTGTTTCCCTGCGCATCCTGCAGAGCCCGGTCCGAAAGGGTGTTGTTGGATTTGATGATCATCACATCGATCTGTTTAGCCAGACTGCCGCAGGGAATGGACAGAATGACGGCGAGCGCGATGATTTGCGGGGAAACATCTCCTGTCGCCGAACCGGCGATTAACGCGATGGAGGTGGCAACGACGGCGGTCATGGAATCGTTGGGAGGAATATAGGTTCCGATCGGCAGACGATCGATCCAGATCAGCTCAATCAGCGCGCCAATGACCAGACCGGCGTAAAGGTTGCCCAGAAACAGTCCCATCAGCGGAGCAATCACCACCGGACGGGAAATCATGGCCTGAATGAAAACACGATCCAGGCACAGCAGACTTCCGCAAAATGCAATTAAAATAATCTCAGAAAACAAATGAGCACCCGTCTTGATTTTGTCGCAGAACTGCCGATTTTAAAGCGGCGCTGCGAAGAAAACCGCCGCAAACGATTTCCGGACTGAAACGCCGCGCGAAGGATGCATGTGAATTTTTCACGGTCATACGCAATATGATTATTTCGAACGCCAGAAATCCTTCAGGGCCTCTTTAATATTGACAGCCCTTCCCTTCGGCACCCTCTGCAGTTCGACGAAAACACCCGTCTCCTTCAGCAGATTTTCCAGACCGGTAATTTCCTCATCGCACAGGAAAACCGATGACGAACAACAAACCTTGTATTCATTGTTATAAACATTGCCGATGTTCAACCGGTCGAATCGAAAACCAAGATCAAAAGCCCTGCATGCGTCCGCAATATTGCTGAATAAAACTATCGTTTTCTTTCCTCTTCCGTGAGAGAAAGTATAGTTCTGAACAAAATCATCCAGGGAAGTAATAACCACTTCGATATCGCTGGGCACCGCCATTCTGATCACGGTATCGAGAAAAGGGTCAGCGGCCACTTTATCGTTAACGACAATGATACACTTTGCGTTAACAAAAGGCACCCAGGCCTCCAATATCTGGCCGTGAACCAGTCTGCTGTCGACACGCACCAGAACTATATTCAGATCATTTGCCAAGCAACCACCTATCACGGGAACCGGCAGCTCCCTTCACGCCGGCGGCCTTTTGCGGTCAGCAGGCCGCTGTTTCAATTACCTGTTCGCTTTTTTGCTCAGAATTTCACTGGCCAGCATAATATTTTTTTCGCCGTAACTCTTCACCAGGCAGGCAAAATCGCGCAAAGTCATATCGTCTTTAGCGTCGGACAATTTGAGCATCATGGGCAAATTAACGCCGGTCAGCACCTCAACTTTGCCCTCCTTCATAAAAGACAGTGAAATATTGGACGGAGTGCCTCCGAAAAGATCGGTCAGGATCAATACGCCCCTGCCCTTATCCAGCTTTTTGATGGCATTGCTGATTTCTTTTTTCAGGTCTTCGACATCTTTTGTCTGATCGATGCAGATATGCATTATATTATCGAGCTGACCCTTGATCAGTTCGGCCGATTTTATCAGTTCATCCCCCAAATTGCCGTGCGTGGTAATAAGTGTGCCAAACATTATTAACCCCCCTTTTCAACGCATTAAAGCAATCATGACGCTCTTGCATTGCCTTCAAATATGAAGTGTTACGCTAATTGATTGCATCCTAATTGTCAAGGTTTATGGAAACATTTTTTAGCTGTTTTCAAGCGGTTTCGACCGGGGAATTTATTCCATGGCAAGTGAAACGTTTTCCGGAAAACAATCGTCGCGAATCGGTCAACACGAGAGAAATGTCCGGGGTAAGGCCTGGACGGTTTTATCCTGATCCGCGGTGAACTTATTCTTGTATTTCATCGGTAAAAATATAACGGCCCATCATATCGCCCAGTTCATTAATAAAATCTTCAGGTTTTATTTCATTGGAAACCGAGATGATATAATCGTGAAACACGGCCTGCACGGTTGCCCAGATAATGTGTACGCCGATTTTCGGATTCCGAACTCGCACACTGGCGAAATCACGGAATACAGCTTCCATGACGGACTCCATATACAGACCGAGTTCCCGGCGTTTCTGGATAATGGTCTCGGGTAAACCGATCTGGCTGATAAACAGTCGATTCTTCACCTTTTCATAACTCACCAGTTCCAGAGCAAGGTTAAGCAGAACCGGAATAATACTGCGATCAAAAGAACCCTGCTTGCGAATATCCTGATCCACCTGGTCTGTTATGGCTTTGATCTCCTTCTCGTATTTTTCCCACAAACCGTATAATATGGCCTCTTTGCCGGGGAAATAATTATAAAGCGTCCCTATCGAAACACCGGCTTTTTCAGCGATTTGATCCGTGGTCGCTTCCGTGTATCCTGTTGTAACAAACACATCGGTTGCCGCCTCATAGATAGCCGTCACGGTCTTGCGCGAGCGCTCCTGAGAAGGAATTTTTCGCGGTTCAAGTAATTCTTCTTTAGGCATAAAAAGTCCCTTTCGATTTCAGCATCAATGTATAAAATGATTTTTACTTTATAAAAAAACTTATTTTAACAGTCAAGCTGAAAAGGCCTTACACTCATTTTAAGATACTCTTTGATGCATGAGTCCATCTCGACCGGCCAGTGACTATCCCGTGGGGAAAATGATTATTTCAGGAGATTGCCGAGAATATTTTACGTGGTTTTCCTTCATTCAAGACCACATCGGTCATTTACTTTTTTCCATATCATTCAATTCCATTTTCAAAGACAGCAGCGCGAGCATATCTTTCAGCGATATGATGCCGGCCAGTTCGTCCCCCTGAACGACCAGGAGGCGACTGTTGCCCGTGCGATTCATCAAATCCAGGGCTTTATTGGCGTCTTCTTCCGGATCAATCGTGATCTCCGCGCTGCAGGGCAGAGCGATCGAGCCCACCGTATGCTGAGACCATTGATCACGCGGAATGGAGGCGACTTGTTTCAAAAAGATACAGCCGGTCAACCGTCCGAACGAAACAACCGGATACGCCTGAAAATGATATTTATAGACATAATCCCGGATGAAATCCTCCAGCGATATGGATCGCGGCACCGTGACGGGATTGGCAACCATCAGATCTTTTACCTTTTTGGCATGAAACAGGTTGCGCGCAAGAATCTGGCGGTAAGAGCTCTGCGCTGCGGCCCGGACAAACAGGCCGATCAGAAACCACCACAAACCGCCGACAAAATTTCCCTTAACAATGTAAATAATCCCCATGACGATCAGCATCAGGCCGAAACCGGAACCGATCCGGGACGCGATGTTCGTTGACCAGCGCAGATCTTTTTTCCACTTCCAGAGAGCGGAACGCAATATTCTTCCGCCGTCCAGGGGAAAAGCGGGAATCAGATTGAAAACGGCCAGAATGAGGTTAAGCCAGGACAAATAATTTAAAACGCCGGTGATGGTCACCGGCCAGCCGATGTTCAATCCCATTTTGTAAAGCAAAAAGAAAAAGGCCGCCAGCAGGAAACTGGAAACCGGACCGACCGCGGAAATCATGAATTCAGCCCTGGGGCTGTCCGGATCTTCTTCCATATGAGCGACACCGCCGAAAATGAACAGCGTTATCTCCTTCATGGATAAGCCATAGTGACGGGCGACGAGAGAGTGTGTCAGTTCGTGAATAATAATGGATAAAAAAAGCCCGACGGCGCCGGCGACTCCCATCCACCAGTAGGCGGATTGGGGAAGGTCCTTATAATATTCCGGGAAAAGACCGCTGGCCAGCGACCAGGTGATTAAAGCCGCCAAAATAAGCCAGCTCATATCGACTTTGATTTCAAATCCAAACACTGAAAAAAGACTTACCGGTTTTCCGAACATAAATTCTCCTCATATGATCTGTTTAATATCATATCGAAGAAGAGAGATGAAAATCAATCATTTTAACAACAAAACATCAATGATGATTTCATAAAGCCGGATTAGACGTATCGAGAAAGAATTTGACAACCCCTGATGATTTAAGTTACTTTTAATCACATTGTAACAGGTTTGCTCGTGCTGCCTGATGCAAACCGGATTTGTTATAAATATTTCATAAAACAGTTTCATCGTGAGGTCAGGCTATGAAAAAATATATAGTATTATCGATTTTGTTCTCCGTCTTTCTTTGTCAAACGGCCACGGCTGATTTCTATAAATGGATCGATGAAAAAGGAGAAATGCAAATCACTGATTATCCCCCGCCTGAAGATAAGGCTGCAAAAAACATCGAAATTCATGAAATCGGATCCGGAAATCCACCGAACGCTGAAACTGAGAATGACGCGGCGAAAGCCAAGAGCCAGAAGAAGCCGGATGTTGTGCTTTATACCAGAAACGACTGTAAAGACTGCGATAAGGCCAGGGATTTTTTAAATTCCAAGCAGGTTCCCTTCGTTGAATATAACATGGACACCGATGAAAATGCCGTCGCGAAAAGAAAAGAAGTGGACCAGGGCGATGAAGTGCCCTTCGCCATTATTAACAGAAATCAGGTCTATGGATTTTCGGAGACTGTTTATAACAAGGTCCTGCAAAAGCAACCTTGATTTAATTCAATGGAAACAGCAATTTTTTTCTATACCGGAACGGGAAATTCTTTCTGGACGGCAAAAAAGCTTTCCGCATTACTTCATGACGCTGAATCTGTTCCCATCGCGCTCTGCCACGGTGACCGTATTGTTACCGATGCGGAAAAAATCGGTTTCGTTTTTCCGGTTCACATCTGGGGACTTCCGTCGCCGGTGATTGATTTTCTAAATCGTCTGGAAATGAATCCGGAAAAATTTTATTTTGCCGTGGCGGTCAACGCCGGCCAGGTTGCCGCAACGCTGATCCAGTTGGAAAAGTTGCTGCAACAGAAACATGTCAAACTATCTTTAGGATTCTCGGTTTGCCTGCCCAGCAACTACATCCCCTGGGAAGGCGCTGAAACTTCGGCAAAGCAGCAAAAGAAATTCAGTGCTACGCTGGATAAAATCAACCGCATCGCCTCATCGGTCCGGACCCAAGAAGAAAAGCCGCCGGAAAGAGGTCCCCTCTGGCAGAATATTCTTTTTTCCGCCATCTACCGCATGACGTTTGAACGCGTTCCCCGAATGGACAAACCCTTCTATGCGGATGCAAAATGCACGAGTTGCGGAATCTGCGAGAAAATTTGTCCGGCGCAAAACATACAACTTGTTCGCGGGAAACCGGCATGGCAGCACCGTTGCGAACAGTGCTTTGCCTGTCTGCAATGGTGCCCGGAAGAAGCGATCCAATACGGCAAGGGTACCGTCAGAAGAAAACGCTACCGTCACCCGGAAATCACTCTGAAAGAGATGCCGGCCTGCGCTCCGGGGAAAAACAGATAAAATTCTTTTTGATTCAATGATTCTGAACGATTTATCTTAATCGACGACTTTTTCGATATACCGTTCCAGTATCTCACGGTTTGAGAATGTAATCAAAAAGAAACTGCTCGTTGATTTCCAGCGGTTTGAGGCTTTTCTCCACTTTCATGCTCATAATAGCGCCTTCCCAGCTGTTGAAAATGTAGTGCGCGGTTTTATCCGCATCAAGAGACCGTGAGAGATGCCCCGATGCCTGAGCCTCGCGCAGCACATCGGAAAAATACCTGACGATGGTATCAGCGGACTTTTTAAGCCTGGCCTGAAATACAGGACTTGTGTCTCCAAGCTCCTGAGCGAAGTTGCCGATCGGACATCCCAGAGTATATTGATTAGCCCGAAATGATTTATTGAACGATTTATACAGGCGTCGGATTCTTTCCAGAGGCGGAACGGATTTATCGTCCATAAATTTGGCAAAGATTTTATCATAGAATGCCATATAGTAATCAACAACCAGCAGACCGAAGTCCTCCTTGCTCTTAAAATAATTATAGAAAGAACCTTTGGGAAGCCCGGCCTTACCGAGAATCTCCTGAACGCCCGTGTCATTGTAGCCCTTCAGATGCATGAGCTCCGCACCAATGGCAATCAGTTCCTGTTTTTTATCCGTCTTCATAAAAATTCCTCACAAAAAAACGATGTTCATCACGGGTATGCCCCAGGGCAAGCCCTGGACTCTCATTACGCAGCAAGCTCTGTGGGGCATACCCTCCGCTGCGCGGGATTATTCCCAATCCTGATGCATCAGGATTGGATAGTTCGCCCAACAAATTTCAGTGTGCTGCGCTTCTGAAATTTGGGACTCACTGCGACTTACAAATTTCAATACTTTGTTTTTGAAATTTGAGTCTCACAATAAATAGACCGGTCTGATAATTTCTGTCAAGCTTTTTCCCCGCGACAATATTTTTAGAAAAAAAATACTTGACAAAATAAATAGACCGGTCTAATTTGCATGCCATGAAAAAGACAGAACTCGTTCCCGCTGAAACGGGAATGATGAGTCGATGGC
>DAOPVC010000050.1:0-8885 GCA_035350895.1 Smithella sp. | reverse complement strand
GCAACATTGATATTTCTTGTCAAGTCATAAAAGCTTAAAAAAGCTTTTTAATTGAACGATTGGGAACTCATCGGAACATCCGTTGCAACGGTTGACCGGACATCTTCTTCCTGAGCAAAAGCTATTTTGAGCACATCATCAATATGCTCCGCAAATATAATTTTCAGGGATTTGAGTACATTTTGAGGAACTTCCGTCAGATCTCTCTGATTATCTTTCGGAATGATAACGGTTTTAATGTTGCCGCGATGAGCGGCCAGAACTTTTTCCTTGATTCCTCCGACAGGCAGAATTCTGCCCCGCAAAGTGATCTCACCGGTCATGGCGAGATCGGCTCGCACTTTCTTTTGCAACAAAACCGAGGCGATGGACGTTGTCATCGCCACACCGGCGGAAGGACCGTCCTTGGGTATGGCTCCTTCCGGAACATGCACATGAATATCTATTTTTTTATAAAAATTCTTGGTCAGGCCGAACTGCTCGGCGCGGGCACGAATATAACTCAACGCAGCCTGAACGGATTCCTGCATGACATCGCCCAGCTTCCCGGTCATGATCATTTTGCCGTTTCCTTCCATAATCGTGGCTTCAATGGAGAGGAGTTCTCCGCCGACTTCTGTCCAGGCCAGACCGACCGTCAGTCCTATTTTATTTTTTTCTTCTATTTCGCCATGATGGTATTTGGGAACGCCCAGATACTTGCCGATGGCCTTGGAACTGATAATCACTTTTTTCTGTTGGTCGCTGTTCACGATCTCTTTGGCGACCTTCCGGCAAATCGAAGCGATCTCTCTGTCCAGATTACGCACACCGGCTTCCCGCGTATACTGTCTGATAATTTTCAGCAATGCTCCTTTGGTGAATTCTATATTGTCCCGGACCAGACCGTTTGCATCTACCTGTTTGGTGATCAAATATTTTTTGGCGATCTGCATTTTTTCCGGCTCGGTATATCCGGCGATTCTGATCACTTCCATTCTGTCCTGAAGAGGAGCCGGTATGGTCTGCAAAACATTCGCTGTCGTAATGAACATGATTTCCGAGAGATCATAATCAAGATCCAGATAATTGTCATTGAAGGCAAAATTCTGTTCCGGGTCCAGAACTTCCAGCAGGGCAGCGGAGGGATCGCCTCTGAAATCGGAGCTGAGCTTATCCACTTCATCCAGACAGAAAACCGGATTATTGGAGCCGGCTTTTTTCAAAAGTTGAATGATTTTCCCGGGCATCGCTCCGATGTAGGTCCGGCGATGACCTCTGATTTCCGCTTCGTCGTGAACGCCGCCCAGTGAAATGCGGACAAACTTTCTGTTGGTTGCTCTCGCCACCGATTTGGCAATGGATGTTTTTCCCACACCAGGAGGACCGACCAGACACAAAATCGAGCCCTTGTTTTTTTTAACCAGGGACTGCACGGCAAGATACTCGATAATCCGTTCCTTAACGTTTTTTAATCCGAAATGATCGGCATCAAGAATTTCTTCGGATTCTTTGAGCGTGTATTTGTTCTCCGTTTTCTCGGACCAGGGCATGTCGAGTATCCAGTCGATGTAATTTCTCACAACCGTGGCCTCCGCGGACATGGGAGTCATCATTTGTAGTTTCTTGATTTCCTGCTTGACCTTCTTGACCGCTTCTTCGGACATTTTCTTCTGTTTCAGGCGCTTTTCCAGTTCGTTAATCTCGTTGCGGAAATCGTCTTTCTCTCCCATCTCCTTCTGGATAGCGCGCATCTGTTCGTTGAGATAATAATCCTTCTGCGTTTTCTCCATCTGCTTTTTCACGCGCCGCTTGATTTTTTCTTCAACCTGCAAAATTTCAATTTCCGAAAGCATCAGGGAATATATCGCTTCCAGTCTCTCGCTGATGTCAAAGATCTCGATGATTTTTTGTTTGTCTTCCAGTTTGACGTTGAGATGGGTAATGACCACATCGGCCAGCTTGGAAGCATCCTCAATCGCCACAACCGTCCCCAGCATTTCCACGTGAATTTTCTTGCTGAGTTTGAGATAGAGCTCAAAAGATTCTTTGATGCTGCGCATCAGAGCCTGTTTCTTAACGTCGTTGCCGTCGTCAATATCGTCAGCTTCATTGACCTTCACCAGGAAGAAATCATTATTCGGAAGATATTCCCTGATCACTCCCCGCGTTTTACCTTCCACCAGCACTTTCACGGTTCCGTCCGGCAAGCGCAAAAGTTGAATGATAATGCCGATCGTTCCGACCTGATAAATATCCTCCTGTTTCGGATCATCATCTTTGGCGTTTTTCTGCGCGACCATGAAAATATTTTTTTCATATTTCATCGCCGATTCCAGAGCGGCAATGGACTTTTCGCGGCCGACAAACAGCGGAACAATCATATGAGGAAACATCACCACATCCCTCAAGGGCAACAGAGGAATGATGGTCGTTTTGTCCTGTTCATTTTCCATTTTTTCGTCAAACATATTTTCCCTTTAATCGTTTAAGCAGATTCCGATTTGGTCTCATAAATCAGAATCGGTTTCTCTTTCTTCAAAACAACGTCTTCGCTGATCACACATTCCTTGATATTATTTTGTGAAGGAATGTCGTACATCACTTCCAGCATGGTATTTTCCAGAATCGAGCGCAATCCGCGGGCCCCGGATTTTCTTTCCGTAGACAGGCTGGCAACGGCTTTCAAAGCTCCGTCCGTAAATTTCAACACCACGTTTTCCAACGCGAATAATTTTTTGTACTGTTTGATAATGGCATCTTTGGGCTCGACCAGAATTTTGATTAAAGCGGCTTCATCCAGTTCATCCAGCGTGGCAATAACCGGCAGCCGGCCGATGAATTCCGGAATCAATCCGAATTTCAGCAAATCCTCGGATCTTACCTCCGCAAGAAGTTCGCCGACTCTTTTTTCTTTCTTGCTTTTTATTTCTGCGCCGAACCCCATGGCGTTGACACCCAGCCTCTTGGAAATAATGCTGTCCAGATCATTGAAAGCGCCGCCGCAGATAAACAAAATATTGGTCGTATCCACCTGGATGAATTCCTGTTGCGGATGTTTGCGGCCTCCCTTGGGCGGAATGTTGGCCATCGTGCCTTCCATGATCTTCAGCAGAGCCTGCTGCACACCTTCGCCGGACACGTCCCGGGTAATGGACGGATTGCCCGATTTCTTGGCTATTTTATCGATCTCATCGATGTACACAATGCCTTTGGACGCCCGGGCTACGTCATAGTCGGCATTTTGCAGTAAACTTAAAATAATATTTTCCACATCCTCACCGACATAACCGGCCTCCGTCAAGGTTGTCGCGTCGGCAATGGTAAACGGAACATTAAGGAATTTCGCGAGTGTTTTGGCCAGCAGCGTTTTCCCCGAACCGGTCGGCCCGATCAAGAGAACATTGCTTTTCTGAATTTCTATGCCGTCGGACTCGTTGCGGGAAAACAATCTCTTGTAATGATTATACACAGCCACCGACAGAATCTTTTTTGTTTTTTCCTGACCGATAACATACTGATCCAGAAATTTTTTGATTTCTTTTGGATACGGCAAACCTTTCTGAGCGTCTTTCTCAACCAGTTTGTCGTCTTCCTCCTCGACAATATACCGGCAAAGCTCGATACATTCGTCGCAAATATAGGCCGTCGGACCGGCTACCAGTTTGCGCACTTCGCTTTGCATTTTCCCGCAAAAGGAACAAAAAAGCATTCCGTCGTCCATTCTGTTATTTTTGCCTTTTTTGATCACTTATTTCTCCTTGTTCTTGTTGGCCGAGGCGTCAGGTTTTCTCACAATGATTTCGTCAATCAATCCGTATTCCCGGGCCTGTTCGCTGGTCATGAAATAATCACGCTCGGTGTCGTTCATAATCTTCGCCAGCGGTTGTCCGGTCAAATCAGCCAGTATATTGTTGAGTTCATCTTTTAATCTTAGTATTTCTTTCGCCTGGATGTCAATGTCCGTGGCCTGCCCCTGAAAACCTCCCAGGGGCTGATGAATTAATATGCGTGAATGAGGCAATGCAAATCGTTTCTTCTTTTCTCCGGCCGCCAGAAGCAGAGCGGCCATACTGGCCGATTGTCCCATGCAAACGGTGGAGATAGGTGACTTGATGTAGCGCATCGTATCATAAATGGCCATGCCGGCGCTGACGCTGCCGCCCGGAGAATTCAGGTAGAAAAATATCTCTTTATCCGGATTTTCCGCTTCGAGATATAACATCTGGGCAACAATGACATTGGCGACGTTATCATCGATCGCCGTCCCCAGAAAGATGATGCGGTCTTTCAACAAACGAGAATAAATATCATATGCCCGCTCACCACGTCCGTCCTGTTCCACCACCATGGGAATCAAATTCACTACTTGGCCTCCATTCCGGTTTTTTCCACGACCTTAATATTTGCATTCTGCTCGATAAAGTCAAATACCTTTTTTTGCATCAATTCCATTTTCAGCGAATCCTGACTTTCTTCACTGTCATGCATTTTCTTAAACGACTCGTAATCTCTTCCGCTTCTGAGCGCCATTTCCTGTAAATACTGTTCCACCTCGGCTGGTTCAGTTGCAAACGATTCTTTCTGAGCGATCTTTTTTATAATCAGAAAAGATTTGACGATCTTCTCCGCGTCACCCTTGTATTTATCCTTCATTTTCAGACCGAATTCCATGGCGCTGTTTTCGTCAATGCCGGCGGAAAGCATTCTCTTTTGCGTATCGATCATCATGTAATAAATCTGTCTTTCCACAAGCGACGGCGGAACGTCGATTTCATTTTCTCTAATCAGAATGTCCGTGATTTTGTTTTGCAAATTCACTTGGGCCATCTGCTGTGCTTTTTCCTCCAGAGATTTTCGTACATCGTTTTTGAAATCTTCAAATGAATTGTATTTTTCGAAATTTTTAACAAAACTCTCGTCCGTTTCAGGTAATTTCTTCTCTCTTATATTTTTAACGGTAACCTTAAACACCACGTCCTGACCGGCAAATTTACTTTCATGATAATCAGCGGGAAAGGTTACTGTGATTTCCTTTGTTTCACCATTTTTCATACCCGCCACCTGGTCTTCAAAACCGGGGACAAATCGCTGCGAGCCGATTTCCAGAAAATATTGATCGGCCTTCAATTCTTTATATTTTTCACCATTAAGACTGCCCTCGAAATCAATCACGACAAAATCACCGGCAACAACCGGCCGGTCTTCTTTGACTTCTTCCATCGTGGCAAACATTTGTCTGATTTCATCGATTCTCTTCTGCACATCCTCTTCGGTAACCTTAATTTCTTCTTTTTCCAGTTCAATGCCCTTATAATTTTTGGGTTCAAATTCCTGTTCCGTTTCAAAGGATGCGGAGAAAGAGAAGTCGGCATTTTCTTTTATCCCGTCCTGATCGATTTCCGGCCTGGAAACAGGAGCAAATCCTTTCTCCTCCAGCGTTTGCCAGTAATATTTATTAACAATATTCGTGATGGTTTCTTCTTCCGCCTGGGCTTTAAAATACGTTTCCAGAATCTTGCGGGGAACCTTTCCGGGACGGAAACCTTTAATTTTAGCTTTTTTGCCCACTTCATGATATGCGGCGTCCAACTCATCTTTAACTTCATTCCAGGGTATTTCCAGCAGCATTTTTTTCTTCACCGGACTTAAATCTTCAATCTTAATCACAACCTGACTCACTATCATTCTCCTTTATTTATTATTAAATATAATTAATGCATCATCAGTTTCTGGTGCGAGAGAGGGGAGTTGAACCCCTAGTCCGCATAGCGGGCTGGATCCTAAGTCCAGTGCGTCTGCCAATTCCGCCACTCTCGCTCTCAAGCTTTTATATTCATTAAGCTCAAGATTGTCAACGCAGATTATTTTGCAAAAATCAAAACAAAATCATTTATTTAAGCTTTTCAGGGGAATTTGATGTATTTGGCCGTCCGCTTTTTTCATCTTTACCAGATACCTTGTCATATAAAATTTAAGGGACAAACCATATATTAGGTCAGCCCCTTTATTTTATTGGTCGGGGCGAGTGGATTTGAACCACCGGCCCTCTGAACCCCATTCAGATACGCTACCAGACTGCGCCACGCCCCGATACATTCAAAATGTCGGAGGTCATTACCATTACGGGAAAACCATGTCAAGGGCAAATAAATGTTCTGCCTGGAGCCGGATAATTGTTTGATTCATCACAATCATACCGATATCTCATTGGATAAATCAATTTCGAACAATAATTAAATTGACACATTTCACACTTTTATGCCTATAATAAAAAAGTAAGTTATTTTCACATAAAGGAGTCCTTTTTTGAAGCTCAGGGAAGTTAAAGACATATTAGACGCTAGTGTTGTTGTCGGCGAAGAAAAATTGGATATGGAAGTCCATACCGCTTTCGGCGCCGATTTAATGAGTGATGTTATGGCTTTCGCCAAGGCGGGCAGCCTCCTGCTGACCGGATTGACCAATCCTCAGGTGATTAAAACCGCATCCAGCAGGAATATAGCCGCCATCATCATTGTCCGCGGCAAAGAACCGTCAACCGAAGCCATTGCTATGGCAAGAGAATTGCAAATTCCGATTTTAACGACAAACTATATTTTATTCGAAACAGCCGGCATTCTTTACAGCAAGGGGATCGTCGGTTGCCTGAGGAAGGTCGAAAGCGGATTTTATAAATAATTTTAAAGAACAGTTCCGGCACAAATGCGGACGATATCAACCCTTAAAATCATTGTGACAAATGGGTTGCATATCATTTGAATTTTCCATCGATCCGTTCCGGTTTTTTGATTTTTGAGCACAATGATTTCGTTGACAGTAAAGTCGCTTGTATGCTAAAAGAAATTTAATTAAATTTTCCATATTTAAAACAAAAATAACCTGTTTTTTTAGCAAGGAGTGAATATTGAAGCTGAGTGAAGTCAAAGAAATACTTAATGCCGATGTGATTGTTGGAGAGGATAAGCTGGATATTGAAGTCAAAACGGCTTTCGGTGCGGATTTGATGAGCGATGTTCTTGCCTTCGCCAAAGCGGGCAGCATGCTGCTCACAGGATTGACCAATACTCAGGTTGTCAGAATCGCCAATGTTCTCGATATTGCCGCAATCATTTTGGTTCGCGGAAAAAAACCTCCCGCCGAAGCAATTTCCATGGCCAAAGATCTCCATATTCCGATTTTAACAACAAAATATATTTTATTTGAAACAGCTGGTCGTCTTTACGCTAAAGGTATAGTCGGCTGCCTGGAAAAAGTTGAATCCGGCAGTGAACGAATCTGAAAATAAATTACAGACGTATACGTTTGAAGTTGAGGGAGGTAATTTCAATGCTGCGGGAACCGTTTCCACCCGCATAAAATCCATTCTCAAGCAAATGCAAATGCCCGACGATGTGGTCAGAAGATCGGCAATTGTCTGCTACGAAGCTGAAATCAACATTGTTTCTTATGCAAAAAGAGGCACCATCCATCTGACGGTCAGCCCGGATAAAGTGATCATTGAAGCGGATGATGAAGGTCAGGGCATTCCGGACATTAACCTGGCCATGCAGCAGGGATACTCCACCGCCAATCAACAGATCCGGGAAATGGGATTTGGCGCCGGGATGGGATTGTTCAACATCAAATCATATTCCGATAAATTCGACATACTATCGGAAGTGGAAAAAGGCACATTTTTAAGAATAATCATTGAAAGGCATATCTCATAGAGGTTTATTAATATGGATATTGGAACCATCGCGGAAAAATTGAATCTAAAACTGATGTCAGCACCGGACAGGAAAAGCAATAACGTGACAGGAGGATACACGGGAGATTTATTGAGCGATGTAATGGCAAATTCTCACGAAGGAGATATCTGGATCACCAGGCAGATACACCAGAATATCGTTGCCATAGCCACACTGAAAGAGCATGCCGGCATCATCCTGGTAAACTCTTGCGAACCGGCTAAGGACGCGCTGGAAAAAGCCATTCGGGAGAATGTACCGATATTAATCACAGATTTATCGGCGTTCGAAATCACTGGCAGAATATACAATTTGCTGCATTCGGGAACATGACGGAAAGATTTTTCAATCCCCTCCGGTATACAGCCATTCTTTAATTCAACCCGGCAAAATTATGCTCAGAGTTTTCAAATGCGACCTGCACATTCACACCTGTCTGTCACCATGCGCCGAACTGGACATGCATCCGAGCGCACTTGTGGAAAAAGCTGTTCATTCAAATCTCGATATTATTGCCGTCTGCGATCATAATGCTTCAGAAAACGTGCCTTATGTTATGAGAGCCGCACAGGGCAAAAATCTGAAAGTATTTCCCGGCATGGAAATTACCACAAGCGAAGAAGTGCATTTTCTCGCCTTATTCGATTCCCTGTCGGATTTGACCGCAATGCAGGACTTTGTGTATCTGCATCTTGCTGGCGAAAACGATGAAGAGAAGTTTGGCGTTCAGGCGATTGTCAACGACGTCGGCGAAGTGGAAGGAATCAGCGACAAGCTGTTAATCGGCGCCACCGATGTTCCCTTATACGATTTATTGCAGCGCGTTCATGAGCAAAACGGACTGGCAATCGCATCCCATATCGACAGGGAAAGCTTCAGCGTGATAAGTCAACTCGGATTTATTGATGAAAGCATTTGCTTTGACGCGCTGGAAGTAACGCCTCTGACCGGCATTCCACTCGCCCGGGAAAAATATCAAACGTTAAAACAATATTCATTTATAACCTCATCCGACGCCCATTTTCTGAAGGACATCGGGAAAACCATGACGAAAATCATGATGGCGGAACCGACACTGACTGAACTGAAAATGGCATTCGCACGGCAAAACGGCCGATGCGTTGTGGAGTGAACCATGCTGGAACTGGCAGCTCACATACTGGACATCGCCGA
>DAOPVC010000049.1:0-9804 GCA_035350895.1 Smithella sp. | reverse complement strand
CATCACCGAGTCCTGCCAGAAGGTCGTTCACAATTCCATGCAGGTCTGCGGCGGCATCGGCTACACGAACATTCTGCCGATCGAGCGCATCCACCGCGACGTGCGGCTGGCCTCCATCTGGACCGGAACGAGCGAGGTCATGTCCATGATTACCGCCCATGAATGGTACCGGGAGTATTTCATGGCCAAGGCGGCGGGCCTGACCCGTGACTGCGAGCTGGATGCCGCGGAAGCGGAAGCCGCGGACGAAATCATTTACGAATAACCAAAACAGGTGAATCACGGCGAGAAGCGATGCGCGCGCCATGATTCCCCCTTCTCACCGGCCTGCGGCAGCGTCAGACTCTTCAATGATTTGTTGACAACTTTTCTGAAAGCCCATTATAAAAGTTGTCAACCAGTCGTCAACTGGTGTTGCGCACGGCGTATCATGAACAATATGTTTTCATTGGTATTTTTTATCAATACCTTGATTTCTTTATGCGCATTCTGCCAGACGCGGAAGATTTCATCGGCAAAGGCCTGTCCTACGGTTTCCACACCTTCAAAGTCAAGTTCAATGATTTTGAATTTTTCCAGCCCCGCTACTATTCTGCGGGCTTGCGACCGGGAAACGTATTCAATCCCCTGGTGATACAGCTTCACCCTTACGCCGGTTTTACTGAATTGGAATGACTCATCACTTTCTCTTTTGACGGCGTCGAGCACCTTGTCCTCGGACAACCCCTTGTTAAGCAACACTTTTCGAGCCCTCGGGGGCAACAGGATTCCTTTTTCAGAGGGGAGAACATAATGCGCCTGGTTTGCCTTGCCGATCCGAAGAATCACGCCCTCATCCGCCAGCTCCTTGAGAAATCTTTGCGCATAGGCTCTGGAAAGCCCCGTTTTGTTCACGAGATCCGCCGTTGCAACACGCCCCTTTTTCTCCAGAAATTGAAAGATCAGTTTTTTAATGTCCATAGCCTTCGCCTTGAAGGATGGTTGACGACTTTATCGTCAACCAATTTAGAAAGTTGTCAACAAGTTGTCTGCCCTAGAACCTGAATCCCCGGCTTATT
Organism: Smithella sp.; assembly: GCA_035350895.1. Taxonomy (GTDB): domain Bacteria; phylum Desulfobacterota; class Syntrophia; order Syntrophales; family Smithellaceae; genus Smithella. The sequence continues at coordinate 8,746 of DAOPVC010000049.1, read as the reverse complement.
GTATCGAGGCAGGTTGTGCCCACCGATTTGTATAGAAAAAGCCTCCACCGCGTCCTTGATTTCTTTGTCGTCAAAGCAAAATAACCGTTGTTGCTTTTCGCCTCGCTCAGCCCGAGAATCCGGAGTGTCGGGGTGCGGCAATCTATTGATCCCTGCCTTCGATGATGCGGATTTCGGGAATGGTTTTTTGACGGGCCATGGCGATGGATACGGGATGTTTTGCATCCGACAGTTCCTGAAAAACTTTCTCGATGGTTTCCAGTTTCTTCTTGTCGCTCCAATCGTCTTTTAGTTCCGGCAAGTCCGTTAAATGTTTCAACACTTCGGCATCGGCAGCTTTGATTTCCTCGGGAAAATAAAGTTCGTAAACCATGGCATTAAGAAGCTGCTCAAAAAATAACACTGCTTTTTCCGATGAAACAGAAATGGAATAGATTAATAAATCAACTATTTTTTTATACTTACCTTGATCGCTAGAATATTTTATAGGAAGAAGATTAACTTGAGCAATACGTATTTTGGGAAATAATTCAGTATCGCTTTTGAATAAAGCTTGATAGTAGAATTGCATGAGACTGCTATTCAAAATCGCAGTCACAAATTGTGGCGTATATTTTTTATCATGTATCTTAAGAGAATATAAACTTCTATTACAATAAAGCTTGTTTTCTAAAAATAATGCCGTTAACTCGCTACCAGTTTCACGAATCAAAATTCTATCACCTTTAAAGTAATAATCATCTTTCTGATACTGGTTTTTAATATTTTTCGAAATGTAGCTGAACTTATTGATCGACCACTTGCTAATGTTGGAACCTGTGATAAATTTGATTTCTCCGTTATCAAATACTTGATCTCTCCCAATCTCAAAGCCACGCATGACCCCAGATATTTTCGAGATAGGCTTTGTATTTTGCGAAATCCTTATAATTAGATCGTTATTAGGAATAAAGTTTTCAAAACTCCAATTATTCGCTTTTGTATTAACCTTGGTGCCTATTAACACTGCTGTTGGCATCTGAACATTCTCAAATATTTTATCCCCTTGAACTTCTAAATAAATTAAATGTATTTTAGTTTCTAAAAATGTCCTTAGTGATTCAAATTTTAATCCTTTTATAAAAAGAGAAGCTGTAATAAATGAAATTATACCATTTTCTTTTAATAGATTCGTGATACTTTTCTCGAAGAAATATGCATACAGGTCACCACAATTAATAGTTAGATAGTTTTTGTAACTAATTTGTTCTTTCTTAGAAACAACTTTATACGGCGGATTACCAATGACTACATCAAACCCTTCTTTTATGCCGAACATCCATTCTGGATCGAAAAACGGACTGGAGGCGTTCTGATCGTATGGATCAAAAGCTGCCACGGATCGCGCCGCGTCTTTGTTCCAGCCGTCCTTGACCAACAGCTCGGCGATCTTCTTGCGCAGGTCCTTATCTTTTTCCTGACAGTTCCGCTTCCGCGTTCGCGTCCGGGCGTTGAAATACTGATGGCGCATTTCCTTGAGTTCATCTTCCAGTTTTTTGACTTCAGGATTTTCAAAGCTCGCTTGTCCACCGGCTTGCGGTTTGTCCAGTCCAATCAGCGTATTGGCCGCCACAAATTTGGTTTCCAGATTCGGCAATGGCCGTATGCCGAAATTATCACGAGATGTGTCAACTTTCTGGTCAACAATTAAAGAGATAAAAAAGCGCAGTTTGCTGATTTGTGTGGCGATGGGTTGAATATCCACGCCGTAGATGCAGTTTTCAATCAGGTAGAGTTTGCGGCCATAGTCCAATTCATTATTGGCAAACGCCGCTTCAATATCAGCAATAGATTTTTCCCGAATAGCCGGATCGTCAATTTGTCTGGCCTTGGTAATCTGCCGCTCTTTCCATTTCTCATTTTGCGGATCGAGCTTGTGCAGAATATGAACAAGCTTGTGCAGTATGCCCATTGGGAAAGCGCCGGAGCCGCAGGCCGGGTCAAGTATTTTGCAGTTATCAATGGCGTCAATCAGCGTCTTTGTTTCCTTTCCGGTAAAGGCATGTTCTTTCTCTGTGTAGGTGAAAAGAATATCCAGACCGGCATCCGCATCATGCGGCTTCAGTTTCGCTTCGGTTTCCAGATTTTGTTTGAGATAGGCTTTGAGGCTTTCGTCCACCATGTAGTTGACGATTTCCCGCGGCGTGTAAAAACTGCCGGTTTGTTTGCGGGCGGTGGTCTGGGTTTCCGGGTTGTAGCTGGCCAGCAGATTTTCAAAAACGCGGCCCAACAGTTCCGGATCGAGGGCGATTTCTTCTTCAATCGGCGTGTTTTCCGTGATCGTGAATTTGTAGTGATTGAAAATCTCAAACAGGCCTTTGACCTTTTCATTCTTTTTCTTTTTGTCGTCATAGACATCGCTTAAGTCAATGGTATGCTCACGGGCGAAGAAAAGTTTATCCGGCACCTGCGCCTGCTTTATTGGTTTGCGGGAAAAGCCGTCCAGATACAAAACCTTGCCTTTTTCATCTTCAAAATCCAGGCAGTCAAACAATCCGCCGTTGAGAAAAGGCACGCCGGCAAACATTTTCATGACCGCTTCTTTAGAAATGTTAAAGTCGGACGAATAGCGGTACAAATTTTTGATGCCGTAATGTTTTATATTTTGTTTAAATTCTCCGTCCGTGGCAAAGGCGCGTTCATCAATTTTCTTATTTAATGTGGCAAAAAACAGATTCTGCAAAATAGCCCGGTAGTAAACGGTGGAGCCAGCCGTGTTGAAATTTTTCACCATGCCCTTTAATTCTTTTTCATCAAAAATATTTTCCGGGATCAGGTGTTTTTCCTTGATAAACCAAATGAAAATAAGACGGGTAAGCATCCGAATGACACTTTCCGAATTGAAAACAGTGTCGTCTTTGTCGTCAGCCACATCATTGGGAAAGGAAACATTCTTAATCGCCCAGAAATACCAGTTGGCCAGTTCGCGGTAAAAGCGCTTGTTGAGTTCCTTGGTGTCGAGCGTTTTCTGCCAGGCCTGGTGCAGTTCGACAAAGTTGGTGAATTTGTAAACGCGCTTCAGTTCATCCAGCGACAAATCAAAAAGGATTTCAAGATGGGCGCGATGCGGACTGGCGATGGAAATATCTTTAATCAGCGTGACTTTTTTAAGGACATCCTTTTGCGCATCCCGCTTATGCAGGCGGCGATCAATAATGGAAAGCGTCAGCGTCTGGCCATGCCGGAAGATAATCATGACCGGCATGGGGAAGATTTTGTTTACTTCGCGGGTTATTTGCGCCAGATCTGTGCGCGAATATTCCGGCTGTGTCAGTTCGATGGCGAAGAAAAGATAGGTTTCAATAACAGTTTTTTCATCTTCGCCTACCCAGTTGATTTTATTGGAATCGAACAGGCCCTGCTGGCTGGATAATTCTTCCCGGGAGAGCTGAAATAAAAGGTCAACGGATCTCCATTCGTCAAACCGGGCTTTTTCCTTCTTGAAATTCTTTTCGGCAAAGGCGTGCCCGAAATTATCTTCAAATTCGGCAGTTGTTTTATGAGCGAACGGATTCTGACGGGATGTGTTGTAGCCCAGCGTGCCGAAAAGCGCCAATGCGTTTTTGGAAAAGCTTCCTGATGAAAATGATTTTAACGATGCGTCAATATTCCGTTTTATGTCCTGATCGGTCATTGATTTGATCCTTCAATTACTGCCCATTTTCCTTTTTTCGTTGCGCCGGTATGTTTGATGATGCCTTGTTTTTTGAGCAACTGTAAATGATACTTAACGCCGTCCGGGCTGAGGCCAGTCTTATCCGCCAGATCTTTTCGTGTTATGGAAGGGTTATTCTTTATTAATTTTAGAATTTTTTCTTGGGCAGTTTCTTGGGCAGCTTCTTGGGTAGTTTCTTGGGCAGTCTTCCCCCCGGACTTCCTAGGTCGGAGAAAAACGGCCTTAATATAAACAGGGTTAAACTCGTAGCGCACCGGCGGAACTTTTGCAGCTTTCAGCGCCAGCTTGATTCGTTCAATGCCCGTGCCCATTTTTTCAATGTAGTCTATGCGTTGAAACAGGTTGGCTATTCCCGGATTGCGCAACATGCTAACCGTGCCGAAATTTTCCGGCGTTAAGCCTTTGACCAGACCGCCGGGATTGGTAATTTCGATGCGGTCGTCAAATATTTCCATCATCACATTCGCGCCTTTTTCAAAATAATCGCGATGAACGACTGCGTTAATCAGCGCTTCCCGCAGGGCTTCATAAGGCAATTCCGGTATTTCTTTGCGTGCCAATTCACCGGTAAATTCATACCGCACCGGCAGGTATTGTTTGAGGAAATTCATAGCCAGGTCAACATTGGATATCATATCAATATTATAATCTTTGCGATCCAGCACAGTGGCTTTTTCCTTGCCCTTGTAGAGAGCGCAGGTGACAACGGTATGATAATAAATGTCGTTGAGGTTTTTCGCAAAGAAGAGCACGGCCAGATTGTTGAACAGCACTTTGCCTTCCTGCCGCGCGCCGATACCCAGATTTTTATACAAAAGCGGCTTGTCCAGAACGGCAGAGATCCTTGATAACTCAAGGAATCTCTTAATCTTTTCCGAATCTATATCTTTAATACTAAAGTTTCTTTTTATCAGTTCGTCATAGCGGATTTTACCTTCCGCCTGAATAAAATTGACAATCTGGTCGCGGCTCAATTTTTGTGAGTTTGGTCCCGTCCGGGTGTAAAAACCGCTGGCGCAACGATAGGGTTTATCGGTTCCTTCCCAAACGTCGATGACCAGGATATTTTTGTATTCTTCCAGTTGGATCTTTACCGGTGGGTCGCAATTGTTGGCGATATCCTGTATCTGGCTTTTGATTTTATTATCAGAGATTGTGCCGACTACTTTGCCTTCGTCGGTAATGCCCAGAAAAATCCTGCCGCCGGAGGCATTGGCAAACGCCACCATTTCTTTGTCCAGATTGGCAAGCCGCTCTTTAAATTCAATGCGATACCCTTCGCGCTCCTGCAAAATAACTGCAAGCTCTTTTTGGGTCAGCGGCATTTCTCACCTCACAATAAGCCAGGTCACAAGCTCAAAATCAGCCATTTCTTTGAGCTGTTTATCTTTGGGTATTAGCAGCGCACCGCGATCGGATGTCAGTTTTTGAGAGCCTTTCTTTTTGAATACCTGCACAATCTGCTCCACGGCTTTTTTCAAAAGTTCCGTGTGCTTCTTCATATCGTGCCCGTTGCCGGTTTCCTGATTAAACAACGCACATAATGTCTCATAAGGCGCCTGCTGATTCTGGCAAAGCAGGCGATAGATCTCCAGTATCTGCTTGGCATGCGTATAATTATATCTGACCGCGCCGTCATCACGAACGTAAACCAGAAAATACGGATTTAACGGATTAATTTCTTCGTTGCCGTCGCTTGCACCTTTTTGCGCAAGGCAGAAAATAATGCCCGGCTTGATAATATCTTTTTCGCCGGCTGAAAATTCCCGGTCTTTCATCAGTGACGCATATTGACCGCCCGGTGCGGGAACAAGCGCGTAAAGACCGAGCGGGCTCTCCTGAAGACGCTTCCGGTTGCTCTCTAAAAAGTGAAGCAGTTCGATGCGGAAATCATCAAGGGTAAAATCGGTCAGCGATATGGTTTCATCCATATCTTCCAAATCCAAAACTTCTTCCTTGAGTTTTTTGAGCTGTTTGTTGCGGTACTTTAAATCATCGGCAATGAGCTCCTGAAGCTGTTCGGTATTCAAAATATTATCTTCGCCGGTCGCGGTGACATCCACGAGCGCCATGCGCGCTTCCACTCTTTCTTTCAGGTTGATGTAATTATCCAGATCTTTCGTCGGCCAGAAATTAACTAGTTGAATGGACTTGTTTTTGCTGCCCAAACGATCGATCCGGCCAAACCGCTGAATGATGCGGACGGGGTTCCAATGGATATCGTAGTTAATTAAAAAATCACAGTCCTGCAAATTCTGGCCTTCGCTGATACAATCGGTCGCGATGAGAACGTCTATTTCTTCTGTGCTGACGGCATTGTTGAGTTTTGCCCTGTTTTTGGCAAGTGGCGCAAAATTAACCAGAATGCTGTCATAGTCATTCCTGCCCAGCGTCGTTTGTGTATGATTGCCGCAGACGAGCGCACAATGCAACTTCAGTTCGTTTCTGATCCATGCTTCCAGATTGTCGTAAAGATACTGTGCCGTATCCGCGAAGGCGGTGAATATCACCATCTTTTTATTATTGTCGTTGATGGGTTTGTTGATTTTGTCCTGCATTAGGTCTTTTAATGCTTTCAGTTTGGCATCGCGCTCGACAGTCACCGCCTTGGCGTTATTGAACAAACTGATCAATGCGTCTTTGTCCTTTTGTAAATCAGCCAGCCACTCTTCAAGCTTCAAATCCACAAGGTCAAACTTTAATTTCTTACCAACCTGCCAGGCTTCCGTTTCGTCGGCGCTTTCCTCAAGTTCTTCTTCGTTGGGCATCAGGCTATCCAAGCTTTCCTGACGATCTTTGTTTACTTTCAGGAACTCAACGATTTTATTCTCTAAAGTTTCAATTTTTTGAATGGTTCTATCCAGCGATATTTCAAAAGATTCGATGGAGCTCTCCAGACGCTTCAAATAATTGATCTTCATCATGCCGATGAGGAAGTTTTCACGGTCAGACTGCTTGAAGCCAAAAACTGATGCGCCTGCCATTTCTTCATATTTGTGTTTTTGCTCCTCCCTGACATAAGTGGAAGGATTAAAAACGGAAAGTTTGTAATCCAGGATCTGTTTGTTGATCTGATCGTAGGAAGGAAATCTTTTTTTCAGATCAATATCCGGATAAACGGAATGCGGTTTCCTCCTGTCGGGAAAACTGCCAATAGCTTCAATGCGGTAGAAGTTTTTAATGTGTTTCCGTGAGCGGGCAATAGTTAATTCATCAAGCAATTTGAAGAAGGATGAATCCAGCCGCTCTAATAATTCCTTTAGATTTTTGGATTTGTTTTTCACATCAGCCCAGCGGGTAAAGTTTTTCTGAGCATTTTCCAGCGTGGCGCCGATGCTTTTTATATTGCACATTTCCGATAAGGCGTCGTCTTTCCCTTCTGTGATATAAGCAATCTGATTGCGCAAATCGCGCAAGGTGTTATTGACCGGCGTGGCGGAAAGCATCAGCACTTTTGTCTTCACGCCTTCTTTAACGACTTTTTCCATCAACCACTTGGCGCGATTCATCTTGGTTGATCCGTCATCCTTTATTTTATCCATCGGATTGCCGCGGAAGTTATGCGACTCGTCGATGACCACAAGGTCGTAGGCGCCCCAATTGAAATTCTCAAGGTCAATGCCATTGGCGTCAGACCGACCGGATTCACGAGCCATATCAGTATGATAAAGGACGGTGTAATTAAATTTGTCTTTTTTGAAAGGATTGAGCAGATGGTTCTGGCTGATCTGGTAAATGGTCCAGTTGCCGGTGAGTTTCTTGGGGCACACCACAAGAATCCGTTCGTTGCGCAATTCAAAATATTTGATGACGGCCAGCGCTTCAAAAGTTTTGCCCAGACCAACGCTGTCGGCAATGATGCAGCCATTGTGCTTTAAAAGTTTATTGATGGCCCCTTTGACGCCGTCTTTCTGGAAATCGTAAAGCATATTCCAGACTTCACTGTCATAAAATCCGGTTTTCTCATCCAGCAACCCGCCCTTTTTCTGCTCATCAAGATAATCTTTGAAGATATGATAAAGGGTCTTGAAATAAATAAACTCCGGCTCATTCTCCAGATACAACTGCTCCAGGTATTTCAGGACATCTTCTTTGACGTCCTCCACCAGGCCGGTATCGTCATTCCAAATGGCGTCAAACCAGTCTTTAAGTTCCTTTCTGTCTCTGTCGCTGTCAATAATCAGATTCAGCTCGATATTTTTGCTTCCGCCAAGCCCCAGGCCGTTGACTGTAAAATTGGAACTGCCGGCTAACGCTTTCTCAATGCCGCTTTCCTGTTTTACATGGTAAAGCTTTCCATGCAGAAAATTCGGTTTCACCATGGAGCGTATTTCAGTTTTGTTTTTGATCCATTCAGAACATTCCCGCGCTATGTTTTTCTGGCAGAGTCTTTTTTCAATCGGTATGGATAGCTTGTCATCTTCGATTTTGAATTCTCTGGTATTTGTTTTATCCGGATCCAGAGATTTAATGAATCTGGGTTCGCCAAAAAGAAATTTCAGGTTATCAATGGCGTCAAGATTCTTCTTTAAATGATGATAAGCGTAGATTGTAAAATAGGCGGATACGATGGACACATTCGAGTTTGATGAAATGACCTCTTTTAGAAAATCCCCGACGGTTCCATGGGTGTGATTATCGCGTATCGAGGAGTAACTCATCTATTTGTCACTCTCCTGAAATTAAAAAACCATTGCTTGTCTATTTTTTGGTTTGGGCGCTGGTGGGAATAATACAACTTCTTGAAAACATTGCAAGAATAAAATGCAATTCGCTTATTCCCACTCGATGGTGCCGGGGGGCTTGGAGCTGATGTCGTACACCACGCGGTTGATGCCCCGCACTTCGTTGATGAGCCGCGTCGAGATGCTTGCCAGCAGGTCATGCGGCAGGCGGGCCCAGTCGGCGGTCATGGCGTCGTCGCTGGTGACGGCCCGGATCGCCACGATGTTTTCATACGTTCGCTGGTCGCCCATAATGCCCACGCTTTTGAGCGGAAGCAAAATCGTAAACGACTGCCACAATTTGCCG
>DAOPVC010000048.1:0-10393 GCA_035350895.1 Smithella sp. | reverse complement strand
TTCATTTTTTAATCCTGATTATCTGGAAGCGAAAAATAACAAACTCTTCATTTTTTAACAAGTTTATATTTCGTGAAATTAAAAATAAAAAATTCCCGTGTTCAAAAAATCCCGACAAATTAATTCTTGAAAATGCAGGGTGGAATTGTTACAAAACAAACAATAAAGAGGTGTCTCTTGCGTATACTTGGCCTTGATTACGGTGAAAAACGAATAGGAACAGCCATCTGCGATGAACTGGGTCTAACAGCTCAGGGATTGCCCACGATAATAAGAAAAAGCAAAAAGCACGATTGGGAAATTTTAGAAAATCTGGTCCGGAATTATAACGTTGAAAAAATCTTAATCGGCTATCCCGTGAAGTTAGACGGTTCGGAAGGTGTCCAGTGCGAAAAGGTAAATCGTTTTTCTGTGTTGCTGGAAAGAACTTTTGACTTACCCGTCATGAAATGGCCGGAAACGATGTCCACAAAGGAAGCTGAAGAAATTCTCATCAACTCGGGTGTTCGCTGGGAAAAAAGAAAAAAAATGGTTGATAAACTGGCGGCCTGTCTTATTCTTCAGAGCTATCTGGATTCTGTTGCCAAATAATGATGAAAAAATCCGACAAACAAAATGTTTCGAAAACAGCAAAAAAACCGACTCTCGCTACCGGATCGCAAAAATGAAAAATTTCTGGAAGAGCAAATCCAGTGAAACGCTTATCTGGCTGAAAAATTTATTTTCCGGCAGAAAATTAATCCGCCGCGTTGTTTTGTACTGTGCCGCCTTATTTTTTGTATTTTTCATTCTGTTGTTGAATTATTCATTCAGTCCCATAGACATCAAAAATAAGACGGTCGTTATTGATATTCCGACCGGTTCCAGCTTTTTGGAAGTTACCGAATTACTGAAAAAAGAAGGATTAATTCAAAACCGTTTTTTCTTTTATAGCCTGGCAGCCATTAAGAGAGCCAGTCGTCATATCCGTGCCGGTGAATATGAAATCAATACATTGATCAGCCCCGTTACCATGCTCAACAAACTCATGCATGGTGAGGTAAAAATCTATAAAGTTGTGATTCGTGAAGACTTGTCTCTGCGGGATATCGCCGTCATTCTGGACAAGGACAAACTCATTAATAAAGAAATATTTTTTGAACTGGCAAGAGACAAAGAATTTCTGCAATCTTTGAACATTGAAGCGGAATCCATTGAGGGATATCTTTTCCCCGATACTTACTATTTTAACCGATCCATGAATACTCGCCGAATCATGAAAAAGATGGTTGACACATTCTGGGAAAAAGTTACTCCGTCAATGATTCAGCGGTCGAATCATATGGGATTAAATGTGCATAAATTAGTGACTCTGGCCTCCATCATTGGCAAGGAGTCCGGCGACAATGCCGAGAAGCCTTTTGTTGCTGCTGTATTTTACAACAGGTTAAAGAAGGGAATGCGTCTGCAAAGCGACCCGACGGCAGTTTATGATATGGACGACTTCGACGGAAAGGTTTTGCGCAGTCATTTGAAGAGGCATTCGCCGTACAATACGTACCTGATAAAAGGATTGCCTCCCGGACCAATAGCCAATCCCGGTTTAGCGTCCCTCAAAGCAACACTGTTCCCCGCGCCGGTTGATTATCTTTATTTTGTATCCCAAAATGACGGCACACACTTTTTTTCCAGTTCTCTGACAGAACATAACCAGGCGGTCAGTCGTTATGTTTATCTAAAAAACCAACAAAAACAAGATATTAAAGATGAATCCCTGGATGACGATAATTAAAATAAATATCCCATCTTTTATGTAAAAATTCCTTCTTGCTTTAATTTTTCCCGATCAAAATAATTGCCAGCTCAATTTCACCAATTTCTCCTGTAATTTTAAGCTATTTTATTTAAAAAAAAGTTTAATTTTTTGCTTGACAAAGGCACATGGCGTCTCTATAGTTTCCACGTGGAGTAAAGTGGCTTATCGTGGAGGGAAGTGATGTCTGCTTTTAGGGGACAATATCATCATGCGATTGATGAAAAGGGAAGAATAATCTTCCCGTCAAAGTTTCGTGAAATATTTGCCGAAGAGTATGACAACCGGATGGTGATAACCAACTGGGATCAGTATTTGATGGTTTTTCCTTACGACGAATGGCTGATTATTGAAGAGAAAGTAGCCCATCAATCCAAGTTGCGCAAAGAAGTTAGATCATTCCAGCGTTTCTTTATGTCTGGTGCTGTTGATTGCAATATCGACGGGCAGGGGCGTGTGCTTATCCCCCCGACTTTGCGCGAGTATGCTCAACTGGAGAAAGATATTGTTCTGGTCGGCATGTTGAAGAACATTGAAATCTGGTCGAAAGATCGTTTCGAGACAGGACAGCAACAGGCCGCCGGTGAAATTGACAAATACGCTGACTTCATAGCTGATCTGGGAATTTAAACGATGATTACCGTGTTCTATCACGAGCCGGTAATGCTTAAAGAAGTTACGGATTCGCTTTTGGTCAGCAGGAATGGCGTTTACGTGGACTGCACCGTGGGAGGGGCGGGCCATGCTTATGAGATACTGAAGAAGACGGACGCTTTTTTGATCGGGATTGATTGTGATGAAGAAGCTCTGCACTTTGCGGGAAAAAGACTGAAGGAATTCGGTTCTCGTAAAGTTTTAATAAAAGAAAATTTTGTTAATTTAAATAATATACTGAAAAATTTAAATATAAAAAAAGTTGACGGCGTTCTTCTGGATCTGGGCGTTTCATCCCGTCAGCTTGATGCGGTAAGCAGAGGTTTCAGTTTCAGCCAACAGGCGCCGCTCGATATGCGCATGGACCGCAGTTTGAAGTTGAGTGCTTACGATATTGTCAACCGCTATGCGCAGGATGAACTGGAAAAAATTATCAGATTGTATGGAGAGGAAAAAATGGCCGCGAGAATAGCCAGGGCAATATCACAGAAAAGGCGGGAATCTCCTATTGAAACGACAACGCAATTGGCGGCGATTGCTGCTTCCTGCATGCCCGCAAAATTAAAATGGCAGAAAATTCATCCCGCCACGAGAACGTTTCAGGCCATACGCATTGCAGTCAATCACGAATTGGATAACATCAAACCGGCCATAGACGCCGCCGCCGATGTTTTAAATCCCGGAGGCCGGCTTTGTGTCATCTCTTTCCATTCACTGGAGGACCGGATTGTCAAACGTGAGATTAGAGATCTGGAGGGAGGATGTGTGTGTCCGCCGGATATTCCGGTTTGCATTTGTCGCCGGGAAGCAAAGCTGAAAAATTTAACCAGGAAAGCTGTTACACCCACGGCAGAAGAAATTGAAAACAATCCGCGGGCACGCAGCGCCAAATTAAGAGTAGCCGGAAGAATTTGATATGGCCCAATCAGCTCAATCCGCAGAAGCCAGAGTTGTTTCTCCTTTGGGAGAAGCCGAGGGATCTTCTTTCGGAATAAAATATCCGACCTTTATTGTTTTTGCGATTGTGCTGATGTTTGTGTTTGTTGCCTATGTCGGGTCCCATATTCGCATGACGGAACTGGAATACAGTATTGCCGCTGAGATCAATACCCAGGAAAAAATACTGGAGGAACAAAAAAAGCTGAAACTGGAATATGCGATGCTCAAGTCACCTCAGCGCATCGAAAATATCGTCCGAAACAAGCTGCAAATGTCCTATCCTGATAATGAACAGGTCATTGTTTTAAGAAAATCGGGGAATTGACATGGCGGTGGAATCGAAAAAAAGACTGAAACTCAGAATCATCATGATTTTCATGCTTTTTTTCGTTTTATTTGTTGCCTTGATATCTCGTGCATTTCAACTGCAGGTTTTGTCGGGGCAGAAGTTGAAAAAATTAGCGACAAGGCAACATACTACCGTTCTGAATTTACAGCCGGAAAGAGGAATCATCTATGACCGTAACGGGGAAAAACTGGCTATTTCCATCATGGCTGATTCCGTTTGCGCCGATCCCTCCAAAATAGTTGATCCTGCCAAAGCATCCAAAGAGATAGCGGACATCCTCAATTTGGACCATCAGGCTGTTTACAAGAAACTATCCGCTCCCAGGAGTTTCTGCTGGCTGGCAAGAAGAATTTCTCCGGAACAGACAGCCGCTGTCGTGCATGCGGACATCGATGGCGTTTTTCTGGTCAAGGAGCCTAAACGGTTTTATCCCAATGGAGAACTCGCTGCGCATTTGCTGGGGTTTGTCGGACTGGATGCTTCGGGTCTGGAAGGTCTGGAAAAAAAGTATAACGACGCTTTGATGGGCAGACCGGAAAAACTCGCCTGGGCGAGAGACGCCAAAGGTAAAAAGCTTTTTCTCCGGGTGGAAAATACCGAGGCCAAGACACGGGACAATGTCAATCTTGTTTTGACGATTGACAACAGAATTCAATATCTCGTGGAAACCCAGTTGAAAGAAGCGGTGATCGACAAGGGGGCAAAAGGAGGGTTGGCCATCGTCATGGATCCCAAGACGGGTGAAATTCTGGCTCTGGCCAACCAGCTGGGATTTAATCCGAATAACATTGAAGGGCTTAAACCGGAACGATGGCGAAACCGCGCGATAACCGATTATTATGATCCGGGTTCGACCTTTAAGCCTTTTTTAGTAGCTGCGGCGCTGGAAGAAAAAATTATCAGGGAGAATGACAGATTTTTCTGTGAAAATGGAAATTATAAGATAGCCGATCGCGTCATTCATGAAGCTCAGAGAAAGCGTCACGGCATGTTAACGGTCAGGGAGATATTAAAATATTCGAGCAACATCGGTTCCGCGAAAATTGCCCAGAAGATGGGCAAAGAGAAATTTTACAATTATATTCAAAAATTCGGTTTTGGATCGAAGACAGGCATCGATTTGCCGGGAGAATCCGCCGGGCTGGTCAGACCGGTTCAAGACTGGGTCAAAGTTGATACGGCGATGATCGCTTTTGGCCAGGGGATTTCTGTGACAGCAATGCAGTTGATTACCGCGGTTTCCGCCATTGCAAACGATGGGGTTTTGATGAAGCCCTACATGGTGCGCGGCATCGCTGATCAGGATAACCGGCTGATCAAACTTTACACGCCGACGGTTGTACACAGGGTGATCTCTCCGGATGTGGCCAGGCGCCTCACGAAAATGCTGACGGATGTCGTCAGCGCCGAGGATGGCACCGGCAAAAACGCCAAAATTGTCAATGTCTCCGTCGCCGGCAAAACAGGAACATCTCAGAAATTCGATGCGGCCCGCGGTGTATATTCATCGGAAAAAGTCCGCACATCGTTCATGGGTTTTTTCCCGGCCGAAAATCCGCAGGTGGCCATTCTGGTCATTCTTGACGAGCCTCAAAGAGATAAATGGGGCGGTGTTGCATCCGCTCCGGTATTCAAAAAAATATCAGAGCAAATATTGAATTGTTTTAAAACAAATATTCGGGAAACGCCTGTTTTCGAAAAAGAAAAAACAGATAAAGTGCAGCTTGTCTCAGCCGAGCAAACACTGACCCCTCAGATTGCCGGTGAACATGATGAATCGTCCATGCCTGATTTCCTGGGGATGACGATCCGAGAAGCGATGAAAAAAGCAAAAGCCAGGTCCATAGAACTTAAGGTATCAGGCAACGGATGGGCCGTGCGTCAATATCCGGAAGCGCAAACGCCCCTGGGAGACGAGCGTGTGTGCCAGGTTGTTTTTGATTTGAACAATTGAGGTTGGAATGAAACTGTCTCAACTCATTGAAGGATTGAATATCATAACTATTTCGGGAGGGACTTCCGGAGAAGTTTCCTCTTTGTGTTTTTCAGCGAATCGGTGCGAGGCGCAATCGCTTTTCGTTGCCATTCCAGGATTAAAAAATGACGGTCATGATTTCATTGATGAGGCCATATCCCGCGGTGCTCAATATATTGTGTATGAGAAGGACAGAAAAATTCCATCGTCCGTCACGGCCATCAAGGTTTCCGGCAGCCGCCGTGCTTTGGGAATATTATCCAGGAATTATTTCGGTCATCCGTCTGCCAGCCTGACGCTGATTGCCGTGATGGGAACAAACGGCAAGACAACGATCTCCTATCTCCTGGAGTCCATATTCAAAGAAGCCGGCCTGAAATGCGGTGTATTGGGAACCGTGAATTATCGTTACAATGATAAGGTCTATGATGCTCCTAACACGACTCCGGAATCCTATGAAATGCAGAGAATCCTGCGCGCCATGGCTGATGATGGTGTTACACATGTCGTGGCCGAGGTGTCGTCACACGCCGTTGACCTCAAAAGGGTTGATGACTGCGATTTTGATCTCGGCATTTTTACCAATCTTACCCGCGATCATCTTGATTATCATGTGACGATGGAAAATTATTATCAGGCCAAGAAAAGATTTTTCGCCGAAATTCTGCCCGGAAGCAGAAAAGTCCATGCGCAAAAGATGGTTGTGAATGCCGATGATGAATATGGCCGGCGGATTCTACGGGAGGTTTCTCTCCCGGCGGTGACTTACGGAATAGAAAGAGACTGTGCCATCAGATCCTCCGTCTATGATTTATCGTTGAACGGGATAACCGCGGAAATCAATCTGGCCGGAACGCGTTTTCCCGTCACGTCACCCCTGATCGGCAAATTTAATCTCTACAATATTTTAGCCGCTGCCGGAGCGGCTTTTATTTTACACATTCCGGCTCCGGTGATCAAAAAAGGAGTAGAAAGCTTATCCCATGTTCCGGGCAGATTGGAGTCGGTGACCTCGGCCGAAGACTTCAACGTCTTTGTTGACTATGCTCATACGGATGACGCTTTGAGGCGTGTTCTGCAGAATTTGTCCGAACTCAAGAAAAACAAAATAATAACCGTTTTCGGGTGCGGAGGGAACCGGGACAGAGGCAAACGACCTTTAATGGGAGAAGCCGCCACCCGTTTCAGCGATGTGACCATTATAACGTCCGATAATCCGCGTCAGGAAGATCCAATGGATATTATTTCTGAAATAGAGACGGGTATCGACGGAAGAGACGTTAAGAAAAATGAACCGGATAACCTGAAAATAAACGACGGCGGCCGTATTTATACGGTCATTCCCGAAAGGAAAAAGGCTATTGAGGCCGCTATCAACGCCGCCGGTAAAGCGGACATCGTTTTAATCGCCGGCAAAGGCCATGAAGACTATCAGATTCTGGGTACGGAAAAGACGCCGTTTGATGATTGTATTGTTGCAAGACAGATTTTAAAATCCAGGAGCCAGTTGAAATAAATCGATGAAGCATGAATCGCCTGTCCTGTCATTGAGTGACGTATTGAAAGCGTCTTCCGGAAAACTGATTTCCGGACCGGCGGAGACTGTTTTTCACGGGGTCTCCACGGATTCCCGTTCGATAAACAAGGGCAATCTTTTCATCGCGCTGAAGGGCGATAATTTCGACGGTCATGACTATGCCGATGCGGCCTTCAGACAGGGCGCCGCCGGAATCCTGGCGCAGGACGGGGATAAAATGAGTCGGCTTAAAGCCGACAAGAAAAATGCGGTAATTTTGGTGGACGATACATTGTTCGCGCTGGGAGAGATCGCTCATGGCTGGAGACAGAAATTTTCCATTCCGGTCATAGGCTTGACGGGATCTTCCGGGAAGACGACAACCAAGGAAATGATTGCTTCAATTCTGGGCCGGGGAAAAAACATATTAAAGACCGAAGGAAATCTGAATAATCTGATCGGACTGCCGCAGACGATATTTCGTCTCAACGAGGGACATGAATTGATGCTTCTGGAGATGGGGACGAATACCCGGGGAGAAATAAAACGGCTCACTCGGATTGCCGATCCCGACATTGGCTTGATTACCAATATAGGACCGGCTCATTTGGAAGGCTTCGGTTCCATGGAGGCTGTCCGGGAAGAAAAAGGCGATCTGTTTCTGAATATGAAATCGTCAGGAATAGCCGTAGTCAATCTGGACGACGAAGCTGTCGTCTTTACCGCCGACAAGTGGCGAGGCGGCAAGGTAACGTTCAGCATGAGTCCCAACGCGGACGTTACCGTGAATGATATAGAAAGAAATGGCGTCAGGGGAATCCGTTTTAATCTGGTCATCAGGGGTGTCGCGCAAAAAGTAGAAATGAAAATTACCGGACTTCATCATATGTACAATGCCATGGCCGCTGCATCGGTGTCTGTTGCCGTCGGGATGGATTCTAAAGCCATCATGGACGGCCTCTCGGCTTTCCGTCCGTTCAGCGGGCGTATGGAAGTCAGCAGGCTCCGTAACGGAGCGTTCCTCCTGGATGATTCGTATAACGCGAATCCCGCTTCGGTTCGGGAAGCGTTGATGACCTTGAAAGATTTGAAGGCCGGTCACAGTGCCTATGTTTTTCTGGGAGACATGCTGGAACTGGGTGAACAGGCCGATGAAATGCATCGCCGGATAGGCATGCTGATTGCCACCATCGGGGTGAATGCCCTGTTCCTCCGGGGAGATTTTTCCAGGATTACCGCCACGGGAGCAATGGAGGGTGGAATGGCTCCTGAGAATATTTTCTATTTATCCGATGAAGAAAGCGGATCTGATTATTTGAAGAATCATTTGAAAAAAGGAGATTGGATTCTGGTGAAAGGATCCCGTCGGATGAAGATGGAAAAAATCGCAGCGCAGATAGTTGAAGATTTCGGCCGGGAAAAAATGAACGGGGATAGTAAAACGATGAACAAACCGGAGGTAAATTAAATTGATTTACCATTTATTGTATCCGTTGCATACGACGATTTCGTTCTTTAACGTTTTTCGATATATCACGTTCCGGACGATTTTCGCTTCCATCACGGCTCTTTTGATTTGTTTGATTTTGGGGAAATGGATGATTCAGAAGCTGCAGGATATGCAGATTGGTCAGCAGGTCAGAGATGATGGACCGCAAAGTCATCTGGTGAAGAAAGGCACTCCCACCATGGGAGGCATGTTAATTATCCTGGCGGTCGTTGTCTCCACGTTGCTCTGGACGAATCTGGCGGACGTATATGTCTGGCTGATACTCATGGTGACGCTTGGCTTCGGTTTGATCGGTTTTGTTGACGATTACAGCAAACTGGCCGGCAAGAGTTCCCGGGGGATTTCCGGGAAGACAAGACTGGCGGCCGAGATTATTATTGCTCTGTTTGTCAGTGTGATTCTTTATTTGAAACCCGGTTTTAACGCACAGATAACGATTCCTTTTTTCAAAACGGTATTGCCTAACCTCGGTTGGGGCTATGTTCTGCTTTCGACCTTTATTATTGTCGGCGCGGCCAATGCCGTAAATTTGACAGATGGTCTGGACGGTCTGGCCATCGGTCCGGTCGTGATCTGTTTTGCCACCTATATCCTTTTTGCCTATTTTGCCGGAAATATAAAGACCTCTTCTTATCTGCAGATTGTCCATGTTTCCGGAGCGGGGGAACTGGCGGTATTTGCCGGAGCGATTGTCGGCGCGGGGCTCGGATTTTTGTGGTTTAACGCTTATCCAGCGGAAGTGTTCATGGGTGATGTCGGTTCTCTGTCTCTGGGCGGCGCGTTGGGCACGATAGCGGTAATTACCAAGCAGGAAATCCTGCTGGCCATTGTCGGCGGGATATTTGTTGTGGAAACCTTCTCGGTCATTTTTCAGGTTGGTTATTTCAAAATGACCGGAGGGAAACGGATTTTAAAAATGGCGCCTCTGCATCATCACTTCGAATTGAAGGGATGGGCGGAGCCGAAAGTCATTGTCAGGTTCTGGATCATTTCCATTTTGCTGGCGTTAATGGCCATCAGCACATTGAAATTGCGTTAGAGGGAAAATGGATTTTAACGGTAAAAAAATTGTCGTCATCGGCATGGGCAAAACAGGCGTGGCCGTCGCCCGGTTTCTGGGGAAAAAGGGCGCCCGGATCGTGGTGACTGATGAAAAATCACCGGACCATTGGGATGGCGGATTTAAGCAAATTGCCGGTGAGCCATGGCTGGAAGTCGGCGAATATAACAGCGTGGACGTTTTAAAAGATGTGGATATGGTTATTCCTTCTCCCGGCATTCCTCCCGGTAATCCTTTGCTGGTGGAGGCTTTAAAGAAGAACATCGCCGTCATCAGTGAAATTGAGCTAGCCTACCGGTTTATCAGAGTTCCAATCATCGCAGTAACGGGCACCAACGGTAAAACGACGACCACCACCTTGCTGGGTGAAATTTTGCAGAAATCGGGGAAGAAAGTTTTTGTCGGCGGAAATATCGGCAATCCGTTGATTGAATACGCAGATAAAAATCAGGATGCCGATTTTATCGTGGCTGAAATCAGCAGTTTTCAACTGCAGTGGATCGATCAATTCCGGCCCTTCATTGCCGTTCTTTTGAATATCACCAGCGATCATGTCAATTATCACGGGTCTTTTGCCGAGTATCGCCGCATCAAAGCC
>DAOPVC010000047.1:0-11604 GCA_035350895.1 Smithella sp. | reverse complement strand
TCCTCCAGCGAGGAAATTCCATATTTCGCGAGAAAAGGAGTGATCTGTTTGATTCGTCTTTCGTATCCTTCAAATAAAGCCATTTTTCTACTCCTTATTCTTTACGGGGGTTAATAACTTTGACGGCTTCGGCAAAACGTCCGTAGGTTCCGCTTGCTTTCGCGAGAGCCTGGGCGGGTTCCATGCCCTTGACGATGTTGTCCATCATCACACCCAGATTAACGAATTTGTAGCCGATGATTTCATTGTCGCTGTCCAGGCCGATCTCGGTCACATAACCTTCGGCCATCTCCAGATAACGGGGGCCTTTCTTTTTGGTGCCGTACATCGTGGCGATCACGCTGCGCTGGCCCTTGCCCAGATCCTCGAGACCCGCACCGATGGGCAGACCGCCTTCGGAAAAGGCCGTCTGTGAGCGGCCGTATACAATCTGCAAAAAGATTTCCCGCATCGCGGTGTTGATCGCGTCGCAGACCATGTCGGAATTCAGCGCTTCCAGAATGGTTTTATGCGGCAGAATCTCGGCGGCCATCGCGGCGGAGTGGGTCATGCCGGTACAGCCGATACATTCGACCAGCGCTTCTTCAATGATCCCATCCTTGACATTCAGGGTCAGCTTGCAGGCTCCCTGCTGAGGCGCACACCAGCCGACACCATGGGTGAGACCGCTGATATCCTTGATTTCCTTCACCATGGTCCATTTGCCCTCCTGCGGAATCGGGGCGGGGCCGTTTTTCGCGCCTTTGGCAACTACGCACATTTGTTCAACTTCATGAGTGTATTCCATAAACTATCTCTCCTTCCGGTAATACCGTTCGCTTTCACCGGTTAATTTCAACCGATGAAAGTAATTTATTGTTACAATACTGCCGGTCATAATCTAGCACCGGAAGGGTTATTTTTCAAATTAATTTGTTGGGAAAATGCTTAAGTTTTTGATTACATTATGATGTGAGAAAAATTTTACTAGAAAAACCAATATATAATTGGCTGGTGATAGAATGTATGTATTTCTTTATTCATCTTTTAACTGATCTGTGGCTGGTGTATAAGCCTGTCTTGTAAACACATCACTTGCTGCAGGACTGTTATGCAAATCGAGTCTATTAAATGCATTTTTCAACTGCTCTTCAAGGTGCCTTAAACGAAGTTCAATGTGTGAACGGACAGAAGAAAGATTCCCTTCGTATCCACCGGCTAGTAAAGTTATTCTGTCTGTAGGCCAATCTAATGTGCTTGTTAGTGGTTCTTTTCGAAATTCTGGTTGCTTCCGAATAGTGCCAGGTCTTAGAGTACAATACCAAGCAGTAATCGGTTTAATTTTAAATCCCGTCAACCAACTCAAAGTTCCAAGTGCAGCACCATCTCTTGAAACTACAAAATCAGCTCTCTGTGCTAAATGATCAGCGACATTTCTAATATTACGGAACGGTTCTAGTACTTCATGCAAAGTCAAAACTCCTTCTTTTGGTGGCGAAAAAGATATTCCAGGCATTTGTAAATAGAGCATTCGGAATCGATCAATAGCGTCAACCATTGCCCAAGCATCGAGAAACGCCTGTACTGATATTTTAGGTAATTCAGCTGAGTTAGGAGGACTTAATGCTGTTTGTGTTAATATATCTTTAAGTCGTCCATATGCTAAATCTATTATCTCTATTGCATGTCGAATTCCATCTATGAAAAGAGCTTGTTTGGGATTTATCGCTATAGGAACTTTTCTAAGTATTGAATCTTCATTCAGCATAAGTGTAATTATTTATTACCTGATAATTAATATACGCGTAAGTATTTTCTGAGAATTTGTGTAATCCTAATTTATTTAATATGAAATGAAAAGAATAAATTATTTAAAGAAAACATAATAATATAATCAATGGATATTTTATGGTAATAAACGCCAGGTATTTTTATGAACATATTGGATAGAAAATTTTATCATCGTGATACGCTGCGGGTGGCGCGGGAGCTTTTGGGGAAAAAGTTGGTGCGGCAGGTAAACGGTCTAGAACTCTCGGGCATGATCACGGAAACGGAAGCGTATTGCGGAAGCGAGGACAGCGCCTGCCACGCTCATCGCGGCAAGACACAGCGCAATGCGGTTATGTTCGGGGAGCCTGGTCACGCCTACGTTTATTTTACCTACGGCATGCACTACATGCTCAACCTGGTAACCGAGGAAGAGGAAAATCCCTGCGCCGTGCTGATCAGGGCGATTCTGCCTCTTACCGGAATTGAAGAAATGGAAAATCGCCGGAAAAAGAAAGGCGCCGAATTAACCAACGGACCGGCCAAACTCTGTCAGGCGTTGTCCATTGATAAATCTCTAAACGGTTGGAATTTAACGCTGGGCAGTGAGTTGTGGGTTGAGAATTACAAAAAGCTTCCGGATTCTAAAATCATCACGACGCCTCGTATCGGCATCGATTACGCGCATCAAAAAGACAGAAGCGCCCTCTGGCGTTTTTTGCTCAAATAAGATGCCGGAAAAATCATCAGGGGCAGGTCTCTTTTGTTTCCTGATAAAATTCCATGAATAATTTCCAGCCGGCCAGAAAGAGCGCCGCAATAATCGGTCCCAAAACAAAACCTGACGCCCCGAACGCCGCGATGCCGCCCAGGGTGGAAAGAAAAATTAAAAGAGCGTGCATATTGGTGTCGCGTCCCATTAAGACCGGTCGCAACAAGTTGTCAACACTGCTGATGACCACCGCTCCGAAAACCAGAATGGTGACGCCCTGCCAGATGTTTCCGAGAAATATCATGATGATTCCGGCCGGCGCCCAGACCAGCGAACAGCCAATCGCCGGCACAATCGATAAACCAAACATGATAACTCCCCAGACGAGAGCTTTTTCGATTCCCGTGATATAAAAAATCAAGCCGCCCAGGCATCCCTGAATGCCGCCGATGACAAACGTGAATTTCAAGGATGCTTTTGCCGTGTTGAAAAACTGATCGATGAAATGACGAAGATGTTTATTTTCCATCGGAATATTATTCATGATGGTTGTGATGAGTTGTTCGCCGTCGCGCAGAAAATAAAAAAGCGTGTAGAGCATGACGGCGAATTTGACAATCACCAGAATTGTATTTTGCGTGAATGACGATATGTGATTGACAATATATGTGGTCACAACTTTGAGAGCGTCCTGGGACTTCTCCAGGACAAACGCCTGGTCGATGTTCAGGCGGGCAAAAAGAGGATTTTTGTTCAAGGAGTTGAGAAATTCGGAAAGAGAAGCAATCCAAGACGAACTGTTGTTGTCAAAGGATTTATAGATGTCGAACGCTTCGATAATCAGCAAATCAACGAGCAATCCGATGGGAATAATCAGGCAGAGAAAGATAATCGAAAGCGTCACGCCCGCGCACAGATTGGGATTGGTAATCTTTTTATTCAGAAACTTGTAGAGCGGAAAGAATATACCGGCCACCAGAACCGCCCAGAAAATGGCAAAGAAGAAAGGCTTGAGAATGTACAGGAAAAAAACGGTTATGATGACCAGCAAAATTAAAAAACCGGTTTTTTGAAAATGATAAACGGGTTTATCGTTCATATCGGAAATCAAACCTTTAATGCTGATAAAGTCATGCGATGGAGGAATCCAACGACACGTAATTAATAATAAACTACGGCAACTTATAATGTCAATTTATAATTAATCATCATAAAAAGAAAGATTTTGATTGACATATCGGCAGGCATGAATAATTTAACCGGTAGATGAATAATCAATATTCATCAAAAAGGAGGATATTTGATGTTTACAGTTACAGAAAAAGCGCTGGAGGTCATTCAGGACTTTATCAAAGCCAAGAAGCCCGATGCCGCTGTGCGGATTACCATGTCTATCGGTTGATCCGGTCCCGCTTTGGGCATGGCTCTGGATGAGCCTGGAAAAGATGATGAAGTGTTTGATGAAAAAGGAACGAAATTTGTCATTGACAAGGATATTTTCACTCAGGCAAAGCCGATCAATGTTGATTTTATTGAAACACCGCAGGGTTCGGGATTTAAAGTGACATCCAGCCTTTCCGCAGCAGGCGGCGGATGCGGTTCTTCCTGCAGCGGCTGCTAGAATTTGACGGGGGAGGAGACATCCTCCCCTTTTTCACTGATGACCAAAGAAAAGACTTCAAAAATCGATCTCGCTGAAAATCTCCTGAAACAAAACAATTATGCCGGTGCGATTAGCTTGCTGGAGGAACTCAGCAGGGAATTCCCCGAAGAAGAGTCGGTCTTGCTGATGCTGTCGTGGGCTTATTATGACAGCGGAAATATTCGGCAGACTGTCCGATGTTTAAACGCGCTGCTGGAACGGGAATTCAGCCGAAAAGTTTTTACCGGCTTCGCTTTTGACGAACTGGTGCGCATTTACAAACAGCAAAAAGATTTTTCACGTCTGGTGGAAATTTGCGAAAGGGCGGTTGCCGTGCAGCCCGACGATATCGGTCTGCTGAACGAACTGGGCAATGCGTACCTCCAATCGGGCAGCGCCGGAAAAGCCTGCGCCGCGTACGAACAACTCGTCAAAATGGAAAACGACAACCCCGCCTTTTATTGTCTGTGGGGCGACGCTTTATTTGCCGCGGGCTTAAAAAACGAAAGCGAAGCGATGTATGTGAAAGCCGGAGAAATCGACCCCGATCAACGGGACCGTTATTATTTCAAGATTGCCGTTTTATTTCAAAAGGCGGGACATCATCAGGATGCCGAACGATTATTGAATCAATGCATCGCCGTCAATGCATCCAATCCTCTTTACTATTGTTCACTGGGGGACAGCCTTGTCGGTATGGGAAAAATTCAAAAAGCCCGGGAAGCCTATGAACAGGCGGTTCAACACGATGCTGTCCGGGCGGCCGCTTATTATAATCGTCTGGGCCATTCTTTGATGAATGCCGGAAACTTCGCCGAAGCAGCCACCGCTTTCCAGACAGCGATAAACCATGAACCGTTGCGAACCTATTACATCAACCTGTCTTCGGCCTATGAAAAAATGGGGCTGGCTGATCGGGCGGAAACGCTGATACGTGAAGCGGATAAAACGACCGGAGCTTAAACCCTTCCCATCTTCCGCTGCAAATCTCTGAAAACGTGATAAAAGTATTCGTTCTCTTCCATTTCTTTTTTCAGAATCAGACCCATTTCCGAAATTTCTTCTATATTGATGATTAAATTAACGCTTTTGTTCAATGTATTCATGTAGTCCATCGTGGCAAACGTCGGACTGATTAAGACGACAAAAATCTGGCGGCGAACAGCCATGGGCAACCCGCTCAAATACTGCAGGACATAATTGACGCCGTCTTTTCCCATGTCGAAATTTTCATTCACAACAATAACATTGAATGTTTGAAATGTTGTGTATTTCAGGGCTTCTTTTGCCGTGGTCGGTTCGATCACATTGAAGTTAAGCGTTTTCAGATTATCCCTTATCTTTTGCCTGACCGTGGGATCGTGCTCGCAAACCATGGATGTGCTGGAATCCATGTCCCGGTAATCGAAAGGACGGGCGGAATAATCCAACTCTTCTTCAATTGGTTCTGGCGCCATTTTTTCCATGTTCATAATCCAATCCCTGATAAATTATTTTTTGAACTTATCTTTTCCATGTATCCATTTTGGCTTTGCCGTACGATCTGTCCACTTCGAGTGTTCCCAGACCTGCGGTTTGTTCGCCGCGTGTTTTCTTGATCGCGTCGATGCCGCGGTTGACCACGGCCCGGTTGGTGGCGAAGGCTATCGCCGTATTGTCCGTAATTAAATCCTTGTTGAACAGATCGATAATACAGTCGTCAAACGTCATCATACCGAAAGCCCTGCCCTGCGTGATGATATCGTTAAATGTCTTCCCTTCCGATTCTCCGTGAAGAATGACGTCTTTGACGCGCAGACTGGTGCTGACGGCTTCAAAAGCGGCCACGCGACCGCCGCCAATTTTGGGCAACAAACGCTGACAGGCGATCCAGCGGATGGCATCGGACAGGCGCACGCGGATCTGATTTTCCTCGTCCCGGGGAAACATACCGATAATACGGTTGATGGTCTGCCCCGCATCAACGGTGTGCAACGTGCTTAACACGAGATGTCCGGTTTCCGCCGCGCTCAGGGCAATTTCGACCGATTCGCGATCGCGCATTTCGCCGACCAGAATGACCTTGGGAGCCTGACGCATCGCGGCCCGCAAACCGCTGGCAAACGTATCAAAATCCTTGCCCAGTTCACGTTGATTGATTGTGGACTTTTTCTGAGGATGCGTATATTCCACCGGATCTTCCAGTGTCACGATATGCACGGAACTGTTTTCATTGATTTCATTGATGATCGCAGCCAGCGAGGTGGTTTTACCGGTGCCGGTCGCTCCGGTGATCAGAACAATTCCGTTTTTCTCGCGGGAAATTTTATAATAAGCTTCCGGCAATCCCAACTCGGCGCAGGACGGAACGATGGATTCCAGCTTTCTTAAAACAATCGAATAATTTCCCATCTGCGAAAAAACATTCACACGGAAACGGGCCACGCCGGGCAATTCATACGACAAATCACAGGCCCCTTCCTTCAGCAGATCCGTCATCAGACGGTGATCCTGATTGATCAGATTCAGGGCAAAAATTTCCGTTTGAAAAGGCGTCAATTTTTCAAACGGCGGCCTTAACGGAACGGGAACCAACTGACCGGTGGCTTCCACCTGAAAAGGTTTGCCCACGGTGATGATAAAATCCGAAATGTTGGGATAGGATTCCAGCATTCGTGTCAGAATATGATCGATTTCCGGTTTTCTCATAAGCTGTCCTCGCTGAATAATTTATGCTTCAGTGAAATCCGTCGGCGCCTGCCTCAAAAGCGGACGGAAACGGCCTTTCTCGTTAGCCTTGATGTAAGCATCATCGCCGCTGATCCAGCCGCGATTATATAAATCCATGATGGCGTCGTCCAGAAGCTGCATGCCGTATTTTTTGCCGGTCTGCATCATGGAAGGGATCTGATAGGTTTTGGATTCGCGGATCAAATTGCGCACCGCCGGTGTGGCGATGCAAATTTCCAGAGCGGCGCAACGGCCTTTGACGTCGATTCTCTTAAACAAAACCTGCGCAACGATTGCGCGTAAACCATCGGCCAGCGTGGATCGGATCTGCAACTGCTCGCTGGCGGGGAAAACCTCGATGATTCTATCAACGGTTTTGGGCGCGCTGGTTGTGTGAACGGTGGAGAAAACCAAATGACCGGTGGAGGCGGCCTCAATCGCCAGCGAAATAGTTTCCAGATCGCGCATTTCGCCGACCAGAATAATGTCCGGATCTTCACGCAACGCTCCGCGCAACGCGGAGGAGAAAGTCTTTGTGTGAATGCCCACTTCCCGGTGATTGACGATGCAGTTCTGACTCTTGTGAACAAATTCAATCGGATCCTCGATGGTAATGATATGGTCCCGGCGCAGACGGTTCGCTTCATCAATAATAGCCGCCAGGGTTGTGGATTTGCCGCTGCCGGTCGGCCCCGTCACCAGAACAAGACCGCGCGGAAGCTGCGCCAGTTTGGCAATCACGCTGGGAAGTCCCAGCTGCTGGCAGGTTTGAATTTTATCGGGAATTTCACGAAAAACAGCTGCCATGCCGTATTTCTGCCGGAAGTAATTGACGCGGTAGCGCGCCAGAGAAGGTATTTCATAAGCGAAATCAACATCGCCGGTTTCTTCAAACTGTTTGATTTTATGTTCCGGGGTGATCTCATAAAGGAGAACTTTCAAGGCGTCATTGGTAAGCACGTCATATTTAATTCTTTCAATTTCACCGCGGATTCTGATGGCCGGCTGCTGACCGGCGACAAGATGAAGATCGGATGCTCCCTGTTCGTGCATTAAGTTGAAAAAAGCGTCAATTTTAGCCATTTATTCTCTCCTCGGAGTAATTTTTTCCACTTTATCATTTTTCCTTTTTGAAAAGAACTTTTTATTTATAAATTGCAAGTTTATCGGCGAAAAAATATTTCATTGTTTTGAGATGGGAAGAGTATAAGAAAAACCCCGTTGATTTGTCAATCCAATAATCATGTCAACAATGGCTTGACACCGCGATAATCAATAATATATGCTTCCTATCGTTTGTCCGGCGGGAATTCTTAAGGTTGGGGATGTAGCTCAGCTGGGAGAGCGCGACGTTCGCAATGTCGAGGCCAGGGGTTCGATCCCCCTCATCTCCACCAAAACCTAATTCAACGTTTCCACGATCTGAACCAAAAATTATACATGTCGCAGAGAATATAATCTTATGAGGGAAATATGAAAAAGATGGTCAGGACGAGAGAACAAACATTATTTTCGATGATCATTGCAATATTGTTTATGGTCGTCTTGGTGTCGGCGTGTGCGACGGAGCCTGTCACCCGGGAAGTTTGGTCGAAACCGAATGCCACACAGCAGGACTTTGCCAAAGATAAATATGATTGCATGAAAGATGCGCAGCGTCTAAAAGATCAAGTGCAGGGAGACAATGTTTCCGCCGAGATCGGACAAGCCGGTGGCAACGAAACAATCAATGTTGATCGATACAATGCCTGCATGGAAGCGCGCGGCTGGACATTAAAAGAAATAAAATCCATCCCTGAGAACGCCATCGACAAAAAAACATATACGTTTGCGGACGGAACCAAATATGAGGGCGATATGGTTAACGGCAAAATGCACGGCCGGGGAATCTACACCTGGGCAAACGGCAATCAATATGAAGGAGACTGGGTCAACGGCAAGATGAGCGGAAAAGGAAAATACACCTGCCACAACGGCAGGCAGTTTACCGGCAACTTCGAAAACAACAAACCGGCCGGATTCGCCATTAAGTGCGACACGCAGAGCGCCGGTACGCTTTATGCTCCCGGAAGCGCTCCGACGACCAATCAAAAATCAGGATCCTACACCGATGCCAATGGGAACAAATTTGAAGGACCGATTGTGAACGGAAAATTGCACGGCAAAGGCACCATCACGTCGCCGAGCGGCAACAAGTACGAAGGCGATGTCGTCAACGGCAAGATCAACGGCCGGGGAACATACACTTGCAGCAACGGGAAGAAGTTCACGGGTAATTTTAAAAATAACAGACCGGTTGGATTTTCTGTCAAATGTAATTGATGCCAGCCGGGATAATTTCGGCGCCTGAATCTATTCAAACTGTTTTTGATTCGCGGCATCGTTCTTTTATGATTTTAAAACTTATTGATGATCTTTTCCAATTCGGACCCGTAAACTTTAATTTTTCGCTGCGATAAATATCTTTCCGGATGGGCTTTATCCAGCGTCAGATCCAGAAGATTCTTGTCCGGAAGAAACATGAAAACCGCCCGGTTTTCTTCCTTCGCCCGGTGAAATCTCCAAATATACAGCTTTTTCAGCAAAAGCCTCTGCTCCGGATTCAGCGAATCATAACCCTTAATTTTAACATAACCCCTGGTGTTAAATTTTTTCTCCCGCCAGTCCGTTTCGGCAATTCTCATAAAAGATTCTTCGGCCGCAACCCGGAGGTTTTTTGCATTCAACGCCGCGATTTGTTTTTCGTAGAGGGCCGGAAGGTATATAACATCCTGAACGGCATATTCCATCTGTTCGTCGGTCAGAGGCCGATTGTCCCAGTGCGAACGCTGGATTCTCTTGTTTTTTTTCAGCTCCACACCGACAAATTCTTTAATCATTTTTTCCAGCGACAACTGCTGAAAACCCAAGAGAAGCGCCGCCCGGTGCGTGTCGAAAATATTGTTAAAATTAAACTGATAATCCCGTTTGAGGAGCCGGATATCGTTATCCGCGGCGTGTAGAATCTTGATAATGCGTTGACTGTTGAAATATTTGCCTAAACAGGACAAAGCCAGATCGCCCAGAGGATCGAAGACGTACGTTGTTTTCCCGGCATGGATTTGAATGAGGCAAAGCTTTTCTCTGAAATAATGAAATGAATCGTATTCCGTATCAATGCACATGATTTTCGCCCGCTCAAAATCATTGAGGGCGCATTTCAGCTTATTTTCCGTATCCACCAGAAGGCTTATCGAATTCATGGCGCGTAATTTAACCGAAATATAAATTTAATGCCACAAAAATAACGAGGGAACAGCACAGAACAACCATGATCAGATAATCGGCCGACGCAAACTTCAATTCCACGAACGATGACCGTTCACCGCGTTGATAATTTCTGGCGTCCATGGCCAGGGCTATTTCGTCCGCCCGCCGGAAAACACCCGATATTATTTTTGACGCGAACAACACAAACGATTTTACGCCGGCAAGCAAACCTGACCGACGCGGGTCAAAGCCTCTGGCGCTGCGGGCATTCTCCATTCTTTCCTTTTCCGCGAGCAAAATCGGCATCAGCCTGAAAGCCAGCATGATCATGACGGCAACGTCATCAACCGGCAACCGCAACCGTGCAAACGGTCTTAAATAATATTTAATGGCCGCAACCAGTTGAGACGGCGCCGTGGTCACGGTCAGCAGGACGGCCACCACTATCAGACACAAAAATTGCCAGAGCACAAAAAAACCTTGCTGTAATCCGAAACAGGAAAATGAAAAATCGAAGAACGCATTGTTGATCGCCACGTCGTTTTTACGCTCACCGAAAAACAGATGGGTTACGAAAATCAGAGCCATAAAGAAAAGCAGCGGTTTGATGGACTGACCGATTGTGCGCAGGCTTATTCCGCAGGCAAGGGCCAGCACAAACAGGGCAACACCTGCGGTATAAATCACCGGCTGTTCAAGCCGGAGGATAACCAAGCTGAACACGATGGTGACGGCAAGTTTAAGACGCGGATCAAGATGATGGACCCGCGACTGCCCTTTTATAAACGAACCGGTATGATACATGCTCAATCCTTGCTTTGAACGGCCATGGAAATGACTTGTTGCAGAGCGTCTTCAATCGTCACAATACCGGCATGAACGGGAAAGCCCGATGCCTTCAACCGGATAAAAAGTTCCGTGATCTGAGGAAGCTGCAGTCCGATTTTTTTCAGTTCCTCGACTCTGGCGAATATGTCCCGCGGCGCGCCGTCCAGACAAACGCACCCCCGGCTCATCACAAGGATTCTTTGCGTTAGAGCGGCTTCGGCCATATTATGGGTAATGTGAATGATCCCCACGCCTTCGGAATGCAGTCTATCAATAACACTCAGTACGCGCCCGGTCGCCGCCGGATCCAGAAAAGCGGTCGGTTCATCCAGTGCGATATAGCGCGGGCGCATGGCCAGCACCCCGGCAATCGCCACCAGTCTCTTTTCGCCGCCGGAAAGATTTTCGATATTGCGGCCGGCCAATTCCGCAATGCCCACCCGGGCCAGTGATTCATTCACGCGTTTCTTTATTTCAGCCGTCGGCAGACGTAAATTCTCCGGGCCGAAGGCCACATCTTCTTCCACGGTCATCCCGACAATCTGCGTGTCGGGATTCTGGAAAACCATTCCTACCTGCGATCTGATTTCCGCGTGACGTGTTCTATCCTGTGTATCGAGGGAATCCACGATTACCCTGCCGCCGGTCGGCAAAAGCAGGGCGTTTAAATGCCGAATCAGCGTTGTCTTGCCGCAACCGTTCGGGCCGATAACAG
>DAOPVC010000046.1:0-11660 GCA_035350895.1 Smithella sp. | reverse complement strand
GTCACAAAGTCGTGATTTAATCATAATGATCTCCTTTCATTTTTGACGATTATTTTACTTTTATGGGTTTCAATGATAATTTATCATTGTTGGAACGATAAAATCAGCCGATATTATCTTTCGGGTGATTCTTTAATACGGCGCGCATCCGTCAAACCAACGAAGAACCAAACAACCCTTCCTCCCGTTATGGTGATCATCTCTTTTTAAGGTCTTTGAACGGCCGATGGGCCGCGACATTGCTTATCTGCGTGTCAGTTGGCGATATTTGATACGGTGCGGCTGACTGGCGGCGACACCGAGCCTTTTCTTGCGGTCTTCTTCGTATTCGGAATAGTTGCCGTCGAAGAAAAGCACCGCGCTTTCGCCTTCAAACGCCAGAATATGCGTGCAGATTCTGTCCAGGAACCAGCGATCGTGACTGATGACGACGACACACCCCGCAAAGCTTTCCAGTGCGTCTTCCAGCGCGCGCAAGGTGTTGACATCCAGATCGTTGGTCGGTTCGTCCAGCAGCAGCACGTTGCCGCCTTCCTTCAGCATGCGCGCCAGATGAACGCGGTTGCGTTCGCCGCCGGAAAGCGTTCCCACTTTTTTCTGCTGATCGGTGCCGGAGAAATTAAAGCGCGAAACATAGGCGCGGGAGTTAATCTGCCGGCTGCCGATGGGAATAATATCCTGTCCGTCGGAAATCATTTCCCATATATTTTTATCGGGGTCGAGCGAATCGCGGCTCTGATCGACATAAGCCAGTTTGACCGTATCGCCGATGCGGATGGTTCCGGAATCCGGCTTTTCCTGTCCGGTAATCATACGAAAGAGTGTGGTTTTCCCCGCACCGTTGGGACCGATGACACCGACAATGCCGCCGGGCGGCAGCGAAAAGGTCATCCCTTCGACCAGCAATTTATCGCCATAACCTTTTTTTACATCTTTGGTTTCAATCACCAGATCTCCCAGGCGCGGACCCGGCGCGATAAAAATTTCGCGCGTGCCGGATTCTTTTTCCATCGTCTTGCCCAGCAGCTCTTCGTAAGCGCTGATACGCGCTTTGGATTTGGCGTGACGGCCTTTGGGCGACATGCGAATCCATTCCAGTTCGCGCTCTAATGTTTTGACTCTGTCGCTTTCCGCCTTTTCTTCATTTTTCAGGCGGTTTTGTTTCTGTTCCAGCCAGGAGGAATAATTCCCCTGCCAGGGAATGCCCTGGCCGCGGTCCAGCTCCAGAATCCAGCCGGCGACGTTGTCCAGAAAATAACGGTCGTGCGTAACGGCAATGATGGTGCCTTCATATTTTTGCAGATGATGTTCCAGCCAGGCGACGGATTCGGCGTCCAGATGGTTGGTCGGCTCATCCAGAAGGAGGATGTCCGGTTTTTGCAGCAGCAGGCGGCACAATGCCACGCGGCGTCTCTCTCCGCCGGAAAGCACCTTCACCGGTGTATCGCCGGGCGGACAGCGCAGGGCGTCCATGGCCATTTCCAGACGGGAGTCGATATCCCAGGCATCCAGAGCGTCGAGCTTTTCCTGCACGGCGCCCTGCCGTTCGCAGAGTTTGGCCATTGCATCATCCGACATCGGCTCGGCGAACTTTTCGTTGATGTCATTGTATTCCTGAATCAGGTCCATCGTGCTTTGCACGCCCTGTTCCACGATCTGCCTGACATTTTTATCGTTGTCCAGATGCGGTTCCTGTTCCAGATAGCCCACCGTGTAGCCGGGCGAAAGAATGGTTTTTCCCAAAAATTCCTGGTCCACGCCGGCCAGAATTTTCAAAAGAGAGCTTTTCCCGGAACCGTTCAAACCGATCACGCCGATTTTGGCGCCGTAAAAATAGGAAAGATAAATGTCTTTGAGAACAGGTTTTTTCTCGTAAATTTTACTTACCCCGATCATGGAGTAAATAACTTTGTTTCCTTCATTGGCCATAACAATCGCGCGCTCCGAAAATTGGTTTTAAATATAAGGGAACATGCCCTGAATGATTAAATTGAAATTATTCTGAATGCTGCTTTTGCCATGCAGGGTGCCCATGTGACCGGGCAGAAGCCACTCCAGATCCAGTTTGGAGAAAGCGAGAATGCTTTTTTTCAAAAGGGCGCCGTTGCCGCCGGGAAAATCGGTGCGCCCGACGCTTTGATCGAAAATCACGTCGCCGCAAAACAGCGCCTTCTGCTCCGGCCAGTACAGTCCGACGGAGCCCGGAGAATGACCGGGGGCAAGAATGATCTTGAAGATCTGATCGCCCAGCGCCAGATCGCCTTCTTCCAACGGCAAATTGACGTGCATCCGGGGAACGTCGATTCCGAAGAGGTTATAAAGATCTCCTCCGTCCCCTTTTAAAAATTCAATTTCTTTGGTGTGCAGACCGACCTTGACTTTTTCCTGATCGAACACTTCGGAACCCTGAAAATGGTCGGGATGTGAATGCGTGTTGATGACGTAGCGGATATCTTCTTTCTGAATGCCGTCGGCGGACATCCGGTCCAGCAAATCGGGAACAAAGCCGGTCAGTCCCGGATCGATCAACGCATTGACATCGCCGCCGATAAAGTAACTGTTGCAATTGTTTTCAAAAGGGTTGGTCCATTCGTAAAGATAGATGTCGTTTTTTAATCTCATGCTTACTCCTGTTAGTTTGATTTGGCGGGGATAAAAATCCAGAGCAGGATGTATAACAAAATGCCCGTGCCGAAACACAGCACCAGCGTAACGAATAACAGACGCCAGGCCCAGGCCGGAATGGGAGAGCTCTCACCCAGACCGCCGCAGACGCCGCCGATCCATTTATCGGAATTTGACTTTGTCAGGTTTTGCAGCCAGTTGTTTTCAGCCATGGTATTTTCCTCCCGATGTCGATCTGATCATTTTTTCGCTGAAAAAAGCGCATCGACCGGCAAATCCGCGATGCGATGTCCGATGCCGACAATGCTGCCTTCCTGATCCAGCAGAACCAGCGTCGGAACGCCAATGATATTATAATCGCTGGCGACACTGCCGTCTCCATCCACCAGAACGTGATAAGGAAATGAATTCTGTCGGGCAAAGCGCGCGACTCTTTCCGCTGACTCGTTGATGTCAATGTAGATAAACTTCAGTCCCCGTTGAGCATATTTATCGTAAAGCGCCCGGTAAAACGGCATTTCCGTGCGACAGGCGGGACACCACGTCGTGCCAAAAAACATAATCGCGGGATTTCCCCGATGGGAACTCAGGCGGAACGCTTTCCCCTGTATGTCTCTTAGTGAAAAATCAGGAGCCTGAACTTTATCTCGCTTGGAAAAAACACTGGGTTTGAATGTTTCAAATGAAAACGCGACAAACGTAAAAACAAGCAGGAAACCCAACGCCAACAAAAACTTTTTATTCATTATCACCTCTGCTAATCTGGTAATTTATATCGACAATCTGCCGGCAATATACAGGAAATATTCCGCCGCGCCAATCAATAACATTCCGGATATGCATTTAATTTTTGTCATCCATGCTCCCGATCGGGGCAGGGCGGCAATCACGCCGGCAAAGGTTCCGGCGATAATCAGCAATGTCCCCATGCCGAAAGCAAAAACAAACAGCAATCCCATGCCCAGTAAAACATTCGTTTTGACCGCCACATAACCAAGCAGGACCCCCAGAGCGGGAGCGGTGCAGGGACCGATCACAACACCGGAAACAGCTCCGATGAGAAAACTGTTCAAGAATCCTTTCTTCCCGTTCCCGCCGGTCAGTTTCACAAGTTTCTGCGGAACAGGAATGGATATATTAAAAACATCGAGCATGGATAATCCCATCACGAGACATACATTCGCCATGATGAAATACGTCCAGAAATTCGTCTGCATCTGCCCGAAAATTCTGCCCGACAATGCCGCCGCTGCGCCCAGAACGGCATAGGTGGCGGCCATTCCGGCAACGTAAATAATCGAAAGCAAAAAACCGCGGCGACGCGATGATGAGCCCTGTATCCCGATAAATCCGACTGTCACCGGAATCAGGGGATAGGTGCAGGGCGTGAAGCTGATGAGAATGCCGCCCAGATAAGCGGCGAAAAACGCAAGGGCCGCCGAACTTTCGAGATAAAAGGGTAAATTACTCACCAGGTTTTCGATCATCAGTTCTTACCGTTATTTTACCGCTTCTTAACGGGATCATAATGTTGCAAAGTCAACAGATAGAGATTATTTCAGAATAAGATAATTTGCGAAATTAAAATGTTAATCACGGGTATGAACCCCAAAGCAAGCGTTGGAAACGAGTCCGCAGCAAGCTGCGGGGTATTAAACCCTCCGCTGCGCGGGATTGTTCAACTGACCAATACCGCTACACTTTCGTAATTGGAGTTTCAACAATAAAAAAAATGGTGCCGAAGACTGGACTCGAACCAGCACAGGCGCACGCCCACTAGACCCTGAACCTAGCGCGTCTACCAATTCCGCCACTTCGGCACGCAACAGTGCACTATACCCATCGCCGTCTTCTTGTCAAGATAAATTGAGCTTGAATTTAATACTCAACATGTTATGTTACCTCGCTGATTCTTTAAGCTTCAGTAAAGAAAGATGATTATATTTAAGGGAACGGAAAACATAACCGAAGATTTTCGGGGATCATTTGTAACGATCGGCAATTTTGACGGAGTGCATCGGAGTCACCAGTTTATTTGCAGAAAACTCTCTTCCGAAGCAAAAAAAGCGCAGGCCAAGTCACTCGTGATTACTTTTGATCCGCATCCCAAGATGATTTTGCATCCGGATATCAGGCCCTTTTATCTGATCACAACACTGGAAGAGAAACTGGAACGGCTCGAGGCTTGCGGCATCGACGGCGCTTTAATTATCCCCTTTTCGCTGGATTATTCCAGAACAACGGCGGAAGAATTTGTCCGTGTGTTTCTCGGGCAGAAACTGGCCATTCGTAAAATCATCATCGGCCACGATTACACGTTCGGCCGGGGAAAGCAGGGCAACAGCGATTATCTGATGGCCACCGGACGAGAAATGGGATTCGCGGTTGAGGTCGTTGACGCCGTGAAATCCGGGGAAGACATTATCAGCAGCACGCTGATAAGAAAAACCATTATCAAAGGCGATTTGCAGAGAGCAGCCGCTCTGCTGGGAAGGTTTTACAACATCGCCGGTGTTGTGGTTTCGGGCAAAGGCCGGGGCACGGGGCTGGGATTTCCCACTGCCAACATAGAGCCGGAAAAAGAACTGCTGCCGCCGGCCGGCATTTATGCCGTCTTTGTAAACGTCGACGGCAGGCGCTATCAGGCGGCGCTGAATATAGGAGAAAAGCCGACGTTTGATGATTACACCTTTACGATTGAAGTTTACTTGCTGGACTTTTCAGGTGATCTTCGGGGGAAAAGAATCAATACGGAATTTGTGGAAAAGCTGAGGGACATCGTCAAATTTGACAGTCCCGAAAAGTTGAAGGAACAGATTGCGGCGGATGTGGAAAAGGCAAGGTCCATTTTGATTAAGAATATAGAAAAACAATGATGATATAAATTTAATGGAGGTCGCTACAAAATGTTAAAAATTGCTATTGTCGGCGCAACCGGAATTGTCGGTCAGCAGGCCATTGTCAGTCTGCTCGGACATCCCTGGTTTAAAATCACCAGGCTTGTCGCTTCGGAGCGCTCGGCTGGTAAAAAATATATTGACGCCCTGAGAGACGCCAACGGTTCGATCCGCTGGTGGTGCCCGGAGGAACTTCCCGCGCACATTGCCAGCATGGTGGTCGAGGAAGCGGCACATTTCGATCCGAAATCCGTGGACATCATTTTTTCAACCATGGACGCGGGACCGGCCAAGGAACTGGAACCCAAATACGCCAAGACCACTCCGGTCATCAGCACCGCGTCGGCGTTTCGTTATGAAACCGACACTCCCATTCTGGTCGGCGGCGTGAATATGGAACACGCGGCCCTGCTGGCCGTCCAGCAGAAGAACCGCGGCTGGAAGGGCTTCATTTCGCCCAAATCCAACTGTACCATTGCGGGACTGGTTGTTTCGCTAAAACCGATTCTGGACAATTTCGGCGTCAAGCAGGTTATCATGACTTCGCTTCAGGCCATGTCCGGAGCCGGCAGGACTCCAGGACTCTCGGCGATGGATATGATGGAAAACATCGTTCCTTATATTTCCGGTGAAGAGCCCAAGGTGGAAACCGAACCGCAGAAGATTCTGGGGAAATTTACCGGCAAGTCCATCAAGAACGCCGCCTTCGGCATTACCGCAACCTGCACCCGCGTGCCGGTGCTGGACGGCCATACCGTCTGTGCGTTTGTCCAGACGAAGAAAAAATGTTCGCCGGAAGACGTTAAGAAGGCCATGATGGAATACGGCAAGGACTTTGCCGAACTGCATCTGCCGAGCTCGCCTGCGCATCTGATCGATGTCACCGACGATCCCTTCCGTCCTCAGCCCCGCATGGATCGGGACAAGGGCGGCGGAATGACCGTGACGGTCGGACGCATCCGCAAGGATCCGATTATCGAAAACGGCATCAAGTATGTTTGCTTGGCGCACAACACCAAATTGGGCGCGGCCAAAGGCGCTCTGCAAACAGCGGAGTATCTGGTGAAACATTATCTTAAACTCGTCAAATAATTCTTTCAGGAGCTCCGGCCTTCATAACGGAAGGCCGGGGTTCCTTTTGTGTTTTCCTCGTCCTGCCCCATCTGAATATCGCTTGACAAAGGCTTTCGTTCTTTACATATAAAGACCATGCCGGATAAAATAAATGTCGGTCTCAACAGACGAAAACTGATGATCAGTGTCGTTTTGATACTGGCGACTCTTGCTGTTTACTGGCAGGTAAATCAATTTGACTTCACCAACACCGACGATGTCGTTTACGTTACTCAAAACAGCCGCGTTCAAGCAGGGATGACGTCTGAAAGTATTCGCTGGTCATTTGTCACCACGTATGCCGAATTCTGGCATCCTTTGACGTGGCTTTCTCTGATGCTTGATTATGAGATGCACGGGCTGAATGCCGGCGGGTACCATCTGACCAATCTTATCCTGCATATCCTGAGCGCTCTTCTTTTGTTTTGGCTTTTTCACCGCATGACCGGCGCTATCTGGAAGAGCGCTTTTGTTGCCTTCTTTTTCGCCCTTCATCCGCTGCATGTGGAATCGGTTGCCTGGGTGGCGGAGCGAAAAGATGTCCTGAGCGCTTTTTTCTTTATGCTGACCCTTTGTTTTTATGTCTATTACACGGAGAAGCGGTCTATCGTACGATATCTCTTTGTTCTCTTTTTCTTCGTCTGCGCCCTGATGAGCAAGACCATCGTCGTCACCCTGCCGGCCATTATGATTTTACTGGACTACTGGCCGTTGAAACGTTTTGAGACACGGGGAAACAAAACCGATTTGCTGCTTTGGCAACTGAAAGAGAAAACTCTTCTTTTTATTTTGTCGGCTTATTTTTCTTTGCTTACGGCGGGAGTCCAATACAACATCACCGCCAGAAATTTCCCCTTTATTTCCCGGCTCGCCAACGCCCCTGTTTCCTGTGCGACGTATCTGGAAAAAACATTCTGGCCGCATGACATGGCCTTTTTTTACCCCTTTCCCGCGCAGTTTCCGTTTTGGCAGGTTTGGGAAGCGGTTTTTCTGATTATCGGGATAAGCATCGCCGCGATCCTAACGGCACGACGCCTGCCGTATTTTTTTGTCGGCTGGTTCTGGTACGCGGTAACGCTCCTGCCGGTGATCGGAATCATTCAGGTCGGCAGACAAGCCATGGCCGATCGTTATACATATCTGCCGCTAACCGGCATTGCTATTTGCCTCGCCTGGGGAATTCCGTCTCTGTTCAACCATGAAAAAATGCGCCGAAAGATTTTATTCCCGGCGTCGATAGCGTGTCTGGCTGCCCTGTCGGTTTTGTCGTGGCAGCAGTGCGGTTACTGGAAAGACAGTAAAACCCTTTTGCATCAGGCGTTGCAGGTCACCAACGATAACTATCTGGCGCATCATAATTTGGGACAGGTTCTTTTCGAGGAGGGAAAAACTTCGGAAGCCATTGACCATTACAATGAAGCGGCTCGCATCATGCCGGATCATATCCTGATTTATAATAACAGGGGTGTCGCTTATCTCAAAATCGGAGAATATCAACAGGCCATTGAAGACTTCAGCAAAGCCATCCATCTGATGCCCAATTACGCTGATTCCTATTTTAAAAGAGGCGCTGTTTATCTGGGACAGGGCCATAAGGAAGCCGGCTGCCGGGATGCGCGTAAAGCCTGCGAACTGGGAAATTGCGCGTTACTGGAAATTGCCGCACAAAAAGGAGATTGCCGGTAATTCTTCAACATAAACAAGGCGGAAATGGTTTTGTTGCATTATGATTTTAATAGGTCAAATAATTATGCCTCAATGAGATCCTCCGAAATCTTTCCCGTTTGGTATACAAAAAATGGCATTTAAATTTTCCCATATAGTTCTTTTGTGTTTCCCCATAAATGGTGGCTAAACGGTTTAAAATCTCCGATATAATCAGCATGGCAATTTTTGTTATAAAACTCGGGATAGAAATAATAACTTGGTAAAATTTCGATTTTAATATTATTTTTTTTTACAATTTTGGTAAAAAACGCAGGCCCTAGATAAGTAACAGTCGATCTCTTTCTTGTTTTATATTTATTTATTTCTTCGATACAATATTTCATTAAAAGATGCCCGTAAATGCCTCCCATAATCCCGGTCGCAATTCGATCTTTTCTTACTTTTTCATTAATATAGGCGGCAAAAAAATCTTTATCTAGAAAATCACCTTCTAAATGACGCAGACAAATAGCATCTGCATCAACATATACTCCGCCATATTGATACAGAATTTCGTATCTTAGAATATCACTTTTTGCAGGCCATTCTTCTGATTTATGATTATATAAATTATAAAGGTGTTGATTAACCAGGGGAAACAATTCTTTGATTTTTTCATTATCCCACAGAAT
Source organism: Smithella sp. (assembly GCA_035350895.1). GTDB lineage: Bacteria > Desulfobacterota > Syntrophia > Syntrophales > Smithellaceae > Smithella. The sequence goes on along the minus strand of DAOPVC010000046.1, from coordinate 2,686 downwards.
ATATTCATAGTCGGGGTGAAGATCTTTCCATGTATGCATAAACTTAGGTGCCGGATGAGGACCTATCCAGATTTGATGAATTATTTTGGGTATTTTAACGTTGACTGTTTCAGGACCGCTGACCGCAAGCAAATCTATTGCGTCAGAAGAGTTGTTTTTTAACGATTTATCTTTCCAGGTCGAAAAATAATCGCATATGGTTTTATAAATATTTTGAATAATTAATTTAATCATAATAATCAATGTTAATTGCAGCCGGTTTAGATAAACTTGATTTGACGGACACATGAACAAATAATTGCATCGTGTATCATGAAATCACTCCGTTAACCCGATGAGATCTGATATGGTTCTTGCCTCAATCCTCCGATGATGCCGCTTTACAGGGAACCTGTCTTCTGACAAGTCCCGAGCTCATCTGTTTCGACCGTCTACCGCGACAACCCATTTGTCCCCTATTTTATGAGGGTCAACATGGTGCATACCTGCCGCATTCCATCCGAATCCCGTTCTTGTTACGATTGGCTTGTCCGAAACTAATCTATCAGCATACGACGTTTCAGACAGCTCCGTTATTTCAAAAGCAAAAACTTGAATTCCATAGCTCGGATAATCATCTTGTGTCAGTCTTAATGGTTTGCTATTATATAAAATAACCCGTCCACCTGGTCTGGAAAAGTGTTTATTAAACTTCACGATTGGATTTTTTGGATGAGGTTGCCATCCTTTTGTCAAATTTTTCGAAAAATACAAATTTAGAACATTACTTTTCACATTAGACACAAACATCCACCATCTGTCTTTATATCTGAAAATTGACGGGTCAACGTATCTATCTCCCGATAATAGACAGCCTGCATATTGCCATTGATCAGGAAACTTTGTTGCTCGATACAACCGGACCGAATAGTCTTGATTACTCTCCGGAATCATGTAGTACGTATTTTTCCACTCGAAAATATATGGATACGACAAATGAAATTCTTCATCAATAACAACTTTTTTGTATTTCCACTTTCTTCCGTCTACACTCTCCGCATATGCAATATCACCTTGATCATTTTTCTGATTTTGAACTTCAAAAAACATATAATATTTTTGATTCCTGAACACCATGAACGGATCTGCGACAAAAGCAGCGTTTACATCCACAACGTCGTCGGCTGTTAGAACAGGGTTTTGAATATTCTTTGTGTCTAAATCGAAAGGAGTCAATCCTTCATATATGCCAATGGACCAACGATGATCATCGTGAATTCTCTGATAAACTGCGCAACCGACGAAAATAAACACGATCAAGACAAAACAAACATTATATTTCTTCATATACGTTCCGGTTCTTTGTCGTCTTTTTTAAACGTCATTTTTTTATCGGCAAAATAATATCTGGCTTGATTCAGCGCAAATTTAAAATCATGATCATGCCAATATTTGAGAAACCAGTATAATAGGTTCGTTGCATGATGCGAAGCGATAAAATGTCGTAGCTTGATAGATTTTCTTTTCAAATTATACATTCTAAACGGTGACTTTTTAAAATACTCGTCCCATTCAGAAGTCAATGCACTATTAAAATAAATCCATGGTTTTTCGAAGTCGATAAAATGGAGAATGAACGAATCTGCCTTCATTTCATCTAAAGATGCATAATTTGTTTCAAAACATTTGTTGATAGAATCAAGAGTATAATGATTTCGCCTCCTGACAAAAAAATTGTAAAAGCAATTATACTTTACGGGCAATAATTTAACCTTTTTATCAAACAAGACATTAAAGCAATCTTGATCCATCAGTGTCGATTTGATTTTCGATTTGCGAATTTCCAACAACGCCGAAGATGTATCGTCGGCTCGCAGGCGTTTAAGATTCAGCAACATTACGCCAGAATTAAAATAATTATTAACACCGAAATCATTATCAATGCATATTATATCCTGCACCGCTCCCGCATAATAATCGTTGATGTTTATTTCAAACAGATCTTTCAAATCTTTTTGTATGATAACATCACCATCCACATACAACGCTTTATCCACGTCGGGAATCAAATTAGGTAAATCAAACTTTAGACAAGCGGCAAGGGTAACATGTGCAAACTGTCGTACGCCTTCAAAGTTTTTCAAAGACGCCTTTATGATGCAAATATCAATATCCCTTCCTCTGAATTTACAAAGCTTTTCTATTTCATCTTCCGACAATTCAGCGGCTATTATATAAATAGCATAATGTGTATCCTTATTTTTATTGCAGATCATAGACGTGATAGCTACAGCGGTAGGGATAACAAAATTGCTGTCGCAGATGAACACTACAGAAATTTTTGTCAAGTAAATATCCTCGTGTTAATTAAAAAATATAATCTTGTAGCCTGTTCTTCATTAAATACCACAGATTAAGTTAGCATTCAGCATTATTATTCTGATGATTTTCGAATGAACGGTTGTATATCTATCCAGTCAAATGACTTGAGAATAATGAGAAGGAATGAATACCTTCATTGATTCCTTTTATCTTTTCTGTAAAAGAGATTCGTAAACGGTCAGATCGTCTTTGGAGAAGCAGCAGAAAATAACTTCCTCAAGCGTTGAGGATTTTTGAACTGTATCGCGGACGGTTAGAACGGCGAGCTGTGCCGCCTGTTCAAACGGATATCCGTAAACGCCCGTGCTGATACTCGGGAAGGCGA
>DAOPVC010000045.1:0-11999 GCA_035350895.1 Smithella sp. | reverse complement strand
CTGCCGACACTCGGATTTTCAGTCCGATGCTCTACCGACTGAGCTACCGACCCGGTAGATTAAAATAATGCCACCGTCTATAGAAGAAGAGCCCTTTTGTCAAGGTCTTTTTTGTCATTTCGCCGGATGTTGAAATCCTAATTGTTATTGTTTTCAGGCGGTTTTACATTCTGCGCGCTCGGCGCTGAAGCCGGTTGTTCGGGAATGGACAGCCCGGAACCCGGCGCTTCTTTCTCCCTGATAATGACGACCGTGCCGGCAATTTTGTCATGCCATCCCTGTTTTCGTTGGTCGAAAGCAATCCAGATATATCCCAGACAGAAAACAAAACTTGAAACGAGATAACCAACCGATCGCAGAAACGCGGTGCCGAAAGAAATCTGACCGCCTTCGACGGACACAACCTGCAAACCGAGCAGCATTTTGCCGGGCGTTCGTCCTGTGGAACCATGAAAATAAGTAAAATAGAATATGTTGGTCAGTGTCGAGAAAACCCAAAACCAGAGCGTAAAGGATAACACGAGCGAAGGATCGTTCAATTCGTTTATCCAGACATTACTGCCGCTGGATATCGTTCCCGAGAAAAAAGCTATTCCGGCAATAGACGCCAAAATCATAAAAACAATGCTCACAATAAATCCGTCGATTGTGTATGCAACCAGACGTCGCCAGAAACCGGCGTATGTATAAAAAGCCATGTCATCTCTCCTGTGATTTCTTGCTGAAGATTCCTCTCTCATACTGGATGATGGATATTATGGCCGCCGCCGCCGTTTCCACTTTTAATATTTGCCGGCCCAGACTGACGGAAATAAAACCGGACGCTTTTGCTTCGGCCACTTCGTCTTTTGCAAAACCACCTTCCGGTCCGATAACGATAAAAAAATTTTTGAAAGCGTCATACGCCGCGTTTGTCAAAACGTCTTTGATAGTCTTTTGAGATTCTTCTTCCCAGAAAATTAAATTCAGGGATTTTTCCGAAGGTCGCGCAAGTATATCATTAAAAGATAAAATATTGGATACGTCGGTCATGTAAGCGCTGTGGCTGGACCGCGCGGCTTCGAGAGCAATTTTCTGCCAGCGGGCCTGTTTTGAGACATTTTTATCATCAGCGATATGGCTGACGGACCGCGCGGCATGAAAGGGAATGATCATATCCGCTCCGAGTTCGGCAACGCTTTTCACAATCGTATCCATTTTTTTTGCCTTTGGTATGGCCTGAGCCAGCGTGATGCCGATTTCCCGCGATGAAACCGGAACAATGTTTCCCAGTTCCACCGTAACGGTTTTTGCGGAGAACTCCTTTATTGTCGCCTCGAATTCACGGCCGAATCCGTCAAAGACGTTTATCCGATCGCCCGGTTCGAGGCGCATAACCTTTTTCAGGTATTTCCAATTGTCCTCTCCCAGGTCGCAGGTTTTTTTATTTTCGAGAGAATCCGGACTGTATATTCGGGGAATCGTCAACGCTTGTTTTTCCTTTAAGAGGTTGTGTTTGAAAATGACCGATCGGCAAGGGGCTGTCAACCGACGGATTTCTTTTGGAGCACGTAACACACCCATTCTTTTTCCGTTATCGTCCGGTGCAGTGTAAGAGGCGGCGCGGAAAATTCCTGTTCGATTTTTTGAGCATCCTGTTCAACGATCCCTGAAATGATCATATATCCGTTCGGCAAAAGCAGTTGCGCAAGATGCTCACGAAGGGACAACAGCAGATTGGTGGTAAGGTTGGCAATGATTAAATTGCGCGGTTTATCAATGGCGGCCGCGTTTTTATTCACAGTACGCAATGATGTTTGGACGTTGTTGATTTTTGCGTTTTCAGCCGCGATTTCGACGGCTTTCCTGTCGATATCCAGGCAGATAACATCCTGGGCGCCCATTTTGGCGGCCGTGATGCCTAAGATTCCCGTACCGCAGCCGACATCCAGAACCATCCATTCGTTGATGGATCGGTCATTCATAATGATGTCTTCAAGGGCTTCAATACACATTCTGGTGGAAGCGTGCTGACCCGTGCCGAAAGCCATGCCGGGATCAATCTCAATCACAATATCGCGACTGGACGGCGTATATCTTTCCCATGTCGGTTTGACGACGATGTTGTTGCTTACTCTGACGGGTTTGAAATATTTTTTCCATTGCTCTCCCCAGTCCGGATCGCAGATCGTTTCGGTTATAAATGACGGTTTTTCAAGGTCGGGGAATAGTTCAGCCAGGCTGTCGATATATTTTTGTAACGCCGTCAGTCTCTTTTCACTGCGGCCGTCCTGCGGGAAGTAGGCTTTCAGAATATCTTCCGTGACCGGTTCGGGAAAATCCGAGCCGATCTGTTGCGGAGACAGCGATTCCTGAAAAACACCCTGGACACCCGCTTCGGTCAGAAAATTTCCCAGTGCTTCCATCAGCTCCGGAGGAGCGGATATTTCAATTTTCAGCCATTTTCCCGTTTCTTTTTCCATCATGGGATGTTTTCCTTAATTTTTGATAAATATATATTTTTTTAGATAATATTTCAAGCATCCTGATCACCTTCCGAAAGAAAAACGGTCCTTTTTCCCGGTGATTATATGATTGACAGAAGAAGAAGTTTTTCTTATAAATCAAAAATCGTGATGTCTCTTAAATCGTTCCCTGAAATTTATAAGCTTTTAATCAGTTTTCAACAGTCCGGAGATTAAAGACATGAAAATGAAAATAGCAGTTTTGACAGGTGGCGGTGATTGTCCCGGTTTGAACGGAGCAATCAAATGGGTTACCAAAAGCGCGCTGGACCCCCGCATCGCGGCAAGCCGCGCAATGACGTTTGAAGTTGTCGGTGTTGTTGAAGGTTGGAAGGGCCTGATTGAGGTTGATCCTGATGATGAGAAAAGCCGCTTACGATACCTGAAATCTCTTGACGAAGAAGTTGTCCGCACGTGGGATCGTTACGGCGGGACTAATTTGGGGACCTCGCGGACCAATCCCTTTAATCCGAAAAATGACCGTTCGGCAAAATTGCTGGAAAACATTAAAAAGCTCGGCATAGACGCCATTGTCGCCATCGGCGGGGAAGACACGCTGGGTGTGGCCTACAAGCTGCACAAAATGGGTATAAAAACGGTCGGCATTCCCAAAACAATAGATATGGATCTGGCGGGAACGGAGTATTCTCTCGGGTTTGACACGGCGATCAATATTATTATGGAAGAAATCGACCGTCTTCGAACAACCGCCGGTTCTCACGGCCGTATTTTCGTTGTTGAGACCATGGGACGTCATGCCGGATGGCTGGCACTGCGTGGCGGGGAATGCAGTGGCGCTTACATCATTCTGATACCGGAACATCCGTTTGACATGAATAAAGTCTGTGAACTGTTGCGGGAAAGAAGAGGCAGGGAAATAAACTATTCCATCATCGTGGTTGCCGAGGGAGCCAAATCCGTCGGACAAAAAGAATTTTTGAAAGACAGTCACATTGATGATTTTGGGCATGTATCAGTCGGCGGAATCGCGGGCTACGTTGCCGGTGAAATTGAAACGAAAACGGGATTGGAAGCCCGTCATATAACCTTAAGCCATCTTCAGCGCGGCGGGACTCCTTCCGCCCATGACCGTCTGATGGCCAGATGGTTCGGTATTGCCGCCGTCGACATGATTGTCAAAGAGGATTTCGGGCGTATGGTTACTCTTGAAAAAGGAGAAATCGGCACCGCTCCTCTAGCCGGTGTTGTCCATAAACTGAAACTGGTTGACGTGGACAAATACTATGACACCGAAAGATACAACGGTCGGAGAACTATATTTTAATGAGACTCGCTGAGAACGAGCGAAGTGAAGTTCGAAGCGTTAGTCGAATTATCCCCTGAGCGAAGCGAATGGGGATTCGATCGCGTCATTGTGTCCGCGCAGCAGAATCATTGCTTATTTACCGAACCTTCCGGTTAAAAATTAACGTAAGTTTAAGTAGCTTTCTGCCTTCTTTTGTGATTAGAAAAAACATCCACAAATTTCTGCCGACGGTAAATTTTACTGATTGATCCGCATATGACTTATCGAAGTGTATCGCTAAATATCAATGGACTAAAAAGAAAACTTTCCAAACTTGCCTTCTCCCTTTCCATGTTTGCACAGGATTTTTCAATTATTCCCCGGGATAATCCAAAGCAGGCTCTGCGATTAAATCGTTTTTTTATATCTTTCGGTATTTATATCTTGAATCTTTCCCTTGCGTATCTGGCCTATAAGGCGGGTTTGATGAATTTGAAAGCGCTTTACTGGAATGGGATAATTATTATCGCTTTCAATATTATTTTATATGTTATTTTTCGCAGCGGTTTGAATCAACGAATGAAAGATCCCAGTCTGACGTCCTTTCAGATTTGTCTGGCCAGCCTGGTTGTGATGTACGCGATATTTTTTGTCTATGAGGCCAGAGGATTTCTGCTTTCCATGTATATCTTGATTATGCTGTTTGGTGTTTTCCGCTTGGATACCAGACAGTTTTTGAATGTAAGCGCTTTTATTCTGACGACGTATGGCATCGATATTTTCCTGTTAAATTTTTTCCGTCAACAGGATGTTCATTTGAAAATTGAAATTTTTCAGTGGCTGGCTCTGTCTGTTGTTTTGATTTCCGTCTCTTTTATCGGCGGCACCATCAGCGCTTTGCGCCACGATCTGGCCACCAGCCGGAAGAAACTTCAGGCATCATTGGTGAAAATTAATGAAATGGCCATTCACGATGACCTCACCGGTTTTTATAACCGCCGGCATTTGATGGAGATTATTGAAAACGAATATAATCGATCAATTCGTACGGGCGCTTTTTTTTCCGTCGCCATGATGGATCTTGATAAATTTAAAAGTGTCAATGATACATTCGGCCATCAGGTCGGAGATGACGTTTTAATGACGTTTTCCAATATTGTCCGCAATGTATTGCGCAAAACGGATTTTTGCGGACGGTACGGCGGCGAGGAATTTCTGGTTGTGCTCACCCAGACTGATCTTAAAGACGCCAGAATTTTTGCCGAACGAATACGTTTTTGCGTTGACGAAAGCCTGGCGCTCGATTTGGGACATGGAAAGAAATCCAAGGTTACGGTTTCGATCGGTCTGGCTCAGCATCTGAAAAATGAAAGCATCGACAAAACAATTTCCCGTGCCGATGAAGCCATGTACAAAGCTAAGAAAAATGGACGCAACCGCGTAGAAGTTTCTGAATAACCAGCCAATAGATCGTTTGATTCATCACGCGCGCCTGTTTCATCGATCAACCCTGAAATAACCTTTCTTGAAATTTGCCCCCCTTCGTGATAGCTATGTAAGCAATTTTAATTAAATATTTTTGTCTTGTTTAGGGAAGAGAAGCATTGAAATATTACCCGATTTTTCTGGATATCAGAGATAAACTATGCGTCATCATCGGCGGCGGCGAGGTTGCCTTGAGAAAAGCCGAGAGGCTTCTGGATTGCGGCGCCAAGGTCTCTGTGATCAGCCCTAAACTCGTTCCGGAACTTGCCGCGCTCAAAAACAAGCATCTGATTGTTCATATTGCCACTGAATATTCCGGAGACCTCCTTGATAGAGCCGCTTTGATTATCGGGGCGACTGACGACGAAAAAACGAACGCCAGCATATCACGGGACGCTCGAGCCAAAGGTATCCCGGTTAATATTGTGGATGATCCGCAAAAATGCGACTTCATTCTCCCCTCTATTGTGCAAAGAGGTGATCTGGCCATCACCATTGGCACCGGCGGTAAAAGTCCGGCGCTGGCACGTCGCCTGCGGGAAGAACTTGAAAAACAATACGGCAAGGAATATGAGATATTCCTGAATATTTTAGGGAACCTGCGCGCAAAAATGGAAAAGAATGCCGGTGTTGGCAAGGACTGGTTTAATTCATTCATGGCGGCAGGCATTCTGGATTCCATCAAATCCAGGGATATGAAAAAAACCAAAGAGATTGTGAAGAACATTACCGGCGAGGAGGTGGACGTTGATTTTAGCTAATCTGCAAATGATTTCGTTTAAGATTGCTCTTATCCTTTGCGCCGTGAGCACGACCGGTTATCTGTCTTCTCTCCTGGTCAAAAAAGTGAAGCTGGCTAAAATCTCGACGTGGATTCTGGCTGCCGCCTTTGGTTTTCTAACCGTTAAATTCCTTTTTGTGGTTATCCATTCCGCGTGGCTTTTTAATCCCGATTCACAGGATTTCCTGACCTTCTGCGCCTGGGCGGTGTGCGCAGTTTATCTGGTATTGCAATTTAAAACGAAAACCAGAGTGCTCGGGGCCTTTATTTCGCCGTTGATCCTGCTTTTTTTGATTGCGGCCGCCGGAGAGGAAGCCGGCAAATCTATTCGTCCGCAGAATCTGCAAAGCGGGCTGACCACCGTGCATTTATTTTTGACCATTTTCGGGGAAGTGCTTTTTGTCATCGCTTCCTGCGCCGGATTGATGTTCATCATGCAAAATCGTCTGCTGAAGAGCAAGAAGTTAAGCGGCATGAGCAGACTTCTGCCTTCTTTAAACGATCTTGATAGAATCAACCATATGTGTCTTTTATGGGGATTCCCGATTTTGAGTGTGGGCATTATTGCCGGAGTGATTTTCGCGGAGTTAAGCTGGAAAACCGGCTGGCTGACCGATCCGAAAATCATCTGGACGTTTGCCGCCTGGATGATTTACGGTTTTCTGCTGCATCAGCGTCTGGCTATCGGCTGGAAGGGTTACCGGATGGCTCTCATTTCCGGGATCACCTTTATTCTTCTTATTGTGTCTTACGTTGGCGTGAAAATTTATTGTCCGACGTTGCATAACTTTATTTAAATATGATTGTACTGACTGGCCTGAATCATAAAACAGCCCCCCTTGCCGTCCGGGAAAAAATTTTCGCCGGCTGTCAAGAGAAAAAAGATTTACTTCCGGCGCTGCGTTCCATCGGCGGCGTGGAGGAAGTGCTGCATCTTTCCACCTGCAACCGCGTGGAGGTTATTGCGAGTGTTGCGGAAGACGGCAATGCTCTCAAGGAACTCAGCGGATTCCTGGCGCGAAACGGCGGTTTGAACCGGACTGAAGCCAAGGGATGTTTTTATGAATATCGCGGTGAAGATGCGGTGCGCCACATCTTTCGCGTGGCGTCGAGCCTTGATTCGATGGTCATGGGTGAGGCGCAGATTCTCGGCCAGGTCAAGGATGCTTACCGTGAAGCGCTGGAGCAATACGCAACCGGCGTTATCCTGAATCGATTGATGCACTGCTCGTTCCGCGCGGCCAAGCGCGTCCGGTCGGAGACGGGCATTGCCGTCAATCCGGTATCGGTGAGTCACGCCGCGGTGGAGCTGGCCAAGAAAATATTCGGAACGCTGACCGGCAAAAAAATCCTGATTATCGGCGCGGGAGAAATGGCGGAACTCACCGGCACGCAGCTTATTGAAAAAGGAGCCCAGTCCATTATCGTGGTCAACCGGTCGCTGGCACAGGCGGAACTTCTGGCGGAAAAATTTCACGGTGAAGCGGCGTCGCTGGACGCATTGGATAAAAAGCTGATTGAGGCCGATGTCGTCATCAGTTCCACCGGCGCGTCTGATTTTATCGTAACCGCCGATATGATCAAAAAAAATCATCACCAGCGTAAAAACCGTCTGCTGTTTCTGATAGATATCGCTGTTCCACGCGACATTGAACCTGCGGCAAGCGAGTTGGAGAATGTTTATCTCTATAATATCGATGACCTTCAGGATATTGTTGATGAAAATATTAATAACCGCAAAAAAGAAGCGATCAAGGCCGAAAAGATTATAGACGAAGAAGTGACCCGATACATGAACTGGCAGAAGGAGCTCGAATCCGTGCCGACCATCATCTCGCTGCGCAACAAAGCCGGAGAGATTGTTCATGCCGAGATGGAAAAAGCTTCCGGCTGGCTGGATAATCTGACGAAAGAGGATCAGGAAAAAATTGAGATTCTGGTCAACTCGATTGTAAACAAAGTGCTGCATTCCCCGGTGACGGTTTTAAAGGAAGAAAGCTCCGACATCAGCTCCCGCGACATCGTGGCGGCCGTGCGGAGATTGTTTCGGCTGGATTGACGGAAAAGCAGTGAAACGTGAATGGTGAAAAGTAGATGTTGAATATTAGAATAGGCACACGCGGCAGCAAGCTGGCATTGACGCAGACGAATTTTGTTGCCGAAAAATTGAAGAAGGCCATGCCGGATGTGGATATTGAAATCTGCGTTATCAAAACCAGCGGCGACATCATGCAGGATGTATCGCTTTTGACCATCGGTGGCCAGGGCGTTTTCGTCAAAGAACTTGAAGAAGCGCTTCTTTCCGATAAGATTAATCTGGCGGTGCACAGCATGAAGGATGTTCCGGGTGATATTCCGGAAGGTTTGACGTTCGCGGCGATTTTGAAGCGCGAGGATATTCGCGATGTTCTGGTTTCGCGAGACAACATCAAGCTGGAATTCATGCCGAAAGGCGCGAAAATCGGCACCGGTTCGCAGCGGCGCGGCGCGCAGATCAAGGCCACGATGCCCGATGTGAATATTGTGCCTTTGCGCGGTAATATCGATACACGGCTGAAAAAAATTGAGACGGAAAACCTCACCGGCGTCATTCTGGCGGCGGCGGGAATGAAAAGGATGGGACTGGCCGAAAGGATTACGCAGTTTCTGCCGGTGGAAACGATGCTTCCGGCGGTCGGTCAGGGCGCGCTGGGTTTGCAGATCCGCAGCAACGATGTCGAACTGGCAAAGGCCTGCGTCTCGCTGAATGACGCGACAACCGCGGTGGAAGTTGCCGCCGAACGCGCGTTTCTCAGGGCATTGGGCGGCGGATGCCGCCTGCCGATAGCGGCGCTGGGAAAACTGGATGGCCAGATGCTGACGCTGGAAGGAATGGTCGCGGCGCCGAACGGTTCCACCATGATTCGCGAAAAAATTAACGGTACGATAAATGACGCGGAAGAAATGGGCAAGAAGCTGGCTGAAATCGTTCTGGACAAAGGCGGCAAAAGACTGATGGATTTGATGAGCTGAAAGCTGATATGTCATTTCGACCGGAGGGAGAAATCTTATTTTTTATAAATTAGTTTTTTAAGATTCCTCACCCCGATAAATCGGGATTCGGAATGACAAAATGGGTATCTATGAAAAAAAATAAGCAAGGAAAAGTATATATCATCGGAGCGGGGCCAGGCGATGCGGGGCTGATGACGCTCAAGGGCGTTGACTGTTTGCGGGAAGCGAATGTTGTCATTTACGACTATCTGGTCAGCAAGGATTTGTTAAAGCACGCAAAGGCGGATACGCGTTTTATTTACGCGGGCAAACAGGGCGGTGCGCATACCCTTTCGCAGTGGGAGATCAACGACCTGCTGGTGAAAGAAGCCAAGGCCGGAAACATTGTCGCACGTCTCAAGGGCGGCGATCCCTTCATTTTCGGCCGCGGCGGAGAAGAGGCGGAAAAGCTAGTCGCCAACAAAATATCCTTTGAAATTGTTCCCGGCGTCACCTCGGCGATTGCCGTTCCCGCTTATGCCGGAATACCGCTGACGCATCGCGGTCTGACGTCCACGGTGGCGTTTGTCACCGGCCACGAAGACCCGACCAAGGAAAAAAGCGACATCAACTGGAGTGCGCTCGCCCGCATCGGGACGCTGGTGTTTCTAATGGGCGTGAAGAATATCGAAAAGATTGTACAGGAATTGCAGGACAATGGCCGATCACCTCAAACCCCTGCCGCGCTGATTCGCTGGGGAACAACGCCCAGGCAGGAAATTCTTGAAGGCAATCTTTCCAACATTGTCAAACTGGTTCGGGAGCGCAAGTTCGCGCCGCCGGCAATTCTTGTGGTCGGTGAGGTGGTTGCCCTGCGCGATACATTGCAGTGGTTTGATTCCAAGCCGCTTTTCGGCAAAGGTGTTGTGATTACGAGGCCCGAAAAGCAGGCCGATGATCTGGCGCAACTGCTGATCAAAGAAGGAGCAAATCCGATTCATTTTCCGACCATCAAGATTGTTCCTCCGCCTTCCTGGCGCGAACTGGATAAAGCCATAAAAAAACTGGATGATTACGACTGGCTGATATTCACCAGCGCGAATGGTGTCGCCTATTTCTTTGAAAGGCTTTCAATCAAAGGAAAAGACATCCGCGACTTGAAGGGTATCAAAATTTGTTGTATCGGCCCGGCAACGGCCCAGCAGGTGGCAAACAGAGGGATCAAGGTTGATCTGGTTCCCCGGAAATTCATCTCCGAAGGGATTCTGGAATCCTTCTCCGGCAAAAATCTGAAAGGAAAGAAAATACTTCTCGCGAGAGCGGCCGAGGCGCGCGATGTTCTTCCCGAAGGCTTGAAAAAACTGGGCGCCTTGGTTAATGTTGTCACCGCCTACAAAACGATCAGCTCGGGAAAGAAGAAAAACGAGCTGGAAGAACTGTTCGAAAAAAATCAGGTGGATGTGATCACGTTTACAAGTTCGTCCACCGTGAATAATTTTATTAAAATAACAGGAAGCGATTTTCGGCTGCCCGAAGGAGTGAAAATTGCCAGTATCGGGCCGGTGACGGCGGCGGCGGTCAAAAAGGCCGGTTTTTCCGTTGATATTCATCAGGAAGAATATACCATGGAGGGACTGGTGAACGCCTTAAATGCGTCCTTTGGAAAAAAATCGTCAGGCAAAAGAGGCAAAAATAAATGATAGGAATCTCCAAATTATATTGCGGGGCTGTGGAACCGTCCGATGTTTTGCGTTATAAACGCAAATCGGGTGATCTGCCTTCGCATCTGCTGCAATTTTCGGCGGACAAAAAGCCGGTGGTTGTCTGGAACATGACGCGCCGCTGCAATTTAAAATGCATCCACTGCTATTCCAATTCCGCCGACATCGATTATCCCGACGAATTGACCACTGAGGAAGGAAAAAAACTGATTGACGATCTGGCGGCCTTCGGTTCTCCGGTCATTCTTTTTTCGGGTGGCGAGCCCTTGATTCGTAAAGATCTACTGGAACTGGCGCAATACGCGACGAAGAAGGGAATGCGCGCGGTTATTTCCACCAACGGCACGCTGATTACCAAAGACATCGCGGCCAAACTCCAGAAAATCGGCCTTTCCTATGTCGGAGTAAGCCTGGATGGTCTGGAAAAAACGCACGACCGTTTCCGGGGCAAGAAGGGAGCGTTTGCGGCGGCCATCGAAGGAATCCGCAACTGCCGCGAGGCGGGAATCAAGGTCGGTATCCGTTTTACGGTCAACAAACATAATCTGGCCGACGTAAAGGATATGTTCGATCTTTTACGCAAAGAAAGGATTGAGAGATTGTGTTTCTATCACCTGGTGTACACCGGGCGCGGCTCCAAACTGCGTGATGAAGACTTAACACACGAGCAAACCCGCAAACTGATCGATTTGATTGCGGCGGAAACCAAAAAAATGTTTGACGACGGATTGTCTCCCGAAATTCTGACGGTGGATAATCATGCCGACGGCCCGTATCTGTATCTGAAGATGAAAAAAGAAAATCCCGAACGCGCCGGAGAAATCCTGGAACTGCTGGAGATGAACGAAGGAAACTCGTCAGGCGTCGGCATCGGCTGTGTGAGCTGGGATGGCGAGGTTTACCCCGATCAGTTCTGGCGCAATCAGTCTTTGGGCAATGTCCGCAATCGGCCTTTCAGCGAAATCTGGACGGATGAAAAGAATGAACTGTTAATGAAACTCAAGGATAAAAAGAAACACGTGCATGGCCGCTGCGCGGAATGTTTGTGGCTCAATGTCTGCGCCGGCAATTTCCGTGCCCGGGCAGAGTCGAAGGGAGATCTCTGGGGGCCTGATCCCGCCTGCTATCTGACCGATGAAGAGATTCATAAAAAGGAGGACTAAAGAAAATGCAATTTCCGGAATATCGTGCGCGCAGATTGAGAAAAAATGAAAATGTCCGGCGTCTGATCCGTGAAACAAAACTCAGCGTTGACGATCTGGTCTATCCGCTTTTTGCCGTGCCCGGAA
>DAOPVC010000044.1:0-12614 GCA_035350895.1 Smithella sp. | reverse complement strand
AATCCATCCCGCCGATTATGGAAGGCCGCGATGTGATGGGCCTGGCCCAGACCGGAACGGGAAAAACAGCAGCGTTTGTGCTGCCGATTCTGCAACGGTTGATGCAGGGACCACGCGGTTGTGTCCGCGCGCTCATTATTGCGCCGACGCGCGAGTTGAGCGAGCAAACCCGTACGGCCATTATGCAACTGGGACGAAAAACGAAATTGCGCAGCGTATCCATTTACGGCGGCGTGAATATCAATGGTCAAATTAACAAACTGCGGAATAATGTGGAAATCATCTCCGCCTGTCCCGGTCGCCTGCTGGATCACATCAACCGCGGCACCGTGGATTTATCCCGGATAGAAGTACTGGTCCTCGACGAGGCCGACCACATGTTTGATATGGGCTTTCTGCCCGATGTCCGAAAAATCGTGAAGCATCTTCCCGCCAAGCGTCAGACCCTGCTGTTTTCCGCGACCATGCCGGAAGACATCCGGTCGCTGGCCAATGATCTGTTGATCAATCCGGTAAATATAAAAATCGGCCATACGGCGCCGGTCGAAACCGTGTCGCATAAATTTTATCCGGTGCAGATGAGCTCTAAAACGGATCTGCTGAAAGATATTCTTGATAAAACAGATATGGATTCGGTTCTGATTTTTACGAGGACCAAATCGCGTGCAAAGAGCGTGGCTCTGCAACTGGGCAAATCGGGATACAAAGTGACGTCACTGCATGGCAATTTGACTCAGCAGAAACGTCAGCATGCGCTCGACGGATTTCGCGAGGGCCGTTATGAAATCATGGTCGCCACCGACATCGCCGCTCGCGGCATTGACGTGAACAGCATTTCCCATGTGATTAATTATGATATGCCCTCAACGACCGATGCCTACACGCATCGTATCGGCCGGACGGGACGCGCCGCCAAAACCGGCGATGCCTTTACCTTTGTAACCGGAGAGGATCGCGGCCTGGCCCAATCGCTGGAAAGGGTGCTTGGCAAAAAGCTGCACTACCAGAATGTTGACGGATTAACAATGAGCTTGCCCGTTGACGATAGAGTTTCCGCCAGCCGTAATAGCAGGGGAAGGAACATGAAGCCTCATAACGACAGGAAGAAGTTTTCTCCCAAAGCGCGGGCCAACAGCAGACTGAATCGGCGTTCTTTTGATTCTTCCAACCGCAGTCAGTGGGCGCATTAAACGAAATATATCCCTGAGGATTGCGAAGGAGGAATTGTTATAAAAACAATTCCTCCTTCGCTTTAATTCAGTCCTGTAAAAAGTATATTATTTGTTGATCTGTTTATCTGGAATTTCATCGTAAAATCGGTCAGATATGTCCAGTCTGTCTCAAACCGCCGGCAGGCGAAATGTTCACCCACAACAAATCCTGCAAACTCTGCTCACAGCAAGTACGTCCGATGTTCAGAACGCCTTTTCCCAAAATTCTAGCTGATGATTTGTTTGCCGAGTGAAAAAGGGACTAAGCGGTTACTCTATTCTTTTCTACTCGGCGCGGCCTACGGCGGAACTAAGCTACCGCTTTTCAATTCCTTCTTGGCGCCTGATTGCATTTACGCCTTGCGATATTTTAGTTAATTGATATAAACAAAATCAAGCTTTGCACGCTAATTCGCGCGTTGTCAACAAATCACTGAAGACTATTGGCATTTCACCTCCACCGGAAGCTCCGCTTCCAGCATGTTCATGCTGCCGCGTAATTCCGCCATTTTATGCATGGACATGTGCACCGTTCCGAAGATTTCATATTTTGCTTTTTCAGACGTCTGGAGACGTGTGACGATGCCCCAGAAAGCGGCGAGATAATCTCTGTTCCGGTAACATTTCCACCAATACTCCAGCATGTCATTTTCATCGAAAGAATGCATGTGAGACGACTGCTCTCCGAATTTCTGCTACAAAAAAGATTGATTCTGAATGAAAGCCGGTTTTTATTGCCTGCACTGGCTACAAGCAGTTCATGAATTTCGAAGGAATTTTTATCTTTCGAAGGTATGCCGGCTTTTTTCAGAAGAGCGATCTGCTCGGACCCGGTCAGACAGATACCAATAACCGGACAACGAAACATCGAGTCAATCTCCCAGAAACGCAGGGCGGTTTTTCCCGAAGATGAGGTAGATACCTGTAAAATATCTCGTGCCATAGCAAGTACTCCTCAGCGTTCTTTTTTATTCCGGCATGTGCAATTGGCGCACGGTTTCAGGCAGGAGCAGTCCTGACGGCTGTCTGCACAACCGCATACGTTTCCCTTATCTTCCTGATGTTTTTGTTTATAAGAAACAGCCTTCATTTCTTTTTCCAAAAGCGAAATCAATGGTGACATTTTTTATTCTCCTTTCTTAATATGAATATGACACTCGTTATCAATAAAAGCGCAGATTAAAACCGGATTGTCAAACCTGTCATTGCCGGCGATACCGGAATAGTTGCGACGACGGGTTTGGTACTCTTGAGACGAGCAACAGGCTTTGCGTGATGACAAAACCAGTTGCTCTTTCGCTTATGGCGAGCATCTACTCATTGAAAACGTACATTTCACCGTACGCCCTCCTGATACTGCACCGGCATCCCAAGACCCTGCTCATAGAAATGAAATCGGCACACCGGCCTTTCTCTTCCACTCTCAGTTTGCCGAGGTTGACGAGAACTCCGAGTATTTCTTTGGCTTGTTCTTCGTCGATCTGTAATCTCAGGACCACTTCATGGATATTGAGCCGCTTTTTTTCCTCGAACACTTCCAATGCTTTGTCCAGCATAACATGATTTCTCGTCACGGGTTGGTCGGGAAAAGACTTCCCGATCCCGTACGACCCACGGACAGTTCTGTGAAAGAGTTTTTTCTGGTATTGCTCATCTGTCACCTTGAAGTTCTTTTCAAAATTATACGGATTCTTCATGATTTCTTTTCTTGCCTTATCTTCCGCATTGTCAAATTTGCTCAACCCTTCTCCTGTTAAAATGTCAATGCCAGTCTGACAAAGACCTCGTCTGAGTTATCGTGTGCGGTGCTTGCAACTGCCTTTTCGTAGTTACTCCTGCGATACTCGAGCATAAGTGTTGCAGCGAAAGGATCGCTTTTGAAAAGAGTGTAGTTGGCACCGATAGAATACCGGCTTTCCAGATGCCCATCCTGGTCGCCGTCGACATCGTCATTAAAGCCCTCATATCGAGCCGCTATTTCCAGCGGATCGATGACATGGCAGACGATTGCCGCAAACCATGCGGATTCTTTATGCTCCTCATTAGTCAACGCATTCTTTTCTCTGTTTAAAGCCCTGATATATTCGATATCGAAATCAAAGATGCTGATTTTGTATTCGACAGTGCCGCCCACTGTTTTATTGCGATCTCCCTGGCCCGGTTCCGAATCAAAGAAGGCGCTGAGATTCAAACCATCGATGGGCGCAAGAGAGACATTAAAAATATAGGAATTGACATCATCTGTCGGGTCGGGATTAGGATTGGGATCTCTTTCCCAGCCGTAACCGACTTCCGTCAACTTATCGGCAAGGACCTCCCCCTTGTATATTGTGCCCGATATGTCGAGTCCCAGGAAATCGTGAGCAAAACCTATAGTCGCTCCTGTCTTGTTTATTTCGTAGCAATCTTGGGTGATGGGATCATTAATGAGGTGGCTGTTGAAAACGCCGAAGGGCTGCCCTCTTTTTCCGCCGACAAAATACAGCGGGAACCCCTCGTTTTGTATGGTGATCGTCGCCTCGTCCCAGAACACCCTGTCATCATCACCGTCAAGCTCTTCTCCTTTGAGGATGAAATTACCGGTGACCCAATTGTGAAATCGTATCTCTGCGCCCAGTTCCGCCGTTCCTATATCGAGGCTGGAAGTGGAATCGCTTTGGGGGTTGGTCATATCGCTCGGTTCGACATAGGAAAAATCCAGTTCAATGGCGCCGCTGAACGTTACATGATCGTCAAGTTTCCCTAAAATATCAACCGATGTTTGTTCATGTTTTTCCAGCTTCTCTTCCAATCCTTTGATGCGGTTAGACAGGGCTTCTATATCTTCTGCATATACACCGGGAACGGTTATAAACGTAAGACCAACCATGAGGGTGATTGCCATTTTGAGTAGTTTTTTCATGTCTTTGTTCTCCTTTTCATTACAGCATAAACCGTTTCATTGTTAATTATTTCAGGACAACTGGATCAGCCGGTCTTTTCCGTCGTCATTCTTTACACCGCAGGAACGCGAGGCGCAGCTCGGACATCCCGTGCAATGCCCTTTTTTTTTGATAAAACTTTTGTAGAATAACCATCCCGCCGCGGCCAGAATTCCGGCGGCCAGGAAAATATCCATTAAACTCATTTCAATCTCCTTGTGCTTTGTTGTTCGAACATCAGCTTAGCCCGATAAGTCGTCCTCCCTGATAAATAATAAATGCCACAATCCAGGCCAACACCGTTTGATAGGCGATGGTCACACCCGCCCATTTCCATGTGCCGAATTCGTGCCGCATGGCCACCAGCACAATGAAGCAGGGCAGGTACAAGAGCACAAAAACCATGAAGGCGTATGCCGAAAGTGGCGTAAAGGTTTTTGCCAGAACGCTTTTCAGACCCGCTGTATCCTCCTCTTCTTCCGCGCTCATTGTGGCAATGCCGAATGTAGAGAAAACATTATTTGCCGCATCGACGAACGCTCCTCCGAAAGAGACGGCAATTTCACGAACGTCTTCGCCCAGTGAACGCGTTTCTTCATTTGCTTCCTCTGCATTGGGCACATACACTTCGCCCATGGTCGAAACCACGATTTCCTTGGCAACCACACCGGTCAGCAGCGAAGCGGCAGCCTCCCAGGTGCCAAATCCCAGCGGTTCAAAAACCGGCGCCAGAATCTGACCCGTTTTCCCCAGATAAGAATCTTTCTTGGATTCGACGCCCCAGGGCAGATTGAGGCCGAACCAGACAAACACCGAAATGGCCAGAATCCAGGTGCCGGCTTTGATCAGATAGTGTTTGCCTTTCTCCCACGTATGGATCATCAGGTTTTTTACCGTGGGCATACGGTAGGGCGGAAGTTCCATGATGAACACAGGAGCCTCGCCGCGAAAGAGAGTTTTTTTAAACAAAAGTCCCATTAAAATTGCCAGGACAACGCCCAAAATGTAGAGCGACCATAAAACTGTTCCCGCATAGGCGGAAAAGAACGCGGCGGTGAAAACCACATAGACCGGAAGCCTTGCCCCGCAGGACATGAGCGGTATGATCAGCGCCGTCAGCGCCTTGTCGCGCGGATTTTCCAGCGTGCGTGTGGCGTAAATTGCCGGCACGTTGCAGCCGAATCCCAGCAGGAGAGGAATGAAAGATTTTCCGTGCAGGCCAATGGCGTGCATCATCCTGTCCATGACAAATGCCGCCCGTGCCATGTAGCCGCTCGCTTCCAGAAGCGTAATGAAAAACATCATCGCAAAAATCGGTGGCAGAAAGACCAGCACTGCGCCGACGCCGGCAATGATGCCGTCAGTAACAAGCGAAACAACCCAGCCAGGCGTGGAAATTGCGGCAAGTACGGCAGCAGCCCAGCGCATGAGCGGTCCGGCAACGACGCCATCGAGCCAATCAGTAAAGGGACCGGAGATATCGAACGTCAGTTTGAACATCAACCACATGGCCAAAAGAAAAATAGGAATGCCGGCATAACGGTTGAGCGCGACGGCGTCAATCCGTTCAGTTAGTTCACTTTTTCTTTTTTCTGGCTTTTGGAGCGCTTCCCGGGTCAGTCCCGCCGCCATGCCGTAGCGTGTGTCGGCCATCAACGCTTCGAGGTCTCCCCCATGCGCGGATCGCAAATGACGCGTCGCATTTTCGGCAACCGCCGCATATTGCCCCGCTTTATAATTCTCAATGGCACGGGCATCGCCTTCGATTATTTTTAAGGCCATCCAGCGCAAAGGCAGATGCCCGGCCAAAATATCCGGATGATCTTTCAGATTTTTTTCTATGGCTGATACGGCTTTTTCGATATCGTCACCGTAAGAAATCACGACGGGCCGGTGCGCTTCGAATGAATCCGTAAAGGCCACGGCTGTTTCCATCAGTCTGTCGACGCCTTCGCCTTTGGTGGCCACGGTCGGAATCACCGCGCAGCCCAGGATGGAGGCCATCTTTTCTTCGTCGATGCGGAAGCCTTTCTCGACCGCTTCATCGTGCATGTTGAGCGCCATCACCAAAGGGATGCCCAGTTCCAGAAGTTGCAGAGAAAAGTAAAGATTGCGCTCAAGATTGGTGGCGTCCACAACATTGATAATGACATCCGGCTTTTCGCGTACCAGATAGTCCTGTGCGATGATTTCTTCCTGAGTGTAGGGACTCATGCTGTAAGTGCCCGGCAGATCGACCAGCGTAATTTTACGTCCCTGAAAGTCAAACGACGCAGATTTTTTCTCCACGGTGACACCGGGCCAGTTTCCCACCTGAAGTCGCGAACCGGCAATGGAGTTGATCAGCGTCGATTTGCCCGAGTTGGGGTTACCTGCGACTGCAATCGTCAGATTATTTTTTGTAGCTTTATGCTCTTGATTAACAAATGGCGTGTTCTGTTTATTCATGATTTTTGATTTCCTCCACTTCAATTTGGCGCGCTTCTCCAAGACGCAAAGACAGCGCATAGCTTTTGATGCGCACCTCGATGGGATCGCCCAGAGGAGCCACTTTTCCCACGATCACCTCCGTACCTGCCACCACACCCATATCCATCAGACGTCGCTTAAGCGCGCCAGACACCTGAATTTTAACAATTATTCCGCTTTTTCCGGTTCTCAAATCCGCAAGTGTCATTCTCCATTCCTCCGAACATAAATTTTCATGGCCGCGCCTCGTCCGATCGCGATGCGACATTCATCCACGCGCAGGATCAGTGGGCCTGTGCCGCTGTTGCTGATCATTTCCACCTTTTTTCCGGGATGCAGTCCCATGTCCTGCAGATGCGTATGTCTTTGCTTATTAAATCTGCCGCTTTCGTAATGACTGTGTGAATAATCCGCGCAGGTTCCTTCGCGAGAAAAGCCTCCCCGACGACAGTGCCGATGTTTGTACTGGTGCGTGATAAATCCATTACCCGCCGTGTCTATGATTTCGGCAATTTCTCCTTCCTGTAACAACCCTAATGGGGACATTATTTAATCTCCTTTCGTTCTGCAATTGCAAATGATAATCATTATCATTATAAGGTTCAAAAAATAGCGGTTTCACCCGCCTGAACCTTCTCTTTCTAACAGTTAAATACACTTAAAGACCCATGGATACTTCCTTGTTGTTTATTTCTTTTTTTTCTTGCGGCAATCCGGACATAAGCCATAGAGATACATTTCATGATCCGTTAGCTCAAAACCGAAGTTTTCTGCAACACGTTTCTGTAATTCTTCGATCACTGAATCCATTACCTCGACCGTTTTACCGCACCCCCGGCATACAAGGTGATCATGATGGGGATGATTGTAACTATGTTCATAACGTATCACACCATCTCCGAAATCCACTTCGCGGGCAAGCCCTGCTTCGCAAACGAGTTTGAGTACGCGATACACAGTGGCCTGGCCAATTGAATGATCACGTTTCTTGACAATATCGTAAAGTTGTTCGGCCGTGATATGTTCTTCGTGCTTCAAGAAAGTATCGAGAATCATTAAACGCTGCGGCGTTTCTCGGAGATTATTTTTAAGAAGATAATCTTCAAAAACATCTTTTTCGTTTTTCATTACTTCCTCATTAAACGCTAATGATAATCATTATCGTTAGTGTTCTTTATAAGAAACTCCGTGCCTGTGTCAAGAAATATTTTAATAAATTGTTGTCTGTTTCAAGAAAAACAACCTGTCTTCATATTCTTGATACTAAAATTATTAATCCTTTTCGTTGAATCAAGAGGCTTAGGATATTTGCGGATATATCTATATCAGACGATATCTAAATGGTTTTTAAATATACTATCTTAAACATTAAGATCAGTTTTTCAAGTTTATTTACTGCTGAAATATATTAGAGCCTTTTCCCGCTGATCTCCCGTATGCGCACGCGAATAATCAGGGTTTTTTTCATTGCTTCTTCCGAAAAATCTCCGGCGTCACTTCCATACTGACGCATAATGCATTCCAGAGCGGCTTTTTTGTCCTCCACGTCGTTTATGATTTCCGCCGTGCCAGAGCCAATCACACTTTCGTATTTCGCACTCCACGCGCAGGGCTGTTCCGCCTCAAGGATTTCATGAAGGAGATCAAATTCGAATCCGACGCGATTATTTCTTTTAAGGATATCGATTTTTCTTCCTTCGGGTGCGGCATGAAAATAGAGGCAAAAGCCGTCATAGCCGAAGTTGAGGGGAATAATATAAGGTTGATCCTCGTCGGACATGGCCAGACGGCACACCCGACAACGACGGATGATCCCGTCAATATCTTTCCTGTCCTTTATTGCTCTTTCTTTTTTTCGCATTTTCAATCTGACCTGATCGGGGCCGATGATGATTTGTCCGGCAATTATTTGTAGCCGGTGGCTTTAAAAAACGTATAGCAGAAGACGCCGTCCGGTTCGGCAGTGCGATATAAATCGCGGATACCCTGATCGAAAACGTTTTTTCCGATGATTCCCGCGTCGATTGCCTCTGTACGCACACCTTCAATCATGGCGGTGAACGTTTTTTTGATGAATCCGTCCACCAGTTGCGGTTTGCCGGAATCCACATAAACCATGCGGGGAGATACGCAAACAGATCGGAAACCCGCCTGATTCAGCAACGGATACAGTTCTCTGCCGATGTTGGCGTTACCCCCGGCGCGCCGCTGCAGTTCCACCTGACTCTCAATGGCCTTGTGCGCTGCTTCGCTGTCCGGATAAAAATACGCCGAGCCGTGGTCGCCTTCGATGACGGTGATCGTGCCGTTTTTCTTTAAATACTTTTTAAGCATGATCAACGTTTCAACGGGCTGCGGCAGATGTTCCAGAACAAAACAGAGAAAGATATGATCAAACGATTGCGATGCATAGGATAAATTAAAAATATCAGCCTGTTCGAAATGAACATTTTGAATGCCGGCCGCTTCGGTTTTTCTTCTGGCTTCATCGACGGAGGCTGCGGAAATGTCGATGGAGGTGATCAACGCGCCGGGACTGTTTTTCGCCAGGGTGATGGTCTGCGCGCCGACGCCGCAACCGGCTTCCAGCACCGTACTGCCCGCCGCATAAGCGGTGTCGACATGCAGCAATTCTACCAGTGTGGAAGCCTGATCCTGAAGCCTTATGTTTTCGACCGGATCATAACCGTGAACGTATGATTTACTCATCTGTTCGTATACCTATACTGTTAACGAAGGAATCTTTCTCTGCATATTATGGCATTAAATAGCATAGCCTTTTTTTTCTTTAAAGGAGAAAGTTTCCAAATCTTTGCCTGCTTAACCGGAATGTGATATTGATGATTACCAATTGAAAAACAGGACCGGGAGGTGGATGTTTTGGTAATACGTAACGACTTGGAAAAATTTGCAGATATGGACAAAATATTCGATCCCGAAAGTATTGCAGTTGTCGGAGTTTCTGCCGAAGGATTCGGTTTTGGCCGCGGTATTTTTCTTTCACTCCGTTCCATCGGCTATGAGGGGAAACTGTATCCCGTGAATAAACGGGGCGGCTCCATTGCAGGAATGAAAATCTATCCTTCCATAGAAGACATCCCTGATAAAATAGATTTCGCCATTATCGCGGTTCCGGCACGACTTGTTCCGTCGGCGCTGGAAGCCTGCCGGGTAAAAGGTGCGGCGGGCGCCGAAATTCTTTCTGCGGGTTTTAGGGAAACAGGAACGCCGGAAGGCGTGGCTCTTGAAGAAGACCTAAAGACGATTGCCGGACGAGGCATTCGGGTGATTGGTCCTAATTGTTTTGGAATCTACTGCCCGAAATCCGGACTCACCATGCTGCCCGGACCGGACCTTTCGCGAAAACCGGGAGGCGTGGCCGTGCTTTCACAGAGCGGCGGCCTTTCCATAGACTTCGGTTATATGGGAAAATGGCGGGGAATACACTTCTCAAAAGTCGTCAGCTTCGGCAATGGTTGCGATCTTCGAGAAACAGAGATGCTTCGTTACCTCCGTCATGATTCTCAAACAAAAGTAATCTGCATGTATGTCGAAGGCGTTGCCGACGGCCGTGATTTTTTCACCTCCCTCAAGAAAGCAGCTGCGGAAAAGCCCGTCATTGTAATGAAGGGAGGCCTTTCGGAATCCGGCAGCAGGGCGGTGGCCAGTCATACGGCATCGATGGGAGGGACGAAAGCCATCTGGGAAGCCGCGTTGCGTCAATGTCATATTACCCCGGTGGAAAATCTCGAAGAAATGAGCGACGCAGCCTTGGCTTTTTCACTGCTGCCGATGCGCGACTATCAAGGATGTTCCGTCATGGGCGGCGGTGGCGCATTAGGAATAGCGGCGGCGGATACGGCGGAATGCTTTGGAATCAGAGTCCCGAGCCTGAGAAATGATTTACAGGCGGCAATTCTGGACGTCCTGCCCAAACCCGGCTCCAGCGCCACCAATCCGATAGATATTGCCAACCCTTATGTCAGCCCTAAATTCATCGGCGAGATTCTTCTTCATGCTTCCCGAGATGAAAACGTTGACTTTCACATTGTCATTCAGCTTTTGTATCATTACAAAGCACTGCAGTTGGCGATGGGTGATGTTAAACTGAGCGACATTACTCCCTACAAAGAACTGGCGAAGGTCTGCCGCGAAGCAATGGACGTTGGAAAAAAACCGGTCATCCTTATTCTGCCGAATATCAGGCAGGACGAAGATGACATTGAGATCGAAAAAGTCAACCGGGAGACCCGCCGTTTGTTTACTGAAGCAGGGATGCCCGTCTTTGATAATGTAAAGAATGCTTTCAGTGCTGTTGCTGCGGTTTCCAGATATTACCGGTCCCGCTGACAGAATTACGATTCTGTTTTCTGCTTCCGGATATGTTGGCCTTATATCGAAACAACCGGACTATTATAAACGATCGGCGCTAAATGTATCGCAGGCGCCGATATTGCCCTGTTCGAAGCCGCGTTGAAACCAGCTGACCCGCTGCGCCGAACTTCCGTGCGTGAAGCCGTCCGGCACCACGTAACCCTGCGTCTGTTTCTGGATGCGGTCATCTCCGACGGCGCTGGCGGCATTCAGCCCTTCTTCAACATCGCCGGCTTCCAGAATATTTCTTTTCTTGTCGGCCTGATGCGCCCACATGCCCGCGAGGCAATCCGCCTGCAACTCCATCTTGACGGATAACTTATTTCTTTCGGATTTCCCTGCCTGCGATTGGAGCTCGCGAACCTTTTCGGAAATACCCAAAAGCGTCTGCACATGATGGCCTACTTCATGGGCAATAACATACGCCTGGGCGAAATCGCCGGATGCGCCGAAGCGTGAATGCAACTCCTCAAAGAAAGCAAGATCAAGATATACCTTATGATCGCCCGGACAATAAAAAGGCCCCATGGCCGAATCAGCCATACCGCAGGCGGAGTCAACAGCCCCGGAAAAAAGAACCAACCGGGGTTCCTCATACGTTTTCCCCGCTTGTTGAAACGTATCATTCCAGACATCTTCCGTTTCCGCCAGAACCACTGCCACAAAGTTGCGCATATCGTCATTGGCGGCTGTGGTTGCGCTTTGTTCAACGGATATGGAGGAAGGCTGTGTGTTCTGTTCCACGACCTGTAAGATTGAACTCGGATCGACGCCCATTAACATACTGATGACCACGATGGCCACCAGACCCAGCCCGCCGATGCCGCCGACCTTTGCGCCGCGGGAAATCGACATTCCTCTGCGGTCTTCCACGTTGTCGCTCTGCCTTTCGCCTCTCCAACGCATTGTTCTTCTCCTTTTTCGGGTTACGTCAAGGATAATAATTATGATTACAGTCCGGGTGACCGGACTCAAACATTATGCTTTGCCTGTCAGTATAGAACAAGGTTTTCGGCTGTCAAGACAATTCATCTTCGTTGATTTCATTGGAGAAAACAGTCATCAATCAACCCGATGCGGACATGCTTATGCTTCTGGAAATATATCCGGAATTATTCAGAGAGGGGTTGACGAGCAGACCGCGGAAATTAGACCGCAATCTGCTCGCAGCCTTTGTTCTAATGCAGTCTTTCTTCAGACAAAAACAAATGATCTGTCTCGATTTCCACCAGCGCTTCAAAAAGCTGCCGGATCCGCGGATGATCCGCTTCAACGGCTGACTGTCTGTAGAATTCGATAGCCCGTGTTTCTCTTGCGTGGGACTCTTTCAGATTCTCAACATTTTCCATGTGGCAGGTCTCGTTTCCCGGAGGCAAAGCGTCCAGTTTGAGAATCTTCCGCCAGATAGACGCATGCTCCGCTTCAATCTTACCCAGCGCCTTGAATAAAATCTTTCCTTCGGGATCATCGGTTTTGCCGGCAGCGCACGAATAAAACGTCGCGTTGCTGATTTCCACTTTCAGCGCATGTTCGGCATTGGCCCGATCCTTTGCGCTCAGAGGCACATCAAAGTTCACGACCGCCTCTTTTGCCTCCATAATATATTCCATGTGAGCGCCGCAGAACGGGCAGTTCGCCG
>DAOPVC010000043.1:0-13172 GCA_035350895.1 Smithella sp. | reverse complement strand
TTTGTTGAATTATTTATCTTCTTTATAAAGCGCTTCAATTCTGTCGTTGAGTTTGTCCAAAACGACTTTCCGCTTGAGTTTCATCGTCTGGGTTAACATGCCGTTATCCAGACTGAACGCCTCCGGAAGAATGATGAATTTCTTGGGAATTTCATAGCCGCCGAATTTTCCCTTCAGCTGATTGGTGACAGCTTCACTAATGATATCTTTGATATCCTGGCGTTCGACCAGTGTTTTAATATCCGTCGGCAATCCTTTTTCCTTGGCGTAGCTTAGCAGCACTTCAAAGTCGGGAACGACAATGCAGATATTGTAAGGACGGTTGAGCCCATAAACGACCGCCTGCTGAACAAAAGAACACAGACAAATATTTTCTTCCAGTGAAACGGGGAAACAGAATTTCCCGTTTTCCAGTTTGTATTGTTCTTTGATGCGGCCGGTGATGAAAAGGTATCCGTCCTTGTCCAGCCGTCCACGGTCTCCGGTGCGGAACCCTCCGTCCGGTGTCAGAGCGGCTTTGGTGTCTTCCGGCCGGTTGTGATAGCCTTTCATGACATTCGGTCCGTATGCGATGATCTCGCCGTCGGTGGCTCCTTCCTCAACCACGGAATTATCAATGACAACTTTGCATTTCTCGATGACTCTGCCGACACTGCCTATCCGGTACGCCAGGGAACCGTTCATGGTGATGCCCGGAGATGTTTCCGTCAGGCCATAACAGTCGTAAATGGGGATGCCGATGTCGAAGAAGAACTTGGATATTTCGACATTCATGGCCGCGCTGCCGGTCATAGCGCCCAGCATTCTGCCGCCCATGCGATCTCTGATTTTCTGGAAGACAATTTTATCCGCAATTTTGAATTTGAGATTGGTCATGAAATCGGACTGTCCTTTTTCTGCAAGTACCCTGTTTTTCTTGGCTGCTTCGACACCCATGACAAAGAGCGCTCTGGCCAGTCCTCCATCTTTATTCATTTTGTTCCACAGACCGTCGTAAATTCTGTTGAAGACGGTAGGCACGGCAATGATAAAGGTGGGCTTGATTTGAACAATATCATTGATGATGGTTTTTGTGCTTTCGATCAATCCCATCCTGCCGCCGAGGCGGATGATAGCGAATAATTCGGCGGTCTGTCCAAAAACATGCGCCCAGGGCAAAATGGTAAGAGAAACGACTTCATTTTCATAGAGTTCGGGATACATTTTGAGGCCGGCATGTGAATTACTGGTGAAGTTCATATGCATCAGTAAAACACCCTTGGGATTGCCGGTGGTTCCCGATGTGTAAATCAGTTCGGACACGTCCTCCGCTTTCGGGCTCTTCGGCGCAACCGGTTTTTTAGCGCCTTTCTTCTCAAGAGCCGTCAGCGAATTTTCACCATCGGAGTCGATGATGAAAATGTGTTTGAGCGTCGGGATATCTTTCTGAAAATCTTTTATCTTTTCATATATTGCAGGATTGGAAACAAAGAGAACTTTTGCCCCGCTGTCGTTAATGATGTATTTCCAGACCTGAACCAGTTCGGCTTCGTACATGGGCACGTAACGGGCAAGGCATCCCCAGGTGGCGAAGCCGATCACCGCCCATTCCGGGCGGTTGTTGGCGATGATGCCGACGACATCATCCTTACCGATTCCCAACTGGGTGAGTCCCGCTCTCAGGTTATCAATACGGTTGCCGATTTCTTTGTATGTTGCCCATTCGTAAACGCCTTCTTTGTTTTTGGTGCCGAACAGCGGTCTATCGGCAAACTTGGTTACGCTTTCTCCCCACCAATCGACCAGATTGTCGGGCTTTTCCAATGTGAATTTGTGCATAGAATACTCCTTATTTTATATTCACGCGGGCGCTTAGGTCTCACGCGGATTTTTTATCGAAAATAAAATTTTCCCGTTGCCGGCGGTGACTCTAAGTCATTTCGCAGAAAAATTCAATCAAAACGTGAAAGTGAATTTGATGAAATTTTAATTTCCAATAATTCACAATATTTATTTGACGTTTTGAGAGAAAGCAGTATAATAA
The DNA here is from genome assembly GCA_035350895.1 of Smithella sp. GTDB lineage: Bacteria > Desulfobacterota > Syntrophia > Syntrophales > Smithellaceae > Smithella. The sequence goes on along the minus strand of DAOPVC010000043.1, from coordinate 11,149 downwards.
AGTCATATTAATTCATGTTCTTCCTTCCTGTGATTTTTTACTTTGGACAGGTTACTCGGCAGTATCTCCGATTTCTCAATGTCTTGTTTTCAATGATGTGTTTTTTCCGTTTTTGTTTTGCCGGATTCGTCAGAAGGTTGACCAGTATCAACAAACCCCAAAACCGGCGTTTAATGTTTAAATGTAATTTAACCATTCAGACGGAAGGAGGGAGAAAGATGAGCAGTGTATATAAAGTCATCGAAGTTATCGGAGGCAGTGAAAAATCATGGGAAGATGCGGCCAAAAAGGCAGTTGAACTGACCGCAAAAAGTCTAAAAGAGATCAGAATTGCGGAAGTCAAAGAACTGGACATGAGGATTGAAGAGGGGAAGGTGGTTGAATACCGCGTAAAACTGAGAGTATCGTTCAAGTATCTTCCTGATTAGAAATCGAGTGTTCATGGATACACCGGATAACTATCGCGGCGGGTGATTTACAGGCCGTCGCGATAGTTGAAGATAAAACCATATTTATTCCGGCGTAATATGATTAATATTTTATTGACATGCCGGGTACTTATCTATATATCCTCCATACATAAACATTCTCATAAAAAATTTAAGAGCGTCTGCCTTCGCGGATTAATTTAATGCAAATCGAAAAACGTGAGGATAAATGCATTGAGTGTATGCTTTGCGTCCGGGACTGCGTCATGGGCGTGTGGCGCATTATTGACGGCAAGTCCCGACCGGTGGAAACGGAGTTATGCAACCGCTGCAGCCACTGTATCGCCATTTGTCCCTGCGATGCCGTCATTCATGACGGTCTTGGGCAAGGAGATATTGTCGCGGTAAACAGAAAAAACCTTAGTCCGGATGTCTATCGCGATATCATCATCAGCCGGAGAAGTGTTCGGCAATTCAAAAACGAACCGGTGCCCGGGGCAATGATTGAAAGCATTATCGATCTGGCCAGATACGCGCCCAGCGCGAGCAACAGTCAGAATGTCGGCTATATTATCATTACGGACAAGCGCCTTATCGAATCGACAGCGGCGGGTCTTTTCCGTCTCGGAAACCGTTTGTACAATGCAACAAAAAAAGGCATCGGCAGATTTTTTGTGAATCTGACCGGTTTGTCGAAAAACCGGTATCTCAAAGTGATGGATTATGTTCAGGAGCAAAACGCCCAGACGGGCAGGGATTTTGTTTTACATAATGCGCCTGTCCTGATATTAATTCATGCGCCTGAAAGACAACCCTTTGCGTCGGACAACTGCAATATTGCCGCGGCGACGATGATCAATTACGCCCATGCGCTCGGCCTGGGGACATGCTTTGCCGGTATTCTGACTCTGGCCCTTCGATGGAACGGCCGTTTGCGAAAAAAACTCGGCGTTCCCCAGAAAGAGAGAGTGTACGCCGCTCTGGTCATGGGATATCCTCAGTACCGATACACGAATACTGTTTCAAGAAAAATACCGGAGGTGAAATGGTTGTGACAAAAAAAATTATTCTGATAGCGCTTTTGATTGTCGTTTTGTTTCATGTCGTCTGGTATGCGGCCAGCCGTTCCTTTCAGAATGAAAAGCTTCCCGATGACGCGACGGTCCGGACAGCCTTTGATAAGTTTTTGAAGAACGAGAAAATCAGCATTGATCCTCATGCATTTACAGAAACGTCCGTCGAGGCCAACGGCATCAAACTTCATCTTGATGTTTTTTCGAAAGGCAAAAACCTGCCGACGGTTGTTTTTATTCCCGGAACGTCCGTTTACTCTAAATTTTATATTGAAATTATGTATAAGATTTATCTTCGGGGATTTAATGTTGTCGGCTTCGATCCGCGCGGTCACGGACTCAGCAGCGGTCTCCGGGGAGATTACACCATCAATGAAATTGTCGATGATACGCTTGCCGTCGTTCAATTCGCGCGGGAACGATTCGGGGGGCCGGTTGCCGTTGTCGGAAGCAGCCAGGGCGGTATAGCCGCCTTTTACGCGGCGGCGCGCGATGATTCCCTTGCGGCGGCCGTCTGTCATAATCTTGCGGATCTTAACGGTAAAGACAATTTGATCCTGTCTCAGTTCAGACCGCCAACATTCATGGTGCCTCTTGCACAATTTCTGGCCGGTGTGTATCAGAATTTCTCCGTACCTGTTTTCTTTTACCTGGATCTGACCAAGGAAAGAACCAGATCAGGCACGGATGCCAAAACGCTGATCGAAAATAATCCGGTGACGGTCAAATGGATTACTATCAGGGCGCTGGGTTCGCTGATGAAAACAGATCTGGCCAAACCGGTGGAAAAAATCAAAGTGCCTGTCATGCTGGTGCACGCTGAAAACGATTCTATCTTTCCCCAGGCTTACGTGGAAGATATTTTTAACAGATTGACCTGTCGGAAGAAATATCTGTTCTTTAAAAATACCGAACATCTTGTGATGACGAACAACGTGGATGACGTTGTGCCGCCGATTGATGCGTGGCTCAGAGACGTCATGTGAGCGGTCACGTCGGCAGACGCCACTCTTGCGTGGCCTTGGTGTTGGGGCGGTGAAAAAACAGGGGTTTGCTTTTATGAAAAAGCAATGATGATTCAATATGCTGCGGCGACGGATAATTTTCGAAAACAGAAATTTTTCGGGTGGTATTTACAAGCCGTTGGATGATTATTATATTTAACCAGTCAAGAGACAGATTTGTGAGGCGGTAAGATGACGTATATAAAAATTAATTTCGGCAGTAGTTTTGAGGATGAATTTGAAAAAGTTGTCGATGAAGTATTTCATCTGGTGCGGCCGGCGTTCAGCAATTACGAATGCATCTGGCGTCCCAATGTCGATGTGTATGAATCGAACGATGAAATCATCGTGCTGGCCGATATGGCGGGGCTCAACAAGGAAGAGCTGCACATTGAGGTGGACAGAAAAAAAGTCAAGATCGCCGGTGTACGCAAGGCGATTCGGCTTCTACAAAACGCCCGGTACTGCCAGGCGGAAATTCCGCATGGATATTTTGAGCGAAACGTTATTCTGCCCGCTCCCGTGGAATCGCAGTCGGCAAAAGCGTCTTATGCTGACGGCATTTTAATGGTCAGAATCAATAAGCTGCCGGCGAACAAAGCGCATCGCATTTCGATCATTTCGGAAAAATAACGGAAATCTCTCTTGGATCAAGAATACTGGAGGTTGAACATGACGGAACAAAATGTCCCGCAGCAAAATAAAAATACGTTTAATATACCGGAAGTCATTCCCATTCTTCCTTTGCATAATGTGCTTGTATTTCCCAAGACAATGATCCCGCTGGAAGTTACAGGCAGCGCTTCCCTTCTGGTTGATGAAGCCATGACCACGGATCGCCTTATCGGACTCATCATGTCCAAAAATGACCCAGAAAAACCCAACGAATACAAGAAGGATGATTTACATCCGGTGGGCACGTGTGCCGTGATCATGAAGATGGCCAAAACCATGGATAATCACACGCAACTGCTTCTGCAGGGAGTCAGCCGATTTTCGATAGACGAAATCATCGCCGGCAAACCCTATCAGCAGGCGCGCATTAAAATTATTGAGGAGAAGGATGTCAAAGATCTGGAGACGGAAGCGTTGATGTCCAACCTGTTGTCCCTGTTTGACCGTATTTTGAAACTCTCGCCGTTTCTGCCGCCGGAGTTCGGTCCGATGGCCAAATCCATTGCAGAGGCCGGCACACTGGCCGATCTGATAACGTCGATTATCAATGCTCCGGTGGAAGAAAAACAGAAAGTGCTGAATATTGCCGATGTTAAAAAACGCCTGAAAGAACTGACGCTGATGGTCAATCATCAGATGGAAGTGCTCGAACTGGGCAATAAAATTCAGACGAAGGTCAAGGACGACATCGACAAAAGCCAGCGCGAATATTATCTGCGGCAGCAGATCAAAGCCATCAAGCAGGAACTCGGAGAATCCGATGAAAATACCGTGGAGACGGAGGAATATCGGAAGAAGATTGAAGAGAAAAATCTGCCTGAAGAAGCGAAAAAGGAAGCTTTACGGGAACTGGAAAGGTTGTCCCGCATGCATCCGTCGTCGGCGGAATATACCGTATCGTCGACTTATCTGGACTGGATGACGGCGCTGCCCTGGCATGATGCGACCCCGGATAATCTGGATATCACCAAAGCGCGACAGGTGCTCGATGAAGATCATTATGGCCTGGCCAAGCCCAAGAAGCGCATTATCGAATATCTGGCGGTGCGCAAGTTGAAACCGGATTCCAAGGGACCCATCCTTTGCTTTGTCGGTCCCCCGGGCACGGGAAAAACATCATTGGGGCATTCCATCGCGCGGGCTCTGGGACGTAAATTTATACGCATCTCCCTGGGCGGCGTTCGTGATGAGGCGGAAATCCGCGGTCACCGGCGCACCTATATCGGCGCGTTGCCCGGGCGGATTATTCAGGGAATCCGGCGCGCGGAATCCAACAATCCGGTTTTTATGCTGGATGAAATAGACAAGGTGGGCAGCGATTTCCGAGGCGATCCCTCCTCGGCTTTGCTGGAAGTTCTGGACCCGCAGCAGAACAATACCTTTTCCGATCATTATCTGGATGTGCCGTTCGATCTGTCCGGCGTCATGTTCATTACCACGGCCAATATGCTGGATACGATTCCTCCGGCCTTACTGGACCGGCTGGAAGTTATCGAACTGAACGGTTACACCCAGGAAGAAAAAGTGAAAATTGCCGAGCGTTATTTGATTCCGCGTCAATTGAAGGAAAACGGCCTGAGCGATGCTCAGTTCAAAATAACCGGAAAGGCGTTGAACACAATTATTTCCGGTTACACGCGCGAAGCCGGCGTGCGTAATCTGGAAAGAGAAATTGCCAATGCCTGTCGCGGGGTGGCGGCACAGATTGCCGAAGGGGTCATCAAATCGAAGACACTCACGGAAAAGAACATTGCCGATTATCTGGGACCGGTGCGCGTGATGACCGATATCGATGCGCGGATTTCCAGACCCGGCATTGCCATCGGTCTGGCGTGGACACCTGTCGGCGGCGATATGCTTTTTATTGAAGCCACGGCGATGAAGGGAAAGAAAGGGCTCACGCTGACCGGACAGCTCGGCGACGTCATGAAAGAATCGGCGGCGGCGGCGCTCAGCTTCATCCGCACCAACGCCAAAGCGCTGGACGTGAAACCGGAGTTTTTCGAAGATATGGATATTCATATTCACGTGCCGGCGGGAGCGATTCCCAAAGACGGCCCTTCAGCCGGGGTGACGATGTTTGCGGCCCTGACCTCTCTTTTAACCAATCGCAAGGTTAAAAAACATTTGGCCATGACCGGAGAAATTACGCTGCGCGGAGCCGTGCTGCCGGTGGGCGGAATCAAGGAAAAAGTTCTGGCTGCTTACCGGGCCGGAATAAAAACAATTCTGTTGCCGGAATGGAATCGCAAAGACATTGATGATATTCCGGACAATGTCCGCAAAAGCATATCGTTCCATTTCATCAAGGATATGCTGGATGTGATCAGGCTGGCTTTGGAACCGCTTCAAGAGAAAAAAGTAAAAGCGTCATCTTCAAAAAATAAAAAGCCGGTGGTGCGCACGAAGAAAAAAACAAAATTGAAGAAAGCATCAATAAAAAAATAACAGGAAGGAAAAACAATTATGGCAGCGCAATATCTGTTACTCAATGTCGAAGAAAATGTGGCCACCGTCACGATCAACAGACCGGATAAGGGTAATTCTCTCTCTCCACAGGTTCTGCAGGAAATTGAGATGATGTTTGCAGAGCTGTCGCGTCGCCAGGATGTGCACGTCGTTGTTTTGACAGGAGGAGAGCGTTACTTCTCCGCGGGATTTGATCTGACTTATATCCGCACTTTGCAAAAAGCAAGCAACGAGGAATATACGGCGTTGTTTCACCGGGCTTATCGTTCCGTGATGTTTTGCGAGCAGCCGGTGATCTGTGCCGTCGGCGGACCGGCCATTGCCGGCGGATTTGATTTGACCATGATGTGTGATATTCGTTACGCGTCCGAGCGAGCAAGATTCGGTCAGCGTGAAATTGTTCTTTCTCTGAATCCCACCATAGATCCACTCTGGCGAATTGTCGGTTTGAGCAATGCCATGGAATCCGCCCTGACGGGTCGCATCTGGGACGCTCAGGAAGCCCTGCGCATGGGATATATCTCGAGAATTTTTTCGGAAGGCGAGCTCCTGAAGGAAGTCGGCGCCATTGCCCGTGAAATGGCCACGTATGATCGCGGCTGTCTCAAAGAAACCAAACAGCTGACACATCTGCTTTTAAACTCCAGCCTGGATCAGGCCATGCGCCAGCAGGAATGGCTTTTCCGGACTTACATAGGTTCACAAGATAATCATCAGCGTATCGATGATCTGCAGACCAAACTGGCGTCGATGCGCAGAAACAAGTAAACGTCGTTCATTGGATGCGATAAAGGTTGCGGGTATGCCCTGATAGATTTTTCAGAATCCGGTGTCTGTAAAGTCTGAAGGATATTTCGAGTAATAATGAGACTGCTTCCAACCCTTCTTATATCCCTGATTAATCTTATAGATGACAAACCAATTTTTAATATTTTTAATATTAAAAAATGATTTTAGTAATCTTAAATGATACACGGGAAAAGAATAAATTCTCTTCTTGATATAGTTGCTGGCGGTATAAATTAAATCCGGAGTTGATCCATTTAATTGATGAACAATGTATGAAAATCTATATTTATTCCAATCTGAAGGATAATTTGTAAAAAGAAGACGGTCTTCTTTCTTTAATTGCTCAATAAAATCAGTTCCCGGTAATGGCGTCAAAAAAGTAATCTGGAAAATATCAATGTCTGATTTAATCAAAAATTCAGCAAATTTTTGATAATATTCGGGCGTTTCATAATCGCTGCCAATAATAAATGCTCCCAAAACACCAATGCCGTATTTGTGAAAAGTATCTACAACTTTTTTGTAATTTTCTACGCCGACTTTTACATTCACGCCTTTTTTAAAATTAACAAGGGAGTCGGTGGTAATGGTTTCAAATCCGATAAACACAAACATGCAGCCGGCTTGCGCCGCTAACTTGATAATTTCTTCATCTTCCGCAACATTAATGGATGTTTGCATCCACCATTTTTTACGAACGCCCAGTTTAATCATGCCTCTGAAAAGTTCTTTGGCATGTTTATACGCTTCTTTTCCATATCCGATTAAATTATCATCCAGAAAAGTTATATAATCACCTTCTACCTCTTTAATTTCGTTTAATACATCGTCGGTGTTCCTTTGACGATATTGCTTCCCTAAATATCTTGAAACCGAACAAAAATTGCAATTTAAAGGACAGCCTCTTGATGTTTGAATGGTTTGCCAGAAATAATGGGGATGTAATAAATCTCGTCGCGGACCGATATGCGATTTTGTTAAATCAACAACTCCGCCATTGTATTTTGAGGAAAGAGAATTGTTTTCGAAATCCTGAATGACTTTCTTCCATACATTTTCCGCTTCACCAATGACAACGCTGTCTACAAAATTTAATGCCTCTTCGGGAAGCATGGATGCATGGATACCCCCAAGGACAACCTTAATGCCTTTCTCTTTGTAGATTGTTGCGATTTCATAGGCCCGGTTAATATTGCTTGTGAAGGCTGTAATGCCAACCAGATCGGCTTCTTCAAATTTGAAATCATCAAAATTTTCATCGACGATTTTGATTTGCCATTCCGGAGGTGTTAGAGACGCTACGTATGCAAGTCCTAAAGGGGGAAATGTCGTTGCTCGGCTTGATAGATAACCACTTTTGCGTCCCACAGGATTTATTAACAACAATTTTTTCATTTCATTTATATTTTGATCTGTGCCAACCATTTTTTCTACGCATACCACACTGTACAAAGTTTTGAAAATTAAAAAATAAAAATATTATTTTCATAAAAATAAATAACGATACGAGCAGGGTCATTAAAATTCCGAATCTGCCTTTTTCCGGTTTGCCGAAGCGGTTCCGATATGAGGAGGTATCTGTCTGCAATAGAGAAGCCGAGCGGGATAAATGCGGATCGAATTTCCCGTCTTCGGAGGCGCAGTTCCTTCGGATACCCCGCTGCTGGCGACGGGGGTGTGCATTTTTATTGTATTTCATTGACAGATAAAGTTATTTTCTATATAATTTCGCGCGAATTGAACTCTTTGTTAAAGAAATAATTTAGAAATGTCCGTGGGGAGTAGCTTGTTTGGATTCAACACCTCTTTATAACAGTCGCATAATTAATACATACATCCGATACATAAAAAAATGCTATGAACATGTAAATATTGATGAGCTTTATGAATATGCTCGGATGGAGCCATATGAAGTCGCTGATCAGAATCACTGGTTTACTCAGGAACAGATTAATCGTTTTCACGAAAAGCTGGCGGAAATTACCGGCGCGGCAAATATCGCCCGGGAAGCGGGACGGTATGCGACCTCTCCTGAAGCAAGCGGTGTCATGCGGCAATATGTTCTCGGAATGCTGAATCCGATTGAAGTGTATGAGCTTGTCAGGAAAGTCGCTCCTCAATTTTCAAGATCATCAACGTATGAATCAAAGAAAATAAATTCAGAAAAAATTGAAATAATCGTTACGCCGAACGAAGGCATTCAAGAACAACCGTTTCAGTGTGAGAATAGAATAGGTCAATTTGAATCAATCGGCCTTGCTTTCGGTAATACGCTTCCTAAAATTGACCATCCGGAATGCATATTTAAAGGAGGTCGATCCTGCCGTTACATCATTGAATGGGAAGATAATCGATTATATCTTTTGAAAAGAACAAGAAATATCATAGCGATCATACTGGCGATTGTCAGCATCATTCTGACGGTAATCTATCCGCTCGATGAACTTATATATTTTATACCGATAATCATCTCAACGATTCTCATTATAAATTTTTTAAGTGACAAGAAAACGAAAGAAGAGCTCAGAAACAGCATTCACAATCTTGAACACTCGCGTGACGATCTCCTCAAACAGATGGAAATCAATTATAACAATTCTCAATTGGTTCACGAAATTGGCGCGATAATCAACCGGTATATCAATGTCGAAGATATTCTCGAAAACTCAACCCAGATCTTTGAGAATCGGCTTGGATATGACCGATGCCTGATACTTTTTTCTAATGAAGATGAAACCAGGCTTGTGTTCAAGGCCGGTTACGGATACACGGATAAGCAGCTTGCCATTGTTAAAGCAACGGAATTTGATTTGACCAAACCTCAATCTAAAGGTGCTTTTGTCACTTCTTTTCGTGAACAAAAACCGTATCTGATCAATGACATTAATACCATTACCGGCAGGTTATCTCAAAAAAGTCTGCAGTTCGTCAAGGATATGGGATCCCAATCTTTCATTTGCTGTCCCATCATTGCCGACACAAAATCAGTCGGTATACTGACGGTTGATAATTTCAAGACAAAGAGAACGCTTGTTCAAAGCGATCTTAGTCTGCTAATGGGTATTGCTTCCGTTCTCGGCGTAAGCATAAGAAATGCCCAGTTGCATGATGAACGCAACCGTCAACTTAAATCGATTTTAAAAGCGTTGGCGGCCAGCATTGACGCACGAGATCCCTACACGGCAGGCCATTCGGAGAAAGTCACTGAATACGCAGTGGGGATATGCAAGGAAATGAATATGCCATCCGATTATACGGAAGTAGTGGCTGTGGCCGCTTCCCTGCACGATTACGGAAAAATCGGAATTTCTGATGCTTTATTGAAGAAAGAAGGACTTTTGACCGATGATGAATATGAAACAATCAAGACGCATGCTGTTAAAACACGCAACATTCTTGAGAAAATAGATTTTCACGGCCAATACAGTCTTGTTCCCCAGATTGCTGAAACGCATCACGAAAAACTTGACGGAAGCGGATATCCGCGGGGTTTAAAGGGAAATGAAATTCCCATCGGCTCAAGAATAATAGCGGTAGCCGACTTTTTTGAGGCTATTACGGCCAAACGTTTGTATCGTGATCCCATGCCGGTTGAGGAAGCATTTGCAATGCTGCGCAGAGAGAGCGATGTCCATTTCAGCCGAGAGATCGTTGAAGCGTTTATTAATTATTATTTGGCCCGGAACCATCTGTCTTCATAAATTTGAATTGAACAATAACATTACTCAACATATAGGTAGGTATGCAAACAGAATCTCAAAGTTATTTGATGGAAAACACCGAAGAAGAAAAAAGATTAGATATCAAGACTGATCCTGATGCGGTAAGAGAACAGGCCTTGTGGTTTGGCATAGGCCCCGGAACGCGCGTGCTGGACGTGGGTTGTGGACCGGGTAAAACCACCGCTCTACTGCATGAGCTAATTCAGCCGGGGGGTGAGGCTGTTGGTGTGGATATTGCGGAAAGCCGCATTAAACACGCTCGTGCATTTTATGGCGGAAAAAAGGGGATAGCGTTTGAGATTAAAGATATTCGACTGCCGATAAAGGACCTCGGACAATTTGATTTTATCTGGGTGCGTTTTGTTCTCGAGTATTATCGTGAAGGCGCTTTTGACATCATCAAAAACATAAACAACAACCTAAAGCCGGGCGGTTGCATGTGCCTGCTCGACCTGGATCATAATTGTCTTTGTCATTGGGAAATGCCGCGTTCCCTGGAAACAATTCTTATAAAAGCGATGCATCACGCGCAGGATAACTACAATTTTGATCTTTATGCGGGCCGCAAATTTTATGCTCATCTTTACGATCTCGGTTTTGAAGACATAAACGTCAATTTGGTTCCCCATCACCTCATTTACGGAGAACTGAAATCTTCCGACGAATTCAATTGGATGAAAAAACTGGAAGTCGGCGCCTTGAAAGCTCCGAAAATATTCGAGTCCTATCCGGGGGGCAGTAAAAAGTTTTTAGAGGATTTCAGGACTTTTTTTAAGGATCCGAGGCGTTTTACATATTCTCCGCTGATTCTTTGCAAGGGGAGAAAGCCTTTATAAAAAGGCATGAAGCACAAAACGTAAACCCGATAAAAATTGTATAAAGCATAAAATCATTTGAAGATGTTTTGCATGGGCGGGGTTCATGATGAAGTTTATTCAAAATTTCAGACATGATTGGCAGCAAAATATAATTAAACGTCCTCCTCCTCG
>DAOPVC010000042.1:0-13352 GCA_035350895.1 Smithella sp. | reverse complement strand
TTCGTCTTGGTGAAATTTTTATCACGGGTGTCCTTGATCAGGCGGGCCATGCGGGGCAGCGCCCAATCCCAGTCTTTCTCTTCCCATTCCGTACCATACGGTTTGCGGTAGAGAACCTTGGTCAGCCGGTGTTTGTTGGCTTCGGTCAGGTCGAAGAAACCTGCGCCTTTGGCACACAGCGATCCCTCATTGATGGGATGATCGGCATCGCCTTCAATGTTAATAATCTTTCCCGTCGCCTTATCCGTGCTGCAAACCAGACCGCAGCCGACGGAACAGTAACAGCAAATCGTTGTCGTCTGTTTGGCGGCTTTAACTCGATTCATCTTGTCTAACTCTTCCGCGTATGCACGCGTCGGTTTTAGATTAAGACCCAAGCTGGACAGGGCAATCCCGCCTCCGACGGCGCTGGACAGAGTTAAAAAACCTCTTCTTGTTATCTTCATATAAATCCTCCCCAAATACCTCTGTCATTTTTGGTATATGTCAAACATGGCATAAATTGACCGAAAGTCAGAATAAAGTCAATATGTTATATAAAACATAAATTATAATAATATAAGATGATGAATATAATCGATGACATAGATCAACACAACGTATCGAGTCGGCATGATCTAAATAGGCGTGTATTGTTCTTAGCAGATTCTTGGCACCAGTTCGCCGGTTGGTAGATCAATGATGCGTTCACCGCCGATGGATGTTTTAAGAACAACTCTTCCGCGAGATGATTGGCTGACTTTGCCGATGACGGCAGCTTTGTGGCCGTATTTATGTTTACGCATAACATCCAATGTCGTATTCACATCAGATTCGGCGCAAAAAAGAATCATCTTTCCTTCATTGGCTAAAAAAAGAGGATCGAAACCGAGAATTTCACAAACGCCGCGCACATTATCCCGAACGGGAATATTTCTTTCATCAATGTCAATGCGCACCTTTGCACTTTTCACAATTTCTGCCAAAATCGCTCCCAGTCCTCCGCGTGTCGCGTCGCGCATGCAGTGCACATTAGGACTGACTTTTAGTATTTCAGCAATTAAACCATTAAGCGGAGCGGAGTCGGACAGACTATCAGGGGTGAGCGACAGATTTTCTCTGGCCTGAATAATGGCCGCACCGTGATCGCCGATGGTCCCGTTGACGATAATGACATCATTGGGTTGAATATTTTTTACCGACAACGTGCCGGGATATTCCACAATGCCAATACCCGACGTATTGATGAAGATACCGTCGACCGCGCCGCGGGCAACAACTTTAGTGTCGCCGGTAACGATTTTAACATGGGCTTCAGCAGCCGCTTCCGCCATGGTGTTGATGATCGTTTGCAGCGATTCAAAAGGAAAGCCTTCTTCGAGGATAAAGCCGCAGCTCATGTAAAGCGGCACACCGCCGCAAACGGAAAGGTCGTTCACGGTGCCGTGGACGGCAAGCGAACCGATATTGCCGCCGGGGAAAAAAATCGGGCTGACCACATACGAATCGGTGGTAAAACAAAACTTCTGGCTTCCGATCGTGAGCACGGCGCTGTCTTCGAGACGTTCCAGAAAAGGATTGTTAAAGCGGGGCAGAAAGTATTCCGAGATAAGTTCGTTGGATAAAAGTCCGCCGCCGCCATGTTCCAGAAGTATTTTATCGTATTTCATTTGCGCAACCTTTCTTCAAATATTTTGACCTCATTCGTCATGCTTTTTTTATGTCATTTCGAAGCGAGAAATCTTTATTAAAGATTGCCACATTCTCTGTCGTGAACTCGCAATGACATAGCACTACAATCCTTTTTGTATCATTGAAGCGGCGATAACAGCCTGCCCCAATGAAATACCACCGTCGTTGGAGGGAACCTGCTGATGACAGTAAACATCAAAACCTGAATTCTTCAACTTGTCAACAGCGCCTTCCAGCAAAATTTTATTTTGAAAACAACCGCCGCTTAATACCACGCGGACGAGTCCTGTTTCTTCACGCATTTTACCTGCCACAGAGGCGAAAGCATCGATCAGCGTTTGATGAAACGACGAGGCAATTTTTGTGTGACGTTGTCCTGCCTCCATTTCGGAAACAATAGACTCAATCATGGCGGTGATATTCAGAATATATGGTTTCTCCTTCCCGCAAATTAACTCAAACGGATAAGGATCGCCGGAAGAACCAATCGCCAGGTTTTCCAGTTGCATGGCCGCCTGGCCTTCATAACTAACCTGCCGGTGTGCGCCGAGCAGCGCGGCGATTCCGTCGAAAAGTCTACCCAGTCCGGATGATAGCGGTGAATTTATTTTGCCGTCAATGATTCTATCGAATAATTCCATTTGGCGTTCATCTGTCATGAACGTCAATCGTTTAGCTATATCTCTCCAGAACGCCCCGTAAGTCAGTTTAAGCAGACTGACAGCAATGCGCCATGGTTCACGGATAGCTTTTTCGCCTCCGGGCAAAACGATGTATTGCAGATGGCCGAAACGCTCAAATCCCGTTTCGTCGACAATCATAAATTCTCCGCCCCACACATTGCCATCCATACCATAGCCGGTGCCGTCCATCGCCAGTCCGATGACCTTACCTTCAATTTGGTTTTCCACCATGCAGCTGACGATGTGCGCGTGGTGGTGCTGAACCATGATAATCTTATCAGCGGAAAGGTCCTGTGCCGCTTTGGTGGAATAGTAAGCCGGATGATAATCACAGGCAACGACTTTGGGATCGGATTCGGTGATTCTTTTCATCAGCGTCATGCTTTCCTGAAAAAAATCTCTTGCCTGTGGTGTCTCCATGTCTCCGATATGCGGACTGACAAAAGCAAAATTCCCTTTCAAAATGCATTGCGTTGTTTTCAGCTGACCGCCCAAGGCAAGAATCAATGGATAAGAATCTTTCAATTGCAGCGGCTGCGGAACATAACCGCGCGCTCGCCTGAGCAGCCGTGGTTTTTTATCGGCAACAAAAGCAATGGAGTCGTCACAGCGCACCAGGATGTCGCGATTGTGCATGAGATAATAATCGGCAATACCTTGTAGACGTTCAAACGCCTCGCGGTTACCGATGCAGATCGGTTCATCCACCTGATTGGCGCTGGTCATCACCAGCGCGGTGAAATGATTGTGAGACTCAAATTTCAAAAACGAAGTGCATTGAAATTTGCTAGTCGAACAATCCCGCAGCTTGCTGTGGAGGAGTTCATCCCCGTGGTTTTCCAACAGCAAATGGTGTAGCGGAGTATAGGGCAGCATGATGCCGAGATAGGGAACGTCCGGCGCCACCCATCCGGAAATAAGATTGTTTTTTATTTTTTTGAGCAACACAATCGGCCGCTGGGGGGAGAGCAACAATTTTTCTTCTTCGGGACCTATCTCGGCAATTTGTTTGGCCACATTTATATCACGCGTCATAATAGCAAGAGGTTTTTCCTCCCGGTATTTTCGTGAACGGAGTTTCTTTACGGCTTCGTCATTTCCGGCATCAACACTTAAATGAAATCCTCCCAGACCTTTGATGGCCAGGACATGGCCGGACAAAAGCAAATCGATCACCGTTTGAATGGGATCATCTGTCATGACGGCATTGCCTTCCGCATTATACAATTTCAATTGCGGACCGCAGACGGGACAGGCATTGGGTTCGGCGTGAAATCTCCGGTCGGCGGGATTTTCGTATTCCGCGCGGCACTTTTCACAGAGAGAGAAACAGGACATCGACGTGTTGGCGCGGTCGTAAGGAATTGCATTGATAATGGTCAGGCGCGGACCGCAGTTGGTGCAGTTGGCAAAAGGATAGCGAAAGCGACGGTTCGTAGAATCGAAAAGCTCCTTTAGACAGTCAGGGCAGGTGGCCGCGTCCGGTGTGATATGAACATCCGCCTGTCCCTGCTCCGAGCTGGGAATAATCGCAAAGGTGTTATCGTGACGCACTGCAATTTCAGATGTTTCTATTTGCGTGACATGAGCCAGCGGTGGAAGTTCATTCTGAACATCAGCCAGAAAAGATTTTAAAGCGTCAGATGCGCCTTCCGTTTCCGCAATGACGCCTGCCGGCGTATTTTGCACGAAACCGGACAGGTGATTTTTAACGGCTATCCGGTAAATGAACGGACGGAAGCCGACGCCCTGGACAATGCCGGAAAAACGGTAACGGATTCTTTTCTTGTTAGCCTTACTGTTTTGTGAATTCATCGATACGTTGAGTCAGCCACGCAATCCAGGCATCCAGTCCATCACCTGTTTTGCAGGACACTTCAAATATCTTTAATTTTTTGTTCAGAGCCAGCGAGTCGCGCCGGGCTTTTTTGAGATCAAAATCAACATACGGCATGATATCCATTTTGTTGATTAGCAGCGCCGCCGATTCCTGAAACATCAGGGGATATTTGGACGGTTTATCCGCGCCTTCCGGCGTGCTCAGCAGCATGACCTTGATGTTTTCGCCGATCTTGAATTCCGCAGGACAAACCAGATTACCGACGTTTTCCACAATCATCAGATCGATCTTGTTGAGGTCAAACGAGGGAAAGGCTTCACGGATCATGTTGCCGTCGATGTGACAGGCGCCGCCGGTATTGATTTGAACCACGGGAATTTTCAGTTTGGCGATGCGGTCCGCGTCATAGGTATCCTGAATGTCACCCTCGATCACGGCAATCTTATATTTGTTTTTGACGGCCTTGATGGTCTGCTCGACAAGCGATGTCTTGCCTGCGCCCGGAGAGCTCATCAGGTTGATGACGAATATTTTATGCTGGTCGAAAAGCTTTCTGTTTTCTTCGGCAATCCGATCATTGGCGTCCAGAACTTTTTTAACAACTTTTACCTTCACTGTATGACCTCCGTTAATAATATTTATAATAGGTTGAGCACGTGCCTTCCGATGAAACCATGCAGGGACCTATCGGATTGACCGGCGTGCATACTTTTTTGAATAAGGGGCAATCGTTGGGCAGTTTGATGCCGCGCAAAATATCTCCGCAGCCGCAGCCTGCGATGTCGCTCGATTTGATGTCCGGCAGAGAAAACTTCTTAAGCGTGTCGAAGGATGCAAATGCTTCACGCAGAACAAGGCCACTGGTTGGTATGATGCCCAGGCCGCGCCACTCGGCATCTGCCGTTTCAAACACGGAATGCAGCAGATTCATCGCCCGGGTGTTGCCTTCCGGTTTTACGCCGCGGCTGTATTGAATGGCAACTTCCATCTTTGAACTTTCAACCTGATTAAGCAGCATCCAGACGCCTTCCAGAATATCCACCGGTTCGAATCCGGTAATGACGGCGGCGCGCCCGGCATTCGGTATCATCCGGTAAGCGTCGGCTCCGATCATGATGCTGACATGACCGGGACATAAAAACCCATCGATGTTCAAAAGCGGATCGGCCAGCAACGCGTTGATCGCGGGAGGAACGATTTTGTGCACGGAAAAGACGGAGAAGTTTTTTATTTCTTTTTTGCGGCAGGCGGCAATGACCGCCGCAATGGTCGGAGCCGTGGTCTCAAAACCGATGCCCATCATGATGATTTCTTTTTGAGGATTGGCCTGCGCCAGCGCTATGCACTCGGCGGCAGAAGATACGACACGAACATCCGCACCGGCAGCGCGTTTTTTCTGCAAGCTGTTTCCACCCCTTCCCGGAACCCGCAGCATGTCGCCGAATGTGGCGAAGATAACATGATCCAGACCCGACAGATAAAGCGCAATATCCACGTCGCGGGCCGACGTCACACAAACCGGACAGCCCGGGCCGGAAATGAGCCTGATGCTTTCCGGCAGAAGATTACGAATGCCGAAACGGCCGATGGCGTACGTGTGACTGCCGCAAATTTCCATGATCGTCACGGGACGTGATATTTTTCGAGCCGTGGAATCGATACGTTTCAGAAGCGCTTGAACGACGGCGGGATCCCGGTATTCATCAATAAATTTCATTGTCGATGAGCTCTTGCAAAAAATTCAGTTTATCCTGCGCGGTGGCCGCATCAATCTTATGAATGGCGTAGCCCGCATGACTGATCACATAATCACCCACAACCACCGGTTCGTCAATGATATCGAGGCAGACCTCACGGCGCGTACCGCTGATATCGATCAGCGCGTAGTTGTCCTGATCAATGGAAATGATTTTCCCGGGGAAGCCTATACACATACTAATCTACATCCAGTTCCAGAATTTGTAATTCTTCCGTTCCCGCCGCCAGAACAATGTCGTTGCCGCCACAGGAAGGACAAACACCTGTATGCGCTTCGACTTCTAAATCTTTCTCACAGGAAAAGCAATGGATCATCGCCGGCAGAATTTTAAATTCCAGAACCGCGCCTTCAGCCCGTGTCCCCTTGGCCTGAACGTCAAAAGCAAATTGCAGAGTTTTTGCTTCAATGCACGAAAGTCGGCCGTAGGATAGGGATACGTTGTTTACTTTTTTAAAGCCATCGCGTGCCGCATAATCGTCCAATATATTAAGGATAGATTCGGCAAGATAAAGCTCATGCATCGGGCAGCCTTTCCATTTTAATATTCAATTTTGCCAGTTCGACGAGCAGAAGCTTCTCCATCTCTGAAAACTTATCGTACAGGAAGGGGGACATCTCCATCCACAAATCCTTGTAGTCCTGCGGGACAATGCATAGAAATATTGTTTCCGGCGCTTCTCCCAAAAGTTCGGATTTAAAAAGCACATCCGGAAAGGTCACTTCATGGGCCGTTGTCGGTGGCGGCAGGTGCAGTTCCATTTCCTGTTTATTGAATCGATAAATGGATCCCGGCGTGTCCTGCACTTTTAGAACATCAACTACAATCAGATGATCGCAACTGCAAATGATGTCTAACAGGGCGTACCCAAGCGTGCCGCCGTCAATGATTTTGACGTCATGTGTTTCACGATGGCGTTGAGCAAACCAGCGCACAAAATGAACGCCGAAACCTTCATCGCCCATCAAAATGTTACCTATTCCCAATACCGTAACAAAATTTCTTTCCGACATAATTTATCTTTTATAACCAAAAAAGGGGAGAAACGTCTTCTCCCCTTTTTTGCATACCAGATCGCTTGAAAATTTACTCTTTGACTTTCTTAAAAATGTTGCCGCTGATCATGGACGATATGGTGCCTTTTTTCAAGATGGCATCGTACCAGAAAGCCATGTAAATATGCACCACGATAAACAGAATGAAAAACCAGGTGAAAACGTGGTGAACATAACGGACAACCGCCAATCCGCCCATCATTTTTTCCACGGGGCGCAGAATAAAATAGGCTACGGCTGTGAACCCTTCATGGTAACCGGCGCCCATCAAAATCAGGCCGGTGACGCAGATGACAAAAACCATGAAGAATAACCCGATATACGCCAACGACTGCATCGGTCCGTATAACGTTTTATAATCAGGGCCTTCTTTTTTGAGAAGAAGGTAAAACTTAATCTGATCAATGGTCATCTTGATATCCGTCCAGGCGAAGAAATCTTTCCAGTCCGCGTGAAAGCGGGAGAAAAAGGCCAGGTAGACTCTCCAAACAAAAAGGAAAAACAGGCAGATTCCAAAGAAAATGTGGGCATACCGGATATTCCCCATCAGAAATTTATTGACCGTTTCCCCACTGGAAACCGTAAATGGCTCGGCAACATAGAAACCGGTGACAATCAGGACGAAGATCGAGATTGCCATGGCCCAGTGGTTGATGCGCATGGCCACAGACCACTCTTTTTCGCTAGTGAATTTTTTTTCCACGGTGACCTCCTTATGATTGCCTAAGCCACTTTGAATTTTTTAATTTCATTCGTCTTCGGATCGATGATGTGCACGGCGCAGGCCATACAGGGATCGAAGGAATGAATGGTTCTAATGATTTCCAGAGGCTGATCGATGTTCGCCAGTTTGGTGCCGATCAAGGATTCCTCATAGGGACCGCGCAAACCGGCTTTATCGCGCGGCGAGCAGTTCCAGGTGGAAGGAACGATCGCCTGATAGTTGGAAATCACGCCTTTTTCAATCTTGACCCAGTGTCCGAGAGCGCCGCGCGGCGGTTCCGTCATACCGCGGCCCTGAGCCGGTTTGGTCGGAACATCGCAGGGCGTCCATGTGCGGGTGTCGCCCTTCTTGATATTGGCAATCAGTTCATTGACCCATCCTTCCATGTTGTCGGCAATCAGTTTTGTTTCCAATGCTCGCGCAGCGGTTCTGCCCAGCGTGGAGAAGAGCACCGTCGCTGGCAGTCCGGTAGCTTTTAAGGTGGAATCAACCAATCCCTTGATTGCCTTGTCACCCTGGGCGTAACCTACAACCATGCGGGCAAGCGGACCGACTTCATGGGGTTTGTTGTCGTAACGGGGAGCTTTGCACCAGCTGTACTTGCCGTCGCCTTTGAGATTTCCGTTCTTGTCATAACCGGTGTAATCCGGTTCGGTGGTTCCCTTATAGGGATGCTCGGGCTCTTTGGCCTTGTACCAGGCGTGCGTTGCCTCTTCCGTGATCTTCTCTTCATTGAGCTTCAAGGGTTTTGCCAGATTTCTGTTCTGGACAACACCGCGGGGAAAGAGGGTTTTATTCCAGTCGTCATCCAGCGGAAATCCGCCGTAAGCGAGATAATTCTTCACACCGCCGCCAATGCCTTTCAGGCCTTCATCTTTATAGTAAGCCGCGGCCAGCAGAACATCAGGAAGATAAGCGGTCTCAAGGAAATTTTTCACTTCTTTGAAACGGAACAGGTACTGACCCATCCGTTCCGCGTCAAACAGGTCCATTCCCGAGGTGACACCGCCGACAACCAGTGTCTGCGGATGCGGATTCTTCCCGCCTAAAATAGCCGTCATCTGCGCGGCGACTTTCGAAACGGCCAGAGCATCAAGATAATGAGACAGAATGATCAAATTCGCTTCCGGAGGCAGTTTGTAGGAGGGATTGCCCCAGTACGCGTTGGCAAAAGGTCCCAGACGTCCGGATTTGACAAACTTCGTTATGCGCTCCTGAACGGCTTTGTAATGGGTTGCCGAGCAGTTGTAAGGATTGGGGCAGTAGGCTTTGGCCATATCCACTGCCTTTGCCGGATTGGCTGAAAGGGCGCTTACCACATCCACCCAGTCCAGACCATGCAGATGATAGAAATGCATCATATGATCATACATATACTGCGCCGAGCTGATCAGGTTGCGGGCGATGCGGGCATTGGGCGGAGGCTTAATACCGAATGCGTCTTCACACGCCATGATACTGGCTTCATAATGTACATAGGTGCATACCCCGCAGAAACGCTGCACGATCAAGCCGGCGTCGCGTGGATCGCGTCCCTTGAGTATCGTTTCAATGCCGCGCCACAGTGTGATACTGCTCCAGGCGTCCTTAATGACGTTGTGGCTGTCAACTTCCACTTCTATTCTTAAATGTCCTTCAATCCGGGTGATGGGATCGACAATGATTCGCTTGCTCATTATTCCTTACCTCCTTTGTGACGGACTCCGCTGGCAACCGCATGAGCAGCAATGCCTGCTGCAGTAATTCCTGTTAATGCAATACCGATATTATCAACGGTTTTTTCTCCGCCGCCGTATGATTTGTCGGGCAACGGTTTTTCCAGAGGCGCCATCGTATCCCAGAAATCCGGTTCGGTGCAGCCGATACAACCATGACCGGCCATGATCGGCCAAGAGATACCGTCATTGAAGCGAACCTTGCCGCAATTGGCGTATGTGTAGGGCCCCTTGCAGCCCATTTTGTAGAGGCACCATCCTTTGAGCGCGCCCTTATCGCCCCATTCTTCCACGAATTCTGAAGCGTCGTAATGCGGTCTTCTTTCACAATAGTCATGAATACGTTTGCCATAGGCCCAGACAGGTCTTCCCAGATTATCCAGTGCGGGCAGCGCACCAAACATCAGATAATGCAGAAGTGTTCCCGTGAAATTCACGGCATTGGGAGGACAACCGGCGATGTTCACGGTGGAAATCCCGATGGCTTTCTTGACGCTGACACAGTCCGTTGGATTGGGCTTGGCCGCCGGAATATTCCCGAAAGCCGAGCATGATCCGATACAAACAACGGCAGCAGCTTTCTTGGCAACTTCTTCGGCAATTTCAACGCCGGTCTTGCCCTTGGGACCCAGTCTCATGTAATTGCCGTCCAGTCCCAGAGGAATGGCGCCTTCAATCACGCAGATGAACTTACCGTCAAAATCTTTAACGGCCTTTTCCAGATTCTGTTCCGCCTGATAACCGGACGCGGCCATCAATGTTTCATGATATTCCAGCGAGATGGTTTCAAGCAGGATATCGTCAACATTCGGATACGATGAACGCAGGAAGGCTTCCGAACATCCCGTGCATTCGGCAAAATGCAGCCACACAACAGGAAGACGGCTGAAATTTTCCGCTGCTTTGGCTACCATCGGTTTGAAGATAGGGGGCAGCATTAAAGCAGCCGTCATGGCCGATGTCCACTTGACGAAATCCCTTCGGCTGATGCCTTTGTCTTTTAAGAGCGCATGAAAATCTTCTCTGGGTTCAGGTAAGTCTTTTTCAACTTTTTCCATCTGCAGTTGACAATGCTTCAGAAGATCCTTGTACTGTTTGTCAACCAGTTTCCGGTACTCGGAATTATTTCCTTTTGCCATACATCCTCCTTGTATAATTTAAGGCTGTTCGTTTGGGTGCAACACGCCCGTATCGTTAAAACTCATAATTTTTGTATATTGGGGAATGAAAAAGAATAGACAAAACGTTATGAAATCAATGGGCCAATTTTTTAATATTGAATTTGATGATAACACGTTAATCAATAACATCTCCGCAACAAGCATTATGTCAAAAATAACATAATATAAAATTTTTGCAATTATTTTTTAAAACGCCGTCAAAATATTTTCATTTCCCGCAAAAAGAGTAAGGATTTATTCTCTGCGTCTCATCCCCTCTTTCGAGGGGTTGAACTATTATAAAATCACTTTTCTGTCAATTAAATTTGTATATAAAATGGTTTATTTAGCGCACCGGCAGCATTCGTGCATAGAGCAGGGAAACAGAAAAGGGCAACGGATGAGGTTTGTCTTTTTTTGAATTTTTCAGGTCTATTTTAAGATCTCGGTATCATTGAAGTATGTTTTCGATGAAATATAATTTGTTTTATTGCCATGTTTTTTGTAATATAAAATTAAGTTATATTAAAAATAAGAATATAATAATATTTCATAAAAAAGAAGGCAGACAACAATGCCGGTCAGTCCCTTCATTAACGAAGTCTTTTGGAAATCACCAAATCCCATGAGTATCTTTAATCCGGATGACGGTTCCATCGTAGAAGTCAATGAAGCGTACTTAATGTTTTATGGCTATAGCCGGGAAGAGGTCATCGGAAAAAAATTGGCCGCATTAAGGCATTTGAACTCTGAAGCCGTGGAAAACATTTTTTCGCAGATGAAAGAAAAAGGAAACGCGGATAATATTCTTCTGAATGTGCAGGCAGCGAATCATGAAGACCGTCACATATTGCTGAGCATAAAAAGAATTAAAATTGACAACAAGGTTTTAATTCTGACAATCGCCACGGATATTTCCATGTCCGTCCTTTCCGCAAAAAAGACAAAAGAAGATATTATTAAAATATATGATTCCTGCGATGACGAAGGTGTCATTTTAGTCAATGATTATTTCGGGAAGAATCCTTCATTGTTTTATGTTAATCCAATGGCCAGGATTTTCTTGAAACGATTTCCTTTTAAGAAATTAATGCAAAAGCTTGAAGGTAATCAATCGGTCTTCCTAACCAGTCGCTCAAAATCCTACTATATTAAAATAAAGGGAAACGTGGCGCTTTCCACCTCGCAACTCATTATGATTTATCCCCTGCCGGAAACCTCATTCATACGGAAATCAATCAAGAAATACGGTATCACTCCCAGAAAACAAGAGGTGGCTCTTCTGGCTGCTACCGGAAATCCCAACAGAAAAATTGCCGAAAAGCTTGGTATCTCCGAATACACCGTTAAAGAATATCTGAAGGATGTTTTTCGTATTCTTGGCGTCAGAAAACGCAGTCAGCTCTTTCCCAAGCTGTCCAATTTCAAGTTCGTTTCCTTCAGTGTATATTCTTTAATCAATTACCTGCCGGATCTGCTGATTTAAAAATATTTCACGATCTCAAGTTTTTTTCTTAAAAAAGCTTGACAATTTTGCGCAGTCGTGCCACTAAATTTATAAAAGTAGCACGAAGGGAGAGCGCAAAATGATACGCAATTACTTCACAAAGAATTTTATTTTTCTCGCACTGCTTCTCGTTGCCGGCCCATCCTGGGCGGCACATCCCTTGATTACCGACGACACCGGCACACAGGGAAGGGGAAATTTCCAATTGGAATTGACCGGACAATATGACCGGGACAAAGAAAATGTTGGTGGTGTTTCGGTTAAGGCAACGGGAGTCGAGACGGCAGCCACATTGTCTTACGGGATTCTAGATCATGTTGATCTGGTTCTGAGCCTGCCTTATCTTTGGGGGAAAGAAAAGGAAAATGATATCGTTGTTTATGATGAGGACGGCATCAGCGATGCTTCATTAGAGGCAAAAATCAAGGTCTTTGAAAAAGAAGGCTTCAGCCTGGCCTTGAAACCGGGAATCAGCTTGCCCACCGGCGATGAAGACAAGGGACTGGGTACAGGGAAATTTGGAGGTCAGATTTTTTTGATTGCTTCTCAGGAAGTGGAACCGTTCACGTTTCATGTTAATCTGGGATACGTCAGAAATGAAAACGACGCCGACGAGCGCGAGAGTATCTGGCATGCCTCCGTTGCCGCTGTCTGGGAAGTCGTCAAAGATTTAAGTCTGGTCGCCAATATCGGCGTTGAGCGCAATCCTGATAGCGAAGCGGATGACGATCCTGCATTTCTTATCGGCGGAATCATTTATTCGATCAATGAAAATTTGGACATCGACCTTGGCATGAAATACGGTTTGACGGATTCGGAAGCCGACATTTCCGCACTCGCCGGACTTGCGTTCCGGTTCTAGAGATGAAGGCGGATAACTGATCTTTTTTCAAAGGAGAATTTGACATGCATATGGCGGATGCTTTACTCTCACCCGCGGTGGGAGCTACGATGTGGGCCGGTTCCGCGGCGGCTATCGGATATTCATCCAAAAAGTTGAAGGAGAATCTGAACAACAAGACGATTCCTCTGATGGGTATCATGGGAGCGTTTATTTTCGCTGCGCAGATGATCAATTTTACCATTCCGGGAACAGGCTCCAGCGGCCATATCGGCGGGGGCATGATTCTGGCCGTTCTTCTGGGACCGTACGCGGCCTTTCTGGCCATTGCCTCGGTGCTGGTAGTGCAGGCGCTTTTTTTCGCCGACGGCGGATTGCTTGCCCTGGGCTGTAATATCT
>DAOPVC010000041.1:10895-14328 GCA_035350895.1 Smithella sp. | reverse complement strand
AGGAAATCCGCAGAAAAGTCGGCATCGTTTTTCAGAATCCCGATGATCAGCTCTTTATGCCGACGGTTTACGAAGATGTCGCCTTCGGACCGTTTAATCTCGGTTTGGACGACGCTGCCGTACGGGAAAGAGTGGATTTTGCATTAAATCTGGTCAGGGGGATGGAGTTGAAAACGAAACCGCCTCATCATCTCTCCTGCGGACAGAAAAGCGCTGTCGCTATTGCGGCGGTCATGGCGATGGAGCCGGATATTCTGGCGATGGACGAACCGGCGGCCAATCTTGATCCCCGATCAAGGCGCCTGCTGATTGATCTGCTGAATACCTTCGCACACTCGAAAATCATTGCGTCACATGATCTGGATTTGATTATGGATGTCTGTCACCGCTGCATTGTCATAAAGGAAGGCACCGTGGTCGCTGACGGGCCTGTTGAGGAAATACTTACCCATCAAACATTACTGGAAGAAAACAATCTGGAACTGCCCCTATCTTTGCAGAAACGTTAAGCGTGCACCGCATCAAGGTAAATCCCTGCCCGCCGTGGCCATCATAAATCCGGCGTGTTTCACACTTTTTATCGATTTCAATCTCTGGTAGAGTTCTTCGATTTCTTGCGACTTGCCTTTGGTTACAATGATTTCAAAGCAGTTATGATGATCGAGATGAATGTGCTGAGTGGAAAGAATACAGGTATGGTAATCATGTTGAACATCAAGCACTTTGGTGACCAATTCCCTGGTGTGATGATCATAAACCAGCGTTATTGCGCCGGTTACTTCCTGGTTTTCCGTCCACTCTTTTTTCACCAGTTCTGCACGAATCATATCGCGAATGGCTTCGGAACGGTTGGTGTATTTTTTTTGCTGGATATGACGGTCAAATTTAACCAGCAAATCTTCTTCCAGCGAAACACCGAAACGAACCAGTTTGGACATAAGGTCAACTCCTTAAAAGAATATTTCGCCTGTCAATACAAGCAATTTTATTGAATAGTCAAGATGATTTATGTCAGCCATAACAATCTTTTCTTCCTCCAATCAGTGAACTTCCTATTCATCATTCCGGTTTCCTGACGCGGTGACGGTTACGAATTTTATTGACATATTGTAATTATCTTAACTATAAACAGAAAAGCTTCACTAACCGGGGGGGAGGGGCCTGATGGAGATCAAATATAAAATCTGGATCGAGGAAAACGGCAAGGTCATTTTCGGCAAAGGCCGGGATGAAATTCTCAAATCCATCGAAGAGCAGCACAGCCTTAATGCCGCGGCAAAAGAGCTGGGGATGTCCTACAGGGCGGCCTGGGGAAGATTGAAAGCTTCTGAAGAACGCATGGAAAAAAAACTGGTCGCAACCAGGGACAAGGAAAAATCCCTGCAACTGACCGATCAGGCGAAAACCATCATCACCAGATTTGAAAAGCTGGAAGAAGATGTTGAAAATATACTGAAAGAAGCCGAACGGGATTTTAAAAAGTTGCTTGAATCCGGCGAAAAATAAAACCGAATGCTGAAAACACGATTTTCACATGAAGGTTGACAATCATTCTCTTCCGTTGCACTGAAGATCATTTCATCTCAACACGCATTTAAGGTTTCATGCCCTTAATAAAAACCTTTATGCTTTCCTGAACGGTAGCATGAATCCTTTCCATTCTTTTTATCGGATTGCCGGTGAAAAGGAACAGGGAAATTACTCCGTTTAACATGCCCCAAATGGCGTTTTGCATCTGCCGGACGTTTTCCAGGGGGGCAAACTCGCCGTTATCGATGCCCTTTTGAAGGATTTGAGCAATGACTTCGATATTTTGATTGGTCGATACAATTAATTCATTGCTCTGCTGTTCTGTCAGATGCATCTGGCCCGTCTGCATCATAAACGTCATCAGAATCCGGAACAGCTCCTTGTCGCTGAGAAAAAAATCAACGTAAATCCGGGCAAATTCCAGCAGGAGCTGCGAGGCCGAGGCTTCGATCAATGCAAAATTTTTTATTCTCTCGTAGAGGGAAATATTATCGGCAATTAAGATCTGAGTGTATATCTCCTCTTTGCTTTCAAAGCAGAGATAAATAGACCCTTTGCTGACTTCAGCTTTCTCGGCAATGTTGTCAACCGTTACGGCTTTGAAGCCCCGATCTAAAAAAAGTTTCCGCGCCGCTTTTAAAATGGTGCTTCGCCTGCTCTCTTTTTCTCTTTCCTTTTTCTTTCTTCTTTTTTCTTCCACGTCGAACTTGCTCACCTTTATTTTAGTACGATGAAAACAGGTCCAGGAAAAAATGACCGGCATTCACAAATATGAAAGCTGCATAAATTAATATCGGGGATGTGTCAAGAAAAAATCAGAAAACATAAAGATGTTTTTATTTTAAATCTTGATCATTATTCAATTTAATTTTTCCAGTTCTCTGATGATGGTCTCCAGCGGCGGACGCTGATTGATGTCATGCACGTCAATGTAACGAATTATGCCTTTCTTATCGATGATAAAAATGGCCCGTTCCGCAACACCGTCGGTACGCAGAACGCCGAATTTGTCCGCTACCGCCCCATGCGGCCAGAAATCCGAAAGAACGTCAAACCACAAATGACCCATCTGATTCGTCCAGGAAAAAAGCGTGGGAATATTATCCACGCTAATGCCCAGCAAAACAGAATCATAGCTTTCAAATATATCCTTGACGATGTTGTAGCCGGGCCACTGATCGGAGCAGACCGGCGTCCACGCCGCCGGCACAAAAGAAATCACCACATTCTTTTTCCCCCGATAATCTTTCAGGGCAACGGTTTTCCCGCTGACGGCTTTCAAGGAGAAATCCGGAGCTGACTCACCGGTTTTGACTTTTAAAACACTGTCCAGAGGTTTTAACTCGCCCGGATTATAAACATTATTTTTATAAGCATCGGACAAAGCCAAAGCGCTGGAGGCAAAAAAACAAACCAGAAATGCCGCCCATACAATCTTTTTTTTCATGGCACGCTCCTATTTTAATCCCGACAATTTAACGATTTGCTCGAGAAAAACCTTAGGGTCGCCGATAGCGCCCAGTTTGGAATAAATAACGTCAGATTTCCCTCCTTTTAATTTCACGGCAATAAAATAAGGCGTTCTGACTTCTCCCATAATTTTATGCAGTTTAAAATCTCCATCGGGAATTAAAGGAAACTGAACGTTGTATTTCTTTTTAAAGATATTGGTTTCAAACAGAGAATTATTAATCCCGATACCGATTATTTTGATTTTGTTTCTATAAGCCGGGTTATTTTCAATCGCAGCGTAAAGACTGTTAACATTGGGCGCCTCTCCCTGGCAGTATGGGCAATACATGCTGAATATTTCTATAATCACCACATCGGATTTGATCTGGTTGACCTTAAAAAATCCGCTGCCGGACAACCCCAGATATTTGAGTTCGGCGGGGTTCGCCGG
>DAOPVC010000041.1:0-10795 GCA_035350895.1 Smithella sp. | reverse complement strand
TAAAAAATCCGCTGCCGGACAACCCCAGATATTTGAGTTCGGCGGGGTTCGCCGGCGTTGATAATTCAATGTCCGGGAAAGCACTTCCCACCTGCGGAGGGCTGACCTCAGCCCAACACACTGCCGTCAGCGCAAATATTACCATGACCAAAACAAAACCGGATATTTTCTTATTCATAAACAATCCTTTCCATAACCATGCATCAACGCTCATCCATTAATAATCAAACCACTCTTCTATGCTATGAATAGCATATTTAAACAAAAAAATTAAGTTCAAATAAACGAAGTGCTCGGAAAATCTTAGAGCGAATTATCCCGCCACCTTCAGGTGGCAGGGACAATCTTCACTACGCTCGATTTCAGCTTGTCTCACTATCAGCGAGTGTCAAATCCCGCTATGCTTCGCTCGTTCTCCTACGTCGCTTCGCTCCTAGGATAGTTCGACTTACGCTTCAATCTTCACTACGCTCGATTTCAGCTTGTCTCACTATCAGCGAGTGTCAAATCCCGCTATGCTTCGCTCGTTCTCCTACGTCGCTTCGCTCCTAGGATAGTTCGACTTACGCTTCAATCTTCACTACGCTCGATTTCAGCTTGTCTCACTATCAGCGAGTGTCATTAAATATCGCTTGACTTTATTGCCTGTTATGTTTAAGTACGGCCAGCTTCGCGGGTCAAAGACGGCGAAGAAAAAAGTTGAATTAAACATTATTAAGGTACAAGGTTTATCCGTTACATTCTTTAGAGTTTTGCAGATTTTAATCCCGTCAGGGTAATCTTATATATTCTTTAAAGTTTTTCCGGTTTTAAATTCTGTCATAGTTTTAATTCGACTTGGAAAATTTATGAAAGGAGTTATTTACAACTATGCCAGAAGGGAAAGTAAAATGGTTCAACGCCAACAAAGGGTTCGGCTTCATCCAGCAGGATGAGGGCGGAGATGTTTTCGTGCATTTCAGCGCGATTCAGACCGAAGGCTTCAAAACCTTGAATGAAGGCCAGCGCGTATCATTCGATATACAGCAAGGCAAAAAAGGGTTGGAAGCGGAAAACGTCAAACCCATATAATTTTAGCAAAATATTAAAATTTAACATCAAAGCATTCCTGTCGTCAATACAGGAATGCTTTTTTAATTATGGTAATAATGGAATATTATCCGCTCCTTAATGCGGTAATTTTCAATATATCTTGACAAAACCAAAAAATTTGAGTTAGTGCGTTTTAGTTTTTTACATATATTTTTAATCATTCCGAACCCCGATTAACGGGATAAGCGCGTTAACGAATTTGCTTTCTTTCAGAAAACAAATTCTAACTTGCTAATAATACGGGAGGCTGAATTGTGTATTTCTCCAAAGAAATGCAAGAGGCGTCTTTGAAACTGACCCAGAAATGGGAAAAGGAAGTTCAAAAAACGTTAAAAAATAATCCGGACCAGAAAACGCGTTTTTCCACCGTGTCGGACACAGAAATCAAAAGACTCTATACTCCGGAAGACATTAAAGATACCAATTTCGCAGAAGACATCAGCGTGCCCGGTGAATTTCCTTATTTACGTGGTAACCAGGTTACCGGATACCGGGGACGTTACTGGACGTTTCGTATGTTCTCCGGCATGGGCAGCGCCCGCGACACCAACGCGCGGTGGAAAATGCTTCTGCGTGAAGGACAGACCGGTCTGAGCACGGCTTTCGATTTTCCAACGCTGATGGGCTACGACAGCGATTCTCCCAAAGCGCTGGGCGAAGTGGGCAAATGCGGTGTCGCCATAGACACGCTGGAAGATTTCCTGGCGCTGATGGAAGGCATCCCGCTGGCGGACGTTACCACCTCCATGACCATCAATCCTCCGGCCACAGTTTTATGGGCCATGTATTGCGCGGCAGCGGATATCAAAGGAGTTCCTCTTTCCAAAATCGGCGGCACCATTCAAAACGACATGCTCAAGGAATTCATCGCGCAGAAGACTTTTATGTGCCCGCCCGAGCCTTCCGTCAAGCTCATCAGCGACACCGTGGAATTCGGCACAAAATACGTTCCGCGCTGGAACACCATCAGCATCAGCGGTTATCACATCCGTGAAGCCGGAGCCACCGCCGTTCAGGAACTGGCTTTTACAATCCGTGACGGAATAGAATATGTGGAGGACGTGATCCGCCGCAAGAAGATGCGCGTTGATGATTTTGCGCCGCGGCTGTCTTTCTTCTTCAATTCGCATATCGACTTCTTTGAGGAAATCTGCAAATTGCGTGCGGCGCGACGCATCTGGGCAAAAATCATGCGCGACCGTTTTCAGGCAAAGAGTCCCCGGTCCATGTGGATGCGTTTTCATACGCAAACGGCAGGATGCTCATTATCGGCTCAGCAACCTTATAATAATGTCGTGCGCACCACGGTGGAGGCTTTGGCCGCCGTTCTGGGCGGAACCCAGTCTCTGCATACCAATTCACTGGATGAGGTTTTCTGCCTTCCTTCAGAACACGCCGCAGAAATCGCCCTGCGCACGCAGCAGATTCTGGCTGAAGAAACAGGTGTAGCCAACACGATCGATCCCCTGGCGGGTTCCTTCTTCATCGAATCTCTGACCAATCAAATGGAAGAGGAAACCTGGGACTATATCAGCAAAATTGACACCATGGGCGGAATGATCGCCGCCATCGAAAAAGGCTTTCCGCAGATGGAAATCGCCGAAGCGGCGTATAAATTTCAGAGCCAACTGGAAAAAGGCGAGAAAATCATGGTCGGGGTCAATAAATACGCCAGCGATAATGAACATCAGATTCCTCTGGTGGAAATTGAAGAAAGGGTCGGCGAAGAGCAGAACAAAAGACTTCATGATGTGCGTCGCAAGCGCGACAACAAGGCGGTCAGAGCATCTCTCGGCAATATAAAAAATGCCTGCAAAAAAGGAGATAATGTCATGCCGCACTGCATCGAAGCGGTGAAAAATCTGGCCACGTTACAGGAAATATGCGACGTCTATCGCGAAGTTTACGGAGAGTATAGGGACCCCGGGCTTTATTGAAACCAAGCCGCCTTCATACGGCTACCTTTGTTGGCAGCGTCGTCGCTGTATCCTGATGAATCCGACGTGGTCTTAAAGATAATTTAAGGAGATATGGATATGCCGGAAAGAAAAATTCGCGTGATGGTTGCCAAACCGGGACTGGACGGACACGACCGCGGCGCCAGAATTCTTGCCCGCTGTTTTCGCGATGCCGGATTTGAGGTGGTTTACACCGGTTGTCATCAGACACCGGAGCAAATCGCTGCGGCCGCCATTCAGGAAGATGTTGACGTGGTCGGACTGAGCTGCCTTTCCGGAGCGCATCGCGTGCTGTTCCCGAAAGTGGTCGAATTTCTATGTAAAAAAGGCGCCGACGATATTGCCGTCATCGGCGGCGGCATCATTCCCGAGCAGGATTTCTCCATGCTTTATGACGCAGGCATCAAGGCCATCTTCACACCCGGCGCATCACTCGATTCCATTGTGGACTGGATCCGGACAAATATAAAACCCCATTAAGCGCTGATTAGAACGATAAATAAAATGGATTCTACCATTAAAAAAATCTGCTCAGGTGATGTTCGTGCCGCTTCGCGCCTCATCCGGGACATCGAAGATAAACTTCCCGATGCCAAGGCAAAAATCAAAAAACTTTACGCGCATACCGGCAAATCTTTCATTATCGGAATCACCGGAGCGCCCGGCGCGGGCAAAAGCACGCTGACCGACGCGCTGATTTCCGAATTCAGAAAGAAGAACAAAACGGTCGGCGTGCTGGCCGTTGACCCGACCAGCCCTTTCACTGGAGGAGCCATTCTGGGAGACAGAATCCGCATGCAGCGTCATGCCGAGGATGAAGGCGTTTTCGTGCGATCGCTGGCCACCCGCGGCGCGCTGGGCGGGCTCTCGCAGGCTGCCGGAAACGCCATTCACGTGATCGAGGCCATGGGCAAAGATATCATTATCGTGGAAACGGTCGGTATCGGTCAGCAGGAAATTGATATCATTAATCACGCGCACAGTGTCGCGGTTGTTTTGGTTCCCGGAATGGGCGATGAGATCCAAACCATGAAGGCCGGATTGATGGAAATAGCGGATGTCTTCGTCATCAACAAAGCCAACCGCGCCGGAGCCCGGCAGCTGCAGACGGAACTTTCTTCCATGCTCACGCTATCCCCGAAAACGGCCGATGGCTGGAAGCCACCGATCGTCCTGGTGGGAAATGCCTTCGAGCCGGAAATCTTTAACGAAAACACCGCCGAACTTGCCCGGAAAATTGAAGAACACTATTTATTTTTGCAGCAAAGCGGCAAACTCACCGAAAGAATGCATCGCAAGGCGATGGCGGAAATCAAAGACGCACTGGGCGCCTGTCTCATGGAACCTCTGATGCAATCTCTGATCACCAGCGGCGAGCTGAAAAAATTATCCGAAAAAATAAAGAACCGAAAATCCGATCCCTACACCGTGGCGGAAGACATCACGGAAAAGTTTTTTCAAAAACAGGTGAAAAAATGACCATGGTAAAAAACGAAGAAACGCCTGTCTATAAAGTCGGCAGGCCGAAGGCTCAGGCGTCCAGATCGGCAAAGAAAGCTGCTGTCCGTAAAAGCAAAGGACTGATCATTGTCATCACCGGCAACGGCAAAGGGAAAACAACTGCCGCTTTCGGTCAGGCCCTGCGCGCTATCGGCCAGGGCTATAAGGTTTTTGTTCTTCAATTTATGAAGGGCAGAAAATACGGTGAATTCCTCGCCGCGGAAAAATATTTGCCTAACATAAAGGTCAAAATGGCCGGTCTGGACAGTTTTGTCATGCGCGACAATCCCGCGGCCATTGATACTGAAATGGCGCAAAAAGGACTGGAAACCGCCCGCAAGGCCATGACGAGCGGCAAATATGATATGGTCATTCTCGATGAGGTTAATGTGGCGCTGGATTTTAAACTCATTGATTTAAAAGAAGTGATTAAGCTCATTAAAAATAAGCCCGCCGATATGGATCTGATTCTCACGGGCCGTTACGCGCCGGAAGACATCATCAAACTCGCCGATACCGTCAGCGACGTTCAGGAAATCAAACATCATTATAACGCCGGTATTAAAGACCGCGCGGGAATAGAATATTAAATCACCATTAAAATAAACGGAGAGTCATTATGTTCGCATGGTTAACCAGTCCGGAAGCATGGGTTGCCCTGGCAACCCTCACGGCTCTGGAAATTGTCCTCGGTATTGACAACATCATTTTTATTTCCATCCTCGTCAGCAAGCTGCCCAGGCATAAACAAAACTTTGCCCGCAGCGCCGGATTGATCCTGGCCATGCTGACGCGACTCGCTCTTTTGTTTTCCATCTTCTGGGTTATCAAGCTGACGGCGCCCTGGTTTACGATATTCGGCCAGGAAATTTCCGGACGCGATATTATCCTGATTGGCGGAGGACTGTTTTTATTGGCGAAGGCCACTCATGAAATACACGGCAGCCTGGAGGGCGATCAGGAGGAAACCCCCAAACTCATTTCATCCAGTGTGCCGGCCGTCCTGATTCAGATTGCTGTATTGGATATCGTCTTTTCTCTCGATTCCGTCATCACCGCTGTCGGCCTGGCCCAGGAAATTTCCATCATGGCCATCGCCATTATCTGCGCCGTGGGCGTCATGTTGTTTGCCGCCAAGCCCATCAGCAAATTCGTGGATGCTCATCCGACGATAAAAATACTGGCGCTTTCTTTCCTGCTGCTGGTCGGCGTGACCCTGGTGGCTGAAGGATTTGACGTGCATGTCCCCAAAGGGTATATATACTTTGCCATGGCGTTTTCCGTGGGTGTGGAAATGCTCAATCTGCGCATGCGCAACAAACAGATGAAACCGGTTAAATTGCGCAAGAAGAGTTTCGTGGAAAACGAATCGGCATAGATATGATCTTCTAATGACAAGGAGAATGGACAATGTTTGAAATGGTACCTGTAGAAAAATTAAAGACCATGATCGGTCAGGATAACGGCACCAGCGACTGGGTGCTGATTGATCAGGCCAAAGTCAATTTGTTTGCCGACGCCACGGACGATCATCAATGGATACACGTGGATGTCGAAACCGCCAAGAAAGGCCCCTTCGGCGGAACCATCGCCCACGGATTTTTAATCCTTTCCCTGACGCCGCTTTTCAGCAGTTCCGGGAAATATCTTCCGGAAGGGATGAAGATGGTGCTTAATTACGGTTTGAACAAGGTGCGTTTCATCAATCCTGTTCCGGTGGGCTCCCGGGTGCGGTCTAAAATGGTTCTTTCCGGCGTTGAAGAAAAAGAAGGCGGGCGCCTTCTCATAACCACCACGCACACGATTGAAATCGAAGGGCAGGAAAAGCCGGCATGTATCGCTGAAGCACTGGCCATGTTCATGCTGTAGAATATATAACATGAAGTCTCCGTTTATTTGTCAGAAAACGGAGACTATCGTTTTTCCCGAAACAAACCCATCGCCATTCACACTCCCCGAGTGGAACATTGCGCTTCCCACATCACATCTTCCGGCCAAAATCCCCTTGACACGCAACAACCTGTCTCTTATACTCGACCCCGCTGTAATCAACATCAATGACATAAAGAAAATCGCTTTTATCTGATCAGGCGCTTGGAACCGGGCAGTGATCAAGTCTGCATCAAGGTCATGTGTAGATCAGGGAAAGTTTCGGTTTCCTGAAGTCCGGGCCAAAAATAATCAACGGCTCGTTCAAGATGATCGGAAGAGAATTGATTACCGGGTTCCACGGCCCACCGAGCGGAACCAACCAATACTACACAAGGAGGACTATCATGGGTGAAGCAGTAACAAAAGAAATAAGAGACGGAGTAGCCATATTAGCGATCGACAAACCAAAAATGAACCAGTTGAGCGGCGAGGTTTTCGAAGCCATGCGAAAGCATCTGGATGCCGTTGAAGCCGACAAAGCCATTCGGTGCGTCATCATCACCGGCACGGGCGAAAAGGCATTCAGCGCGGGCGCCGATCTTGCGAGCGGATTCGGCGATTTCAGCCCCGTCGACTTCCTGAAACGCGGTCAGGACGTCTGGAACAAAGTTGAGTATTTCCCGAAACCGGTCATCGCGGCAATCAACGGACATGCACTGGGCGGCGGGTGCGAACTGGCCATGGCCTGTCATATACGCTTCATGAAGAAAGGCGCTCGCATAGGCCTGACCGAGACGAATCTGGGCATCATGCCCGGCTACGGCGGAAGCCTTCGTCTGCCCAGGCTCATCGGCAAATCGAAAGCCCTGGAAATGATATATCTCGGCAAGCAGTGTGAAGCGGATGAAGCTCTCGCTATCGGCCTTGTCGACCACATCACCGAAGGAAATGTTGTGGACGCCGCACTCGAACTGGCAAACAAGATCGTAAAACGGGCTCCGCTTGCCGTCGCGGCAGTCACCAAGCTGTGCAACATCAGCCCGAGCATCTCCGCTGAAATACACCTGAAGATCGAACGGGAAGAACTTGGCAAACTCTTCAACTCCAAGGATGCGCAGGAAGGTATCGGCGCCTTCTTCGAAAAGAGAGAAGCCAACTTCAAGGGAGAATAAGCCATAAACCAATGACAGGAGCGGCGCTTACTTCGGTAAGCGCCGCTCCTGAACACCGTCAAAGGTGTTCAACACACATTCGGATCTGCCAACCGGTTTTCCCCGGCATAATCCAACGCAGGACAGCACGTCCTGGACTTGAGCATAAAAGAAATCCTCAAACTAACTTTCAGAAACAAGCAGATAACCCTTTTCACCAAAACATACCGGACTTCAATCCTTCAACGATCGCATGCTCATATTTTGTGTCCCAAATCTCCTTGACACGCAATAACCGCTCTCCTATACTCAGACCGCAAAGCGATGAAATGATTTTTACAAAACATCAAATCGACAGACAGAGAAGCATTGATTTGAGGCGCCGATCAACTCAAAAAAATTCAGCATAGGAAAGGAGTGCATGCATGGAACAATATAATACAATACAATGGGAGATCGTTGAAAAAGGATTGGGCGTTCTGACTTTAAACCGCCCCAAGGCCTACAACTCGGTTAACGGCGAGATGCTGGACGAATTGCAGGCTTTCTGGCACACGCGGTTGTATGATCTCGAGACCCTGGTCATCATCTTAAAAGGCAACGGCGAGAAAGGTTTCTGCGCCGGTTTGGACATGAAATATACCGTTGAAAACATGGAGCTGTTTCGCAAGGGCAATGAGTTCTACAAGTTTCAGGCCCGTCTGGGACGTTTAAATCTTGCCATGCGCAGGGCCCCCCAGCCCATCATCGGTCTGATTCACGGAGCGGCGGCCGGCGTTGGTTTCAGCTTTGCTTTGGCTTCCGATATTCGCATTATCAGTCCCGATGCCCGTTTCTGCGCTGCTTATATTAACATCGGTCTGGGCGGAGCGGATATGTGCTGCAGCTATCTGCTGCCGCGTATCATTGGAGCCGGTCGTGCCTATGAGATCATGTATCTGGGCGAATTTATATCCAGCGAGGAAGCGATGAATCTCGGGATGATCAGCAGAATTGTTCCCCGGGAAGACCTTTATGCCACCGGCCTGCAAATGGCCCGAACGATGCTGAGCAAGAATCATCTTGCCTTAAGGCTCACCAAGGAAGCGATTAATATGAATCTGGATGCCGGCGGCATCGAACAGGCCTTGAACATCGAAGACAGGAATCAGGTCCTGATCACTCTGGCATCGGGGTTAAAGTCGACCGTCTAGATCACGGGTATGAACCCCAAAGACTGTAATGGGAACAATTCCGCGGCAAGCTGCGGGGTATTAACCCCTCCGCTGCGCGGGATTGTTTTTACCCCGCCAAACTTCGCTTGCAGAATGATTCAACTCACAGATATCACCGCACTGCGTTTGTAATGTCTGAGTTTCATTAAAATTTGAGTCTCACAATAAAAAACGGAAGCCATTTGTTAAGAGCTGGATGGAACCCCGTGTCTCTCTCAGAGGATGGGGTTCTGTTATTTTCGGATTAAGCGGCAGCATTGTGGTTCGATCAATTGATTGTTTTTGCCCCTGATTGAGCATAAGAAGTCGAGTGCAGGCCAGACCGTTATGATTCAACATGATGATCAACAATCTTTTCCGTTCATTCTTTTCTGATATCCACTCCTTGCAGACGGAGTTCCTGTATCGGCAAACCATAAAAGGTTGACATCTATTTTCGATTATATTAATTGTACAAATGTCCCGAGAGAAAGATATGATTAATTTAAAAAATATTTTATATCCCATTGATCTGGATTCCGATAATACTTCCTCCCTGGAAAAGGCTTTGGAGTTTGCCCGGTTGCTGAATTGTTCTCTTCATATTTTCTATGTGAATGATATTCTGGCCGGCTACCGGCATCCGGCCGATCACGAAGATGCGGTGGCTCTGCGGGTCAAGGAAACCGTCGACACGTCGCTTCTGGACAATATAAATATTGTATACGCCGTCTCCAAAGGAGAAACGACGGAAGAAATTGTCAACTATGCGCAAAACAACCATATTGACCTGATCATCATCGGTCATAAGCATCGTGGCAGGCTTTATGCGAGTCTTTTTGACAGCACGGATATCGATACGATTGACAAAGTTTTCCTGCCTGTTTTAGTGATTCCGGAAAAATAATTTCAGTACATCAGATAATCGGCGATAAAATCGGCTTATTCAAAACCGCCATCAAATATCAGACAAGGAGAAAAAATGAATCTCATGCAGGAATCCTACCTGGGCAACACCTTACAGGCCTGGCTGATCGCTTTATCCATATTTATTGTCATATTCGTCATTTTAAAAATTATTCAGGCGGTCGCCGTCCGGAAACTTTCACGCCTGGCCTTGTCAACGGATACTCCGGTTGACGACCTTCTGGTCAGCATGCTTAAACAAACCAAACTTTTTATTCTGCTGATCGCGTCAGCTTATCTCGCCACATTAACCATCACGCTGAAACCCTCCGTCAGCGATTTATGGGAGAAAATTGTCATTCTGGCGTTAATATTACAGGCGGGTTTCTGGGCCAGCGCAGGAATCGCCTTCGCCATCGGCAATGCCGTTAAAAAACGTTCTGAAGAAGATTTGTCAAGCAAGACAACCATTACCTTTCTGGGATTTGTCGCCCGTTTTGTTCTTTGGATCGTTGTTCTGCTTCTGGTCCTGGACAACCTCGGTGTCAATATTACCGGCCTGGTCGCGGGTCTGGGCATTGGAGGTGTCGCAGTGGCCCTTGCGGTGCAAAACATCCTGGGCGATCTGCTGGCCTCTCTCTCCATCGTTCTGGACAAACCCTTTGTCATCGGCGATTTCATAGCCGTGGATTCTCTTTCCGGAACCATCGAACACATCGGGCTGAAAACCACGAGAATCCGAAGCCTCGGCGGAGAACAACTGATCTTTTCCAACAACGATCTTTTGAAGAGCCGTATTCGCAATTACCGGCGCATGTCCGAAAGACGCATTATTTTCAGTTTCGGCATTGTTTATCAAACGCCTCTGGAAAAATTGAAAAATATCAAAGTCATCGTCAGGGAAATTATTGAGAAGACGGGAGCTTCCCGCTTCGACCGTGTTCATTTCAAAGAATACGGCAACTCATCCCTCAATTTTGAAGCGGCCTATTTTGTCCAAAGCTCCGATTACAACACCTATATGGATGTTCAGGAATCAATCAATCTGGAAATATTCCGCAGGTTCCGGGAAGAAGGCATTGAATTCGCTTATCCGACCAGGACGGTTTTTATCCAGGACGAA
>DAOPVC010000040.1:0-14441 GCA_035350895.1 Smithella sp. | reverse complement strand
ACGGATGTGATTATCATCGGCGGAGGAGCGACCGGTTGCGGCATTGCGAGGGATCTGGCGCTGCGCGGCATTCCTCATTGTCTGGTGGAGAAGGGAGATTTCGCCGCCGGAGCAACCGGCGCGTGTCACGGTCTTCTGCACAGCGGCGGCAGATACGCCGTCACCGATCCGGTGGCTGCCCGGGAATGCTATGAAGAAAATCTTATTCTCAGAAGAATCGGCCGAAAATGCGTGGAACAAACGGGAGGCTTATTTGTGCGCCTGCCCGGCGACTCCAAACGCTTTCGGGAGATATTCCTGAGAGGATGTGAAGACGTGGGCATTCCCACTGAAGTCATTTCCTCGACCCGGGCCATCGATCTGGTTCCCAATCTGAATCCGGAAATTGAAGAAGCCATCATTGTTCCCGATTGCTCGATCGACCCGTTCCGACTGTGTATGCTGAATATTCGCACGTCCGAACTACGCGGCGGAATTATTTATACCCGGCACAAGGTCACGGAAATTATCAAATCCCACGGGCGGTGCACCGGCGTCAAAACCGTCGATCAGGCCACCGGCGAAGTCAGGGAAATCCACGGGAACATTATCATCAACGCCACCGGCGCATGGGCGCACATGATCGCAACGCTCGCCGGTTGCGAGGTGCCGTTGACACTCGTAAAGGGCTCGCTCGTCATCACCAATCATCGTCTGACCAATATGGTCATTAATCGACTCCGGCATCCGTCCGACGGCGATATCATCGTACCCAATGAAGCGGTTTGTCTGGCCGGCACAACAGCGCTGGCGATCGACGACCCGGATAATCTGGTCACGGCATCTCCCGAAGTGGATACCATCATCAATGAAGCCGGACGAATGATTCCTCATTTCAACAACACGCGCATCATCCGGGCTTTTTCCGGAGTCCGACCGCTGCTCAAATCCAAAAAAGCGGACAGCCATGAAATCTCCCGCGGATTTCAAATCATCAATCATGAAAACGGCCTGTACAGTATCGTGGGAGGCAAGCTGTCAACCTTCCGGCTGATGGCGGAGAAGATGGTCGATACCGTGATGGACACATTCAACCTGAAAAGATCTTGCGAAACCGCTGAAATCCCGCTGGACGGCCAGGAAGAGCTAAGCGGCTATCCCCTTTCCAAACGACTCGCGGACATGAAAAACATTGTTTGTGAATGCGAGCTGGTCACAAGAAATTATGTGGAGAGCATCATCAAACAAACGGGCACGAGAAATGTCGGAGATATCCAGCACCGGACGCGTTTGGGCATGGGACCGTGTCAGGGCGGCTTCTGCACGTTCCGGGCGCTGGGCATTATGAACGATATGAGTGTGATATCGCCGGAGCAGTCCATGGAAATGCTGCGCGGATTTCTCCAGCGCCGCTACAAAGGAATAAGACAGGCTCTCTGGGGAGACCAGCTTCGCGAGGAGCAACTCGTCGAATACATCTATCTGGGCATCCTGTCCATGGAGAAACGGCAATGAGCGTTACCGAATACGATGTCGTGATCATCGGTGCGGGAGTGGCGGGACTTACCGCGGGCGCTCTTCTTTCCGAACGCGGGTTCAACGTTGCTCTGGTCACGAAGGGAGAGCCCACCGCCTGCCTTTCCACCGGATGCATCGATGTCTGCTCTCAAAACAAAAACCCTTTGTCGGGTATCAGAAATCTTCCCCGGGAGCATCCTTATAATCTGATTCCGGAAAAAATGATCAAAGAATCGCTGTGTCTTTTTCAATCCGACATGAATGATGCGGGATTGCCCTACATCGGATCGTCCGACGAAAACCGTTCGGTCCTTTCCGCGCTGGGCACATCAAAGATTTCCTGCCTGATCCCGTCAGCCATGGCGGCAGCGCCGCAGGAGAATAATAACGGCAGCATTCATATTATCACCTTCAAAGGCCTGAAGGATTTCTATCCTGGGTACATCGTTTCCCGGCGCGGCAGCACGAAATTCTCGGTTTATGATGCGGGCGTTTCCACCACCATGAGCCTCGCCTCCCGTTTCGAGGAAAAAGCGTTTTTCGAAAAATTCATTGCCTGGCTGGAAAAGCAAACGATTCATGAAGAGATGATCGCCTTCCCCGCCGTGCTGGGAATGGAATCGGCAACCGATATTGTCAACACCATATCCATCCTGACCCGTAAGCCGGTATTCGAAATCCCGACGATTCCGCCTTCCATGCCCGGTCGAAGGCTGTTCAATGCGCTGAAGAAAAATTTTCGTCAAAAAGGCGGGGTCATCTACTGGGCCTGGCCTGTTGCAGGAACGGAAAAGACGGGCAGAGTTATGGAAGCGGTTTCGACCAACTCCGCGGGCAGACCCAACAGCATCAACGCCAAAGCCTTTATCCTGGGCACCGGCTCTTTCGTCGGCGGCGGCCTGACCGCCACGCGCGCAACCATCGAGGAAAATGTTTTTGATCTTCCTGTGCATATTCCCGGTCCCCGGGAAACCTGGTTTGATAATGATTATTTCTCACGAAATCACGGCATCGGCAAAGCCGGAATTATGACCGATGCCTTTATGCGTCCGCTGGATTCCCCCTGGAAAAATATTTTTGTCTGCGGCAGCATTCTTGCCAATGCGGAAGTCTTGAAAAACGGCTGCGGTCATGGCCTGGCCCTGGCGACAGCCCACGCCGCTGCGCAATCCTGCTCGGAGTACCTGTCTCATGAATTATGAACATTGCATCCGCTGCACCATTTGCGTGGAGAATTGTCCCGTATTCCGGGTGAATCCGGATTTTCCGGGCCCGAAACAGGCCGGTCCCGACGCCCAGCGTTTTCGTTCGGAAAGAGAAAAAGCCCAAGATGACTGGGTGCTCTTGTGCAGCCAGTGCAAACGCTGCGAGATGGCCTGTCCCTGCGGAGTCGAGCCGGCCCAGATCATTCTGAAGGCACAGCAACGATATGGAAATGAGCATCCGCAAACGCCGGCGCATCTGCTTTTTGCCAACAATTATTATTTAAGCGCGCTCGGTTCTCTTACGGCACCAATCGCCAATTGGGCGGCTTCCACCAGGCTCGGAAAAATGATTTTTCGAAACATGGGAATTGCAACCTATCTGCCCTTCCCGAAATTCCGCTTCCGGACAATGCGCAATGAGAAGAAAATGCTGAATAAGGGAAGAAAAAAAGTTGCTTTCTTTCACGGGTGTTTTATTAATTTTTACCGCCCTGATATCGGCAGAAAAATAATCCGTTTGCTGGTCTCGATGAATGTCGACGTCGTTCTCCCTCCTCAGTGGTGCTGTGGCCTGCCTGCACTGGGCAACGGGAACCTCTCCCTGGCCAGACATTTCGCGCGGAAAAATGCCGAATCATTATCCAACTACATCGACGCCGGTTATGACATTGTTTATACCTGCACATCCTGCGGTCTTTGTCTCTTGCATGACTATCCCGGCATTCTCGAAATACCGCAGGGCAAGAAAATCGCTGAAAACAGCTATGACCTGCACGAATATATCATCAACCTTATGAACGAGGAATATGTCAAACCGCAGTTCAGGACAGTAAACCGCAAAATAGCGTATCACATCCCCTGCCATCTGCGGGCGATGGGCATCGGTTATCCGGCCCAGAAACTGATGGCCCAGATACCGGGCGTGGAGCTTGAAGTTCTCGACGAATCCTGCTGCGGACTCTCCGGTAGTTACGGTTTTAAAAAAGAAAACGCATCCACGGCCATTCAAATCGGGAACCGCGCCGTTTCTTTAATCAGAAGAACAAAAATGGAAAACATCGTATCCGACTGCGGCTCCTGCCGGATGCAACTGGGAGGACTTTCCGGCATGCCCGCTTTCGACCCGGCGGAAATTCTCTGCGAGGCTGTACTGCCCGCAACGAGTCCGGAAAACTTTCACACGGACTCATGACGTAACCAGTGATATAATTTTAACTATACGTTTAAGATACCGGCTAAAATAATTCTTCGGCACATTGATGTAAGTTTAACAGATCAATGACTTTCGTTAGGAACTATAAAAAAATGACACATAAGATTCTGATTGTCGACGATGAAAAGGATATCATTGAGTTAATCTCTTATCATATGGAGAAAGAAGGCTTTTCTGTCGCCAAAGCCTGCGATGGCGAATTAGCTCTGCAAATCATCAAGACACAAAAACCTGATCTGATCATTCTGGACTTGATGCTGCCGAAAATGAGCGGACTTGATGTCTGTCGGAACGTTCGGTGTAATCCGTCGACCGCTGCTCTGCCGATTATTATGCTCACAGCAAAAGGCGATGAACTTGACAAAATCATTGGTCTGGAAGTCGGGGCGGATGATTATGTAACAAAACCATTCAGCGTCAGAGAACTGATCGCCAGAGTCCGCAGCGTTTTACGACGTCTCAAGGAAAGTGAAAAAACTCCAGACACAGAAGAGTTCGTTCACAAAG
Organism: Smithella sp.; assembly: GCA_035350895.1. Lineage (GTDB taxonomy): Bacteria > Desulfobacterota > Syntrophia > Syntrophales > Smithellaceae > Smithella. The sequence continues at coordinate 10,019 of DAOPVC010000040.1, read as the reverse complement.
GACTGAAAATAAATTACACGTTTTGTCTCGTCTCAGTTGATGGGAAAGCAGTCACGCTTAGTCCGACTGAATTAAAGCTTCTCTTCTTCTTATCCCGCCATCCCGGTCGCGTCTATTCGAGAAATCAGATTATCGATCATGTCTGGGGTGATGAAACGTTCATCACCGACCGTGCCGTTGATGTTCACATCCGGCGACTGCGTTCCCAGATTGAAAAAGACATGGAAAATCCTTATTATATTCAAACAGTTCGCGGTTTCGGCTATAAATTTGTCGATACTCAATGAGTTTTCTTTTTACCCGCTCATTTTTCTTAAAATTGTCTTTTATCTGTCATCAAACTGTAACGTTCATCCTGTAAATTAACGCCAAATACAAAATCAGGAGGACTGTTTTATGTCACACATTTTCAAAAAATTATCTCTGGGATTAGTTTCTTTCGCGCTAATGACAGGTGTTGCATTCGCCGGTTCATCGATTGTCATCAAAGGCTCCACAACGGTCTTGCCCATTGCTCAGGGTACGCTGGAAGCTTTTATGAAAAAAAATCCCCAGGTTCAGATGTCTCTTTCCGGTGGCGGCTCCGGCGAGGGAATCAAAGCCCTGATTGATAAGACGGCACACATCGCCACATCATCCCGCGAAATCAAAAAAGAAGAAGCCGCATTGGCCAAGACAAAAAATATTAACCCGGTCGCTCATGTTGTCGCCCATGACGCGATTATCCCTGTTGTGCATCCCCGGAACAAAGTCAAGAATCTGTCTACCGACCAGCTCAGTCAGATATATCAGGGTAAAATTACCAACTGGAAGGAAGTCGGCGGCGATGATTTGCAGATTGTGGTTATTTCCCGGGATTCTTCGTCCGGCACGTTTGAATCGTGGGATCATTTCGTCATGAAAAAAGCAAAAGTCACTCCCAGAGCGCAAATGCTGGCTTCCAACGGTGCCATCGTTACGGCAATTGCCAAAAATCGTTATGCCATCGGGTATCTCGGCATCGGCTACATTGATAAAAGCGTAAAGCCATTGCAGGTGAACGGCATTACGGCAACCATCCAAACGGCGCTTTCCAAACAATATCCTCTTTCCCGTGAACTTTACATGTACACCGACGGTAACGCAACCGGCGACGTGGCCAAATATTTAGTATTCGTGAAGTCCGCCGAAGGGCAGAAAATTGTCGAGAAAGAAGGATTTGTTCCGTTGACAAAATAAAATGATTTCAGAACGCCAATACCTTTTAAAAGGAGACCTGATGGAAAACCATGTTGTTCGGAAAAGCGTATTATTTTTATGCACCCATAACGCGGTGCGGTCGCAGACGGCCGAAGCGCTGTTCAACAAATTTACGGGGATCGGTACGCGGCTTTTCGCGCCGGTTTCGATCCCTCCAGATTTCAGAAACCGCCTGACGAGCTGGTAAAAGAATACAGAGAAACCCGCGATGAAATAAAAGCATGGATAGAAAGAGAATTTCAATGAAACATCGAGGAACGAATCGTGACCAGACACATTAAAGAAATTATTATCAAATACATTTTTTTTCTATTCTCACTGGTGTCCATTATCGTGCTGGGGCTGATTGTTTTTTCTCTGTTCCGCGAAGGGCTTCCCTTATTCGGCAAAATATCCGTGAAAGATTTCATTTTCGGCATGGAATGGTATCCCACGTATAACCCGCCGTCTTTTGGCATCTTCCCGCTAATCATCGGTTCATTGATTGTTACAATTTTATCCACTTTCATCGCTGTGCCGCTCGGTGTGTTGGCCGCTATTTACATTTCCGAAATCGCGCCGCAGAACATCAAGATCATTCTTAAATCCGTTATTGAACTTTTGGCCGGCTTGCCTTCCGTTGTTTTAGGATTTTTCGGCATGGTCATCGTAGCACCCTGGATGCAGGAAACGTTTGATTTGCCTACGGGTTTAAATATTGTCAACGCGTCGGTGATTTTGGCTCTGATGGCCATTCCCACAATATCCAGCATCTCTGAAGATGCCCTGTACGCCGTGCCGCGTGAATTCAAGGAAGCATCCTACGCACTGGGCGCCACGAAATTTGAAACGATCGCCAGGGTTATTCTGCCGGCCGCCCTGTCCGGCATTTCCACGGCGGTCATGCTGGGAATGGCTCGAGCCATCGGAGAAACGATGGTTGTTTTAATGGTCGCCGGCGGAGCCGCGGCAATTCCGGAAAGCCTGTTTGATTCGGTGCGCCCGATGCCGGCAAGCATTGCCGCGGAAATGGGTGAGACACCTTTCCGCAGTCTTCATTATCAGGCTCTGTTTGCCACCGGCATTGTTCTGTTTTGCATGACGCTGGTTTTTAATTTGATTGCCGATTATGTTTCGCATAAATTCAAACAGGTTGGATCGGGGACGCTATAAACGGGAATGTTATGCGGCTAATCAAAACTCATTCGATGAAGTGGCGCTATCTTAAACAAGGGTTATTTTTTGTTTGCGTCCGCCTGTCGGCTCTGATGATAACGTTCGCGCTCGGCGGAATCATATTTTATATTTTATACAATGGTATCTCTGTTATTAACTGGGATTTTATCACCAAGCCGCCGACGGACGCCATGACCAAAGGCGGTATCATGCCCGCCATTCTCGGCACGATTTACCTGACACTGGGAGCCATTGCAATCGGTTTGCCTCTGGGGATTATGTCGGCAATTTATCTTACCGAATATGCCAGACAGGGGAGAATCGTTCGTATAATAAAAATAGGCATCAATTGTCTTGCCGGCGTACCATCTGTTGTTTTCGGACTTTTTGGACTGGGGTTCTTTGTTATATTTTTAAAGTTCGGTTCGAGTATTTTGTCCGGTTCTCTGACATTGGGATTTTTGATTCTACCGACGATTATCGGCGCGTCGGAAGAAGCCCTCAAGGCCGTACCGCAAACGTTCCGTGAAGCGTCTTTATCGCTGGGGGTTTCCAAATGGCAGACGATTTTCAGAATAGTATTACCGAATGCTTTGCCCGGCATTCTGACCGGATCCATTTTGGGAATCGGCCGCGCCGCCGGTGAAACGGCGCCCATTATGTTCACGGCCGCCGCTTTTTTTACGGCAAAACTGCCGTCTTCAGTATTTGACGAAGTCATGGCGCTGCCGTATCATATTTACGTTCTGGCCACGGCCGGCACAAACATCGAGGCCACGCGCCCCATTCAATACGGGACCGTGCTGGTTTTAGTGGCCGTCGTTCTGGGCATTGACTTGATTGCGATCATTATTCGCGGCCATATGAGAAGAAATAAAAGGTGGTAGGAATGGAATCCGATATCATTACGTTGAAGCATGTTAATTTTTATTACGGGCCGACGCGCGCCCTGACCGATATTTCAATGAAATTTTTGAAAAATAAAGTTACGGCGCTGATCGGCCCTTCCGGATGCGGCAAGTCCACATTGCTGAGGCTTTTAAACCGGATGAATGATCTGATTGACGGAACAAGAGTGGAGGGAGAAATCCTTTTTGAGGGTAAAAATATTTATGCCCCTGATGTCGATCCGGTCGAAATCCGCCGCAAAATCGGCATGGTCTTTCAAAAACCCAATCCTTTCCCCAAAACGATTTATAATAATATTTCCTACGGACCGAAGTTGACCGGCATGGACGCAGACAATATGGATGCTCTGGTCGAACAGAGTCTCAGGCAGGCCGTGCTCTGGGATGAAGCCAAGGATATTCTGAATAAGTCGGCCATGAATCTCTCCGGAGGCCAGCAGCAGCGGCTCTGCATTGCCCGGGCGCTGGCCATGAAGCCGGATGTGCTTTTAATGGACGAACCGACATCGGCGCTGGACCCCATTTCCACCGCTAAAATCGAAGAGTTGATAGAAGAGCTAAAAAAAGACTATACTATCATCATCGTGACCCATAATATGCAGCAGGCAGCCAGGATTTCCGATGAAACGGCGTTTTTTTATCTGGGCAATTTGGTTGAATATAATAAAACGGAAAAAATATTTACCAATCCGGATGTAAAACAAACAGAAGACTACATAACCGGAAGGTTCGGTTGATATTGAGGACAGGGAGATTTTATGGAAGAAAGAAAACATACCAGTTCGCATTATGAAATGGAGCTGCAGGAAATAAAGAACAATCTGATTTATCTCGGCGCGCTGACGGAACAGGCTATTCATCTGGCCATGCAGTCTCTGACCGACAGAAATACGGAGATAGCCACCAAGGTCATCGGCGATGATTATGAAATCGATAAAATGGACAAGGACATTGAGGAGCGGTGCATCAAGATGCTGGCTCTGCGTCAGCCGACAGCCATCGATTTACGATTCATTACCACAGCAATAAAAATTACCGGTCACCTGGAAAGAATCGGCGACATGGCCGTCAACATTGCGGAAAAAGCCATCCAGCTCAATCAGGAGCCCAAGCTCAAACCTTATATCGATTTACCCAATATGTCTTCCATCGTGGAAAAAATGGTTGCAAAAGCGCTGGATTCTTTGATCAGGAGGGATTTGCAGCTGGCTGAAGAAGTCAGGCAAATAGAGCAGGAAGTTGATGATCTCAATGAACAGATATTCCGCGAGCTGCTGACGTTTATGATGGAGGATTCCAAATCCATCCACCGGGCTTTGCTGATCATGCATGTCTCGAAAAATCTGGAACGCATCGCCGATCATGCCCAGGGCATTGCGGACATGGTCACGTATATGATAACCGGAGAAAATGTTCGCCATTTGGAAAAAGAGATGAACTGAAAAAGGTGCCGTGTGAAAAAAAATCTTTTTTACAAAATATTTTTCAGCTATCTCGTTATTATCTGCCTGTCCTTTTTTCTCCTGGACATCCTGATGCGCGACGAGGTCAAAAGTGTTCTGACTTCTCAGATTGAAGAAGAATTATTCTCTCACAGCGGACTTCTCAAATTGGCGTCTCCGGAGAAAGCTTCCGAAAATATTCGACAGATCGCAAAGATTTCAGATTGCCGGATCACGCTGATCGACGCGAAAGGCAAAGTTTTCGCAGATTCGGAGAAAGATGCTTTGCTGCTGGAAAATCATTTAAATCGTCCGGAAGTGCAGGAGGCACGGCTTAAAGGAAAAGGCAAATCCGTCCGGTTCAGCAATTCCATCGGAACGGACATGCTCTATGTCGCCGTGGCGGTTCAAGACAGCAAGGGAATCACCGGATATATTCGCCTGGCCCGTCCTCTTTACGCCGTACAAAATATTATTGACAAAGTTTATCAGTATATCCTGATATCGATATTTATCGTAGCCGTCATTTCTCTCCTTATCGCCCTGTTCTTTTCCTTCCGTCTGTATGAACCGATAAAAACCATGGAACAGTTTACCGAAAAACTGCGCAAAGGAGAGCCTGTCGGAACCATCATTCTGGATACGGCGGACGAGACAAAAACGCTGGCCGAGAATATCAATTATCTCGTGGAAGCACTCAGGGATAAAATCCGGATTGCCCATGAAGAAAAGAGCAAGCTGATGACGGCTTTTACCAGCATGAATGAAGGCGTGCTGATTATCAATCAGCAGGATTTGATTGAATTCATCAGTCCTGTTTTGAGGAACATGCTGGCGGTTCAATACGGCGATGTCGGCGGCAAAACGCTGATGGAGGCTTTCCGCAGCGTCGATCTGCAGAAAGCGTTTCAGGAATTCAAACAAACGCGTTCAAATGTGTCCCGCGAAATTATTCTGGGCGGCATGGAGCCGTTTATCATGAGCGTCAGCATTTCCGCGATTCATGGTTATCCCGACGAAGAAAAAGCAATGATTGTCTTTCACGACGTGACGAGACTGAAGAAGCTTGAACAAATCAAAATGGATTTTGTCGCGAATGTCACCCATGAGATCAGGACGCCGCTGACGGCGATTATCGGCTACCTTGAAACGATCAAATCCGGCGCGATTAATAATATTGAGGAAACAAAAAAATTCATTGACGTGATTCTGAGACAGTCCGAAAGGCTCAACCGCCTCGTTGAGGATTTGCTGACCATATCGAATATTGAATTGAACGAAGCCGTTCTTAACTTCGAAAAAGTTTCGCTCAACGCGGCAATCAATAATGTGATTTCCCTGATTCAGCCGAAAGCAGGCCAGAAGAAAATCGCCGTTCAAAACCATGTGCCTGAAAATTTTGCTCCGATAAGGGCTGACAGGGACAAGCTCACGCAAATACTGGTCAACATCCTGGACAACGCCGTTAAATTCACTCCGAACGGCGGCACCGTTGTCATTGAGGCGGCAGAATCGAAATTTGAAACAATTGTATCCGTCACCGATACGGGCAGCGGCGTGCCGGCCGATGAGGTACAGCGCCTCGGCGAACGCTTTTACCGCGTCGATAAATCACGCTCGCGCGAACTGGGCGGCACGGGCTTAGGTTTGTCCATTGTCAAACATCTGATGATGGCCCACGGCGGCAGGATGGAAATCGAAAGCCAGTTGGGCAAAGGCACAAAAGTATCCTTATTCTTCCCCGCACAGAACGTTTAATATTTTTAATTTAAAACATGAAGGTGAACACAATGAATCATGAGACACCGTGGTATTTGAAAAAGTCGCCTCTCGGCAATGCCTATCAGCATTTTTCCAATGTTGCCCGGCAGAAGACTGTTTTAGATGCGAAAACAAAAGAACTGATCAGATTGTCGGTCGCGTCTGTTTTCAGATGCAATCACTGCACGGAACATCATATCAACGATGCGCTGGAAGCCGGAGCGACAAAGGAAGAAATTTCGGAAGCGTTGCTTCTGGCCTCTTTGCAGGCGGCGGGCACTCAGCTCAACTGGAGCAGGGAATTATTCGAAAAATATCTGAGTGAGTAATTCGGCCTAGCAATCATCAGAAAATGATTTTCAGACGATGCGCCGGCGCCGGGTGAGATGGTCTCCATCATTAAATATTTCATAACCCGGCGCAACGCCAAAAATAGTCGATAAGCTTTGTTTGAACGGGATCATCCAAGGCCAATGGCAGAGCCGGAAAACAGAGGCGGCTCCAATGACCGCCGGATTGAAAAAGTCTTCATGACCCGTCATGATTTCACGGCTTTCCGGTTTTCGCTGACCAGCGCTTGCTTGGATACGCCCAGATCAATAATATCCCACGGCAGAATTTCATCAAATTCTTTTTCACGATAGACGTAAAAATCAGAATTGACATTGACCTCCTTCAGCGCCCGCGCCCAGTTTCCGTCCAGACGATTCACCGCCCGCAGGATTTCTCCGACGCGCCGGTCTCCCAGCGACATCAGCGCCTGGATATAGTTCCATTTGGGAACGTCATGAATGACCCGGATCTGTTTATCGTTCCGGAAAGCATTTTCGATTCTTTTAATTTTTTTCCCGGCAAGACCGACGTCTTCCAGAGCACACCACTGAAAAGGCGTCGCCGGTTTGGGGATGAACTGATTGATGCTCAGCGTCATGCGCCGGAATTTTTTCTTGCCTTCAAACCTGACGCGCACGTGATGCTGAATTTTCTTCGTGAGATCGATGATGGCGTCTATATCGCGTTCTTCTTCCGTGGGAAGACCGACCATGAAGTAAAGTCGTATATTGGCGATATCATGGCCGGCGAGTAATTCCGCGGCGTGCATGATATCCGCTTCCGTAATGTCCTTCCGCAAAACATCCCTCATTTTCTGGCTTCCCGCTTCGGGGGCCAGCGCCACGGACTCGATGTTGTTTGCTTTGATCAGGCGAACAATATTTTCGTCAATACGGTCGATTCTCATGGAGCCGAGACCGGCCCGAGCTTCACGGGCAACAATGTATTCACAAATGGATCCAAGATCCGGATGATCGGAAACGGCTGTACCGACAAGACCGATTTTGTTTTTTCTTTTCAGTCCGCAGTTGATCGAGTCAATAATATTCTGAATGCCGCGAAAACGAACCGGACGATAAACAAAACTCGCCGCGCAGAAACGGCAGCCGCGGGCACAGCCGCGATTGACTTCCACCAGAAACATATCCTCCATTTCGGTGGGAGAAGCGCTGATGATTTCCTGTGTGCGGAAAGAACTGATGTCCTTGACATGACGTATTTTTATTTTTTCCGGCAATCCCGCTTCGCGCGGAACGACGGATTGAATTCTGCTGTCCGCGGAATAGATGACGTCGTAAAGACCGGGAACATAAATGTTATGCAATTGCCTTTGCGAGTCTTTTAAAAACTGTTCACGCCGGACAGCCGAACGTCGCGCCGCTTCAACATGCCGGCAGAATTCAGGCAATGTTTCTTCCGCTTCCCCGAGAATGAATAAATCGAAAAATTCAGCCAGCGGTTCCGGATTGAGAGTCAGCGCGATTCCGCCGCCGACCACCAGCGGATTTTTTTCCGACCGGTCTTTGGTCCGCAGTGGAATGCCGGATTGGTCCATCATTTTTAAAATATTCGGATAATCGTTTTCGAAAGACACGGAGAAAGCCAGAATATCAAAATCATGAATTGATTTCTGATTTTCCAGGCTGAATATTCCCGCCGTTCCGGAAACGAATCTGGCCTCGTTTCCGGAAACGGACAGGAATGCCCTCTCACAAAGAAAGGAAGGTTGAGCATTCAACAGGTGATAAACGGTCTGGAATCCCAGGTTCGCCATGCCTATCCTGTAGTGATTGGGATAAACCAGGCAAACCGTGTTATATTCCCCCCAAATTTTTTTTATGTATCCGGTCTCTTTCTCCAGAATGCTTTTATATATTTTCCTCTGCTGCCAATCCATGGTGTTATCATGGCCTGAACGCAACGGTAAAAATTCCGGACAACAGCTCCCCTGAAGACGTCATCATATCAATCGGCCTGACGTCTTAAGAAAGTGGGAATCTGTATATCCATATTTTCCGTTTCATCGCCAAGACCCACTACCGCTACTTCGCCGCTGTTGAGTTTTCTTTCTCTGCGAATATACGTCGGCGTAGCGAGATCTTCCCTCCGGAATCCGCCTAAACGGGTGACATTGCCCGGCGCTTCAATTTTTTTCCTGCTTAAATCATCCTCAAAACCGGTGGCGATGACGGTAATGCGGATTTCATCCTCCATGTTCGGATCAATGACCGTGCCGAAAATAATATTGGCGTCTTCATCCGCTTCTTCCTGAATCAGAGAGGACGCTTCATTGACTTCGTAGAGGCTCATGTCCGATCCGCCGGTGATATTCAGCAGAATGCCATGCGCGCCCTGAATAGTATTGTCTTCCAGCAACGGAGATGAAATCGCCCGCTGAGCGGCTTCGACGGCTCTGTTTTCGCCGCTGGCAATGCCCGTGCCCATAATGGCCATGCCCATATTGCTCATGACGCTCCGGACATCGGCGAAATCCAGATTGATCAATCCCGGCACCAGAATCAAATCGGATATTCCCTTAACGGCCTGATAAAGAATATCATCCGCCTTTTTGAAGGCTTCCAGCAACGACAAATTGCGTCCGCCGAGGCTCAGCAATCTCTGGTTGGGAACAACAATCAGCGTATCCACGGCTTCCCTTAACTGAGCAATACCCTCTTCGGCCTGCTGATTACGCTTTTTGCCTTCAAACTGGAAAGGCTTGGTCACGACGGCGATGGTCAGGACGCTGCATTCACGGGCGATTTCGGCAATCACCGGAGCCGCTCCCGTGCCTGTTCCCCCGCCCATGCCCGCAGTGATGAAAATCATGTCGGCCCCCTCCAGATAGGGCTTGATTTCATCGCGTGATTCCAGAGCGGATTGTTTTCCGATTTCCGGGTCCGAACCGGCACCCAGACCTTTGGTGATCTGCGTTCCGATTTGAATTTTGATTGGCGCACTGGATACGCCGAGGGCCTGCGCATCCGTATTGGCGTTAATAAAATCAACGCCCTGCAGACAGGAGGCAATCATCGTATTGACGGCATTGCCGCCGCCTCCGCCTACGCCAACCACTTTAATTTTTGCCAGATTTTCACTACATACTTCGGTTAATTCAAACATGCTCTCTCCTTCCTTTCAGAAAAATTCTGAAAACATTTTTTTCACAGTTCTTGTGATA
>DAOPVC010000039.1:0-14670 GCA_035350895.1 Smithella sp. | reverse complement strand
TGAATGATCATCGCCGCGTCCAGGGTAACCGAAACGCGGAACAGAACTCGGCTTACGATCTTCTTCAAGCCTTTTTATCAAGAAAAAAACGGAGAATTTTACGGTTACAAGTCCTTTCCCTTTTTGACGGCATCCTTGTAAAGCGTCCAGATGCATAAACCGACGGCCAGCAGAAAAGAACAAAGCATGAAGTTCGGTGTTGTGCCCAGGATTTCATCGACGATATAACCCACATAGAGAAACAAGAATGAAGACAGGACCATGGCGAATCCCCAAGCCGATAACATCAATATTCCGCTGAGTTTATGGATCGGTTCCCGCTCTGTCTTCGGTTTTTTGCCTATCAGATATCCTCTCATTGCAATCAATCTATATCAGAATATGGAATTTAAAACGGGTTCGGTAAATCTGGCCGGGTACACGGACGTCCCTTAGTCCACTTGAATAAGATCTATAAGACTTTTGGCGAGGTCTATTCCAGTGTCTGTAAAGATAGCGACTAATATGAAAATAAGAATGAATATGATGATGAGTTCGCTCGTCCTGATTTTCTGATATTTTTTTTTCAGAACGACAAGAATAATACCGCCGATCAGCAGAACCAGTAAATGGACAAAAGGGAAATTGCTCATGTTAACATCCTTTTTAATGTTGGAATAAATTCATGGAAACAAGCCTCTATCGTCGGAATCCGATCGCCTTTGTTATCATTATATATTATGTCCGTTAAAGTTCATATGTTTTTTTATGACGGTGCGTCAATAAAAAAGGCCGAATCGAAATCCGGCCTTTTTGTTTCATGTGTTTAATCAGCTTTAATTATTTATCATCTTCATCATCGTCGAAAGCATCACCTTCCGATCCTTTGGGAACTTCCGCCTGTAACGAACGGCTGATTCCGCGAACCAGAAGCAGCATAATGAAGAACAGGATAATCATGGAGGCGATCAGAATAAAGATGACCGTTGCCGTCCATGCCTTAGCTTCTTTTTCAATTTCCTTGGCTACTTTCATAGCCTCATGATTGTACTTCTCAACATCCAACCCCAATCCGATCCATCCGAAACCGGCCGGTTCGGGCAGATTGGATGCGGAAAATTTGATGGGCGCATAGGCGACAAACTTCGTCAGTCCGCCGTATTTGTACATCAAAATTCCCGTTTTGCCTGCTGTTGCTTCCTTGGAGATGTTGAAAATATTGTGATCCAGGAAACCAAGCTGGAACATGTTCAACGCTTCCGCACCTTTCTTGGCGAGCTCTTTGGCATTGTCCGCCGAAAGGGTGGGAACCGTTGTTCCGTTTTGGTTAAGCCCGACAATATGGTAATCGGCGGGATGAGAAACGACATAACCGCGATAATCTACCATGTAAGCATAGTTACCGGTCGAGGCGTCAGTTTCAAATACCTTTTCCGCCTGTGTCGGAACAAGCTGGTCCGTAAACTCGGCCAGATGGCGATAATCCAGCGCCAGCGTGATTAAACCTGCAAATCCATCCTTGCCGAAAACCGGTGTGGTGAAACGCACATATCCGGCAAATCGCTGTCCCTTATCATAGGCCGCCTTGTCGACATAGAAGCCCGTGACCGGAGAAACATATACATCACCCTTGTTCAGATTCTTTGCCTTGGCAAAATAATCTTCCGTCTTATATGTCGTGTTTGCCGGATTGCTGACATTCACCAGTTTGTTTGCCGGCAACGCCTGACCGTCAACGATTTTAATCTTTTCGTTGCCGTTTTTGTCAATCAGAGCCATCTCGCTGTAAAGCGGGATCAATATCTGCTGAACTTTGCCGTCGCGTTTGACCCATACAGGTTTTTTGTTTTCAGAAACAAATTGTTTGTACACAGCTTCCGTTGAGGGAAGAATCGTTGCGACTTGCAGATCTTTCTTGCTTTCCGCTAGGAATTTAGCAACCTCATTGGCCGTATTGACGGCCCTTGCCTTTATATCTTCCTGGGATTTCTGATCGAGAACATTAACAGTTTTCTCTTTTACGGTGACCCCCAATTTAAACATGCCGTTAGCGATTAAAAACGCCATTAGTGATAAGGGGATTACTATCAGCAGGAAGAATACGCCTCCTATATTAAAAAACCGCTTATCTTTTCTAGTTTCTGACATTACTATTTCCCCCTAACCTTTGTTATTTTGAAGTTAATTTATTTTATATTAACCCAAAAAATAACGCATGTAAGGGTTAGCATAGAGAAGAATCAGAGAAATAACCAAAGCGTAAATGGCGATGGATTCTGCCATGGCCATACCAACGAGCATAACCATCATGATCTTGCCTTGGACACCGGGGTTTCTTCCCACTGCCTGACATGCGCCGTTTGCAGCGTTACCAATACCTGCGCCCGCGCCGATCGCGCCCAGTCCCATTGCCAGGCCGGCTCCGATCATCGCGCCAACAGCAAAATAAACTTTGATGTACGATTCACCAGCTGGAATAGCTTCTGCGGCAAATACGAACGGACTCGCGACCAGCAGAACTACCATGCATGTAAATGCTGTTAAAATTACTTTACCCAATTTGTGTGACATTGTTTATCTCCTTTCATAATAAAGTGTTTATTATTACTTCTTTTTTCCATAACATAAATCCGCAATCGTTGGAAAGAGAAATAATTTAACCTTAGTTCTGCGCGGATTTACTGCATTACTTATGCCATATCTTCGGCATGAAAAGTATTTTCAGGCATGAATGATTCATCCGATGAAAAAATATACTTCTAATGCATTGAGATTGTTTCACTTAATGATCAGATAAAAAATATAAAAGACGATGAAAAAAGAAACTGAGATTATTTTAGACGATTCGGAAATCATTCCAATGACGACAGCGTTTAATATTTTGTTCAACGTGTTTATAAAAAAACATTAAAGGCAGATGTCCGGGCAACGAAGCAATTTGCGCGTGTAAATTCCTCTTCATCGTAGATGCCCTTCAGGGTACGTCACTTCGTTTGCCTTCAACTTAGCTCATGATCAGCAAGCCTCACCGATCCCGCTTCGCTTTGCTTCGGGGATAATTCGACCACAATCTTCGGCGCACTTCGTTTCCGAAGATTGGGTCTCATTATATTTTTATTGAAATTTTCATCTAAGGTCGTTAGTATCCTTACAATAAAATAATAGACTTCTATTAAAAGGATTATTATGCAGGAGCTTCTTACAGCGATAACTTATCCGGTCGTTTGGCTTATTTGTTCCTATGGTTTAAGGATTGAGAGCGGTTTGGCAAAGCTTCTTATTTCATTGACGGCTGCAATTCTGGTTTATGTCCTGATCGGGATAAAACTTTCCCACAAAGAAAACAAAGAGGATCAAAAAGATTAGGTGACTTTATTCAGTAAAACAAAAATCCTTCTCTACAAAGCTGCAAAATCGCGCATATTGTTTGCCAGTATTACAGTCATTATTTTATTTCTGCTGCTGGCTTTGACGGTCAACAATTCCCACGAAAAAAATATTGTCGAAATATTCAGCCGTCAGCAGCTGGCCAATGTTCAAAACACGGCAACAAGAATGTCGGACATTTTTTCTAAGGTGGGCGAAAACCTGGCTCTGTTTTCTCATCTGGTGCCTGAGGCCAGAATACCGGCGGAAAACATTGATAATTATTACAGGATATTGTCCGCCGACTGGGAAAAAACGCTTGATAAAATTGTGTTTTTTGACGCTGAGGGCCATATAAAAAGCGCTTATCCGAAGGATGCCTCGTCGGCAATTGATTTTCTCGATCATTTTACCGTTATACAAAAACAACAAAAACAATATCTGGCCCTGGCTTTGCCGGAATCAGCGGGCGTGAAACAAAAAGCGAACCGATATCTGATTGTCGGCTATCCGGTTCGTGATCGAAAAGGTGAATTTGGCGGCGCCTGGCTGGTTTCGTTTTCTCTCTCCGCTGTTGTGGACAAGTATAATAAGCAGACCTTTAATCACGAAGCAGGGGAGATATTTTTAACGGATGAAAAGCAGCACATCATGATTAATAGTGATGCGGCCTTCACCGGAGAAAATATCAGCGATCTTTTGACGGATATCGATAAAAAGAAGATCGATGTTTCTTCAGATGACGGCGGTTACTTTCAAGCGGTCGTCTATCGAAATCATAAAAAACAACGCAGCATCATCGCGTATTACCCATTAAAGACCGGAGATAAAAAATGGACGGTGCTTGCGGTTGTTCCTTACAACCTGATTATTTCTCCTCTGCGAAAAACTTTTTTCTACACGCTTTTCAGCTCCCTGCTGCTCATTATTGTTGTCATCATTGCCAGCATGTCTTTTGCCTATAAGGAGGGAAAAAGATTACGCACCAAGGAAGAGAAAAAAAGACTCAAAGAGCGTAAGGACTGGCAGGAAAAACTGCTCCGGGAAAAGAAAACAATCGAAGGGGTTATCGAAGGTTCGCCCATTCCCAGCTTTGTCATCGATAACGAACATAAAGTCATATTATGGAATCGTGCCTGTACCGAACTGACCGGACATTCCGCGGCAGAGATGCTGGGGACCAGTAATCACTATAAGCCGTTTTATTCCGTGACGCGTCCCATGATTGCGGATTTGATCGTGGATAACGACATGGAAGGACTGGGCAGGCATTACGGAACGAAAAACGTCAAAAAGTCCGATAAGGTTGTCGGCGCCCACGAAGCAACGGACTATTATGCCAATCTCGGCGGACAAAGCCGTTATCTGTATTTTCTGGCGGCGCCCATTTACGATGAAGAGGGAAAAATCATTGCGGCAATCGAAACGCTGCAGGATGTCTCTCGAGAACGGGAAATGACAAAAAGTCTGAGCGAATATGCCGAAACCCTGCAAAACGAATTGATCGAAAATATCGAACTGCAGCGGCAGATTCAGGATTTGTATCATTATCTGCAAACCATCGTCAACAGTCTGCCGGATAAAATTTATGAAATTGATGAAAAGGGAATTATTAATTTTATGAGCCGCAGTCTGAGAAAAAAAGGCGACTCTTTTCGCGAATTCAAAAACAAACATTTTGTCGAGTTCGTGGCTCCCGGATACGAGGATCTGGTGTTGTCCAAATGGGAGGAGGCAAAGAAAGGAATTTATAAACCTTACGAAATTGAGGCGATCAGCGAAAGCGGCCGGAAATATAACCTTTTGATTACAACGTCACCCGTCATCGGCACCAACCATTATATCATTGTGCAACGCGATATCACCGAGTTTAAAGACCTCGAAAAGAAACTCTACGACAGTCAGAAGCTGGCGGCTTTGGGTCAGCTTTCTGCCGGCATTGCTCACGAAATACGCAATCCTCTGTCTTCGATAAAAATGAGTCTCCAGATTCTGGGCAAACGCATGCATCCCGAGGGGAATGACCTGAAAAGGTTCAAAATTGCTGAAAAAGAAGTGGATCATCTCGAAACGCTGGTGAACGATATTCTGGCTTTTGCCAAACCGGTGGAACCGAAGAAAACGACGGTGGAGGTATCCAGAGTTCTGGAACAGGCCATCGCAATGTCGGAGAAAGGCATTACCGATAAAAAGATTGAGATCCGGACGCGCTTGAACGATGTTTCTCCGGTGACGGTGGACGCGGCGATGATGGCGGATGCTTTTTTAAACGTGATCCGCAACGCCGTGGAAGCGGTGCCCGAAAACGGCAGGATTGATATTGCATTGACCTTTGCCGATGAAACTCGCCAGTCGGTCGCCGTGGAGATCAGAGATAACGGAAGCGGCATTGACGACGCCGATATGCCGCATATTTTCAATCCGTTTTTTACCCGCAAAAATTATGGTACCGGTTTGGGGCTTTCTCTGGTAAAGAAAATTATTGATATTCATCAGGGAACGATTAGTGTTTCCAGTAAAAAGAACGAAGGAACGAAGGTGCTGATTGTTTTGCCTGTTTCAACCGAAGGCGCACATTCATCCCTGATAAACAATAAATAAGGTAAGGTCTTATGCCGAGCATTCTTGTGATTGATGACGACGCTTCCATTGCGGAAACACTGGATTTGTATCTTACGGAAGAAGGTTACAGCGTGCGCACTGCGCTGACCGGCACGGACGGTCTGAATCAATATGTGCAGGAACCCTCCGATGTCGTCATTCTGGACATCCGTCTTCCGGACATAGACGGTTTCACCGTGCTGGAAGATCTCAAGGAAGAGAATGAAAATGTCAAGGTCATCATGATCACCGCGTTTCACGATATGGAGACAACCATTAACGCGATGAAATGCGGCGCATTCGATTATATCCATAAGCCGATCAATGTTGATGAACTCGATCTGGCGATCAAGAAGGCCCTGAAATCTCTCGAAATGGAAAAAAAGATCGACGGCCTTTTGATGGAACCTTCCCGGAGTTTCAGGGTGGGGGATATCATCGGCACCGGCAACGAAATGCGGGAAATTTTCAAAACCATCGGGACTGTTTCCCAGAGCCGCACCACCGTGCTGATTCAGGGGGAAAGCGGCACCGGCAAGGAATTAATCGCCAAAGTCATTCATAACAATACATCGCCCGATGAGCCTTTCATTGCCGTTAACTGTTCCGCCATTGTCGAAACCCTCCTGGAATCGGAATTGTTCGGCCACGAGAAAGGTTCCTTTACCGGCGCCGTGGCCCGCAAACTGGGTAAGTTTGAACTGGCGCGTTTCGGTTCGGTCTTCCTGGATGAAATCAGCGAGATGTCCGTCAATCTCCAGGCGAAACTTTTGCGCGTCTTGCAGGAGATGGAATTCGACAGGGTCGGCGGAAAAGAAAAAGTCAAAGTGAATGCCCGGATTATGGCGGCGACCAACAAGGACTTAAAGACCCTGGTCAAAGAAGGAAAATTCCGCGACGATTTATATTACCGCCTCAACATTGTTTCCATCACGCTGCCGCCGCTGCGCTCGCGCCGTCAGGATATTCCTTCGTTGATAGATTACCTGCTGGCGAAAATTAATCTGGATCTGCACAAGAAAATCATCGGTATCTCCGACGAGATGATGGACGTATTCATGAATTATCACTGGCCGGGCAATGTCCGGGAACTGGAAAATCTTCTGGTGCGTGCCTGCGTTGTCGCCAAGGGGCAGGTTCTGGGAGTCAACGATTTTCCCGAACTGGGGAAGGATGAAACGACGGAATCGCCGGAGGATACAACCTCTGATTTGTTTAATCCGTCGGTCCCGGGGAGATTTTTAACGCTCGATGAAGTGGAAGAACGTTACATCAGAAAAGTCATCAAAGAGACAGACAAAAACAAAGGAGAAATCTGCGACATCCTGGGTGTTTCCCGGCCCACACTGGAACGCAAACTGGAAAAATACGGCATCACCTTCGAGCGGGAATGAAGGGGCGTCCAAACGATAGCGGGCGGTGTCTGATGGATTCCTGTTTCACCGTCTACGTTTCAGGGGTGTCTTCAGGAGTGTCCTCCTCAGAATCATCGTCACCGCAGCAATCCCTAGCCTCAAAATCAACACCGGTCACACTCGATCCGCCGGGCTCGACACCCGTGCTTTCCGGTGTGAAAAGAAAAATGGCGCTGCTGGGACTGACGACGTAGGCCTGGTCGCCGTCAAGATCGTCAAATGCGTATTCTCCGTTTTCATCGGTCGTTGCAAAAGCGGAGCTGTAGCCGGACAACTGCACCGAGATGCCGGGAAGAGCCGCTCCGTTATACGTTAATCTGCCTGAAATACTGCATTTGTCTTCATCGGTATCATGATATTTGGGTATTTTGAAATCATCGGCACCGTCGCCACAGCCCGTGACCACCGCGAAAATCAGCGCAAGACAATACAATAACACTTGAGTCAGACCATGTTTTTTGCTCATAAGGATCCCCTAAATAATGCTGTTTAAATTTGATGGAACTTGGTGAAGTTTTTGAATTATAAGAAATAATTTCGTGAATGTCAAGAAATGGCTGATGGAAAAGCGAGGCATGCATTCTATTTGCTGTTTTTAAAAACCGGTTTTGAGCCGGAACCGGCATAGGGCTTTCTTATCGCCAAAGATTAAAGATTGTAAAAAATAAATACATGGAGATTGAATCCACAAGTATCTTTTGATAAGTTTCCAATAAAAAGTAAAAGAAGAAACTCGTCTTATCAATATTACTATGATAAAAATTACCGGTGAGGAATGTATGAAGAACGCGTTGCGGTCGCTGCCGCATCCTCCGGCGGTAATGCCGGGGATGCCGTGTGAAGAACGATCCAGCGCGGACTTGTCGCCTTGGACCGTCAGTATTATAACGCCAACTTTCAACCGGGCGTATGCCCTCTCTCTCGTTCTTGATTCATTTTATCAGCAAAAATTTGTCAGGGAATTAGTGGTCGTTGATGATGGAGGATCGGATCGTACGGCCGCTGTTCTTGATCAATACAAGAGAAAGTATCCGCGGATAAAAACCATTTATCTGAGAAATGAGAAGCGGCGGGGAGCCCCTTATTCCAGACGGCGCGGGCTTCAGGCCGCCGGCGGAGAATTTGTGCTATTCTGTGACGATGATGATTTTCTGGAGGAAAACTATACGGAAGTTTGTCTGGAAAAATTGGAAAAGACGCGGGCGGATATTGTTTCGGGAAGGCATTTTTACAGGAATCGGGGAGAGAGCATACCATCTGCTGTTGCCCGTTTTCAACGGGAAGGAAGAAACGTCCCTCCGTTTGATTTCCGGCTCTTCTATATTAATAACGATGCGAAATTGAAAGGCGACGTTGAGCTTCCTTTCACACATGCTAATTTTTTGGCGAGAAGAAAGCTTTTATTATCCTTTGAGGTCGATACTTTTTACAGCCGGGGCAACGGATTTCGCGAGGAAAACGACATTCAGGCCAAAATACACATCAACGGCGGGAAAATCATTATGACCAATGATACTCACAGCGTGCACCTGCACCCGTCGGAAGCTCAAAGCGGGGGGCAACGTGTCGGGAGCCTTCCCAGGCTTTTCTGGTCATTGTATTACACATCCTATTTTTTTAAGAAATATTATCAACCGATTATGGAACGACAGGGGAAAAATGGATGCTATTTAAAGGGAATCATTATATACTCCGCCTTAACGCTATCGACCTTTCCTTTTTCATTCTTGATAGAAAAGAATCGTCAGGCCAATGGAGGAAAGGACGCATCAATTAGCAGAAGGCGTTGAAGTTAAAAAAATATGAAGATTACCAGTGCTCAATTTATAAAAAGCGCCGTCTGGCCGCCGCAGTATCCGCCGGCGACGATGCCGGAAATAGCGTTTGTCGGGCGCTCCAACGTCGGCAAGTCATCGTTGATTAACACACTTGTCGGGCGCAAGAACCTGGCGAAGACCAGCAACACGCCTGGAAGAACGCAGTTGATCAACTTTTTTACGATCAACGAAAAGATTTCTTTTGTTGACTTGCCCGGCTACGGTTTTGCCAAGGTTCCTCAGTCGGTAAAAAAAGACTGGGGCGATATGATGGAAGCTTATCTAAGGGAAAGGCAATCTCTTTGTCTGGTCATTTTTATTCTGGATATCCGGCGCGATCCCAGTGATGACGACGTGTCATTGCGTGACTGGCTCATGCATTACCGCATACCTTATTTATATATTCTGACCAAGAGCGACAAATTATCCAACAATCAGGCGATTGCCCGCAAGCGGGCGATCGAAAAAATTCTACAGATATCGTCTGAAAAAAAACCAATTTTGTTCTCGGCCAAGACACAAAGAGGTAAATCGGATATCCTTGACTTTCTGGAAAATCACTTAAGGGCTCTTTCTGAAAACGGATGACCGGTAAATATTGTTTATTTTTTGAATGCCGGTCAGTGAACGTTGGTCATTTTTTTAGCCTAGTTATATCAAGAAGTTATAAAAAAAAATCAAATAAATTAAGCTTGCGCTCTTGACAGTGTAACCAAATTGTGTTAGCCAAAAAACGCCTAGCGGCGCGGCATTAAAAATTTTTTTTTAGGTTCTTTAATATAGAAGAAGAGGTGTAATCAGGTGCTAAAAGATAACGAAAAAGTTGGTGCTGTAATGGTAGTTGGTTCGGGAATCGCCGGCATTCAGGCGTCTCTCGATTTGGCCAATTCCGGAATGAAAGTCTATCTCGTCGAAAACGGAATCAGCATCGGCGGTGTCATGGCTCAGTTGGACAAGACCTTCCCGACCAATGACTGTTCCGCCTGTATATTGTCTCCCAAACTGGTCGAAGTCGGCCGCCATCCCAATGTTGAAATCAAGACCCGGCGGACGGTTGATTCGGTCGAAGGTGAACCCGGAAAATTCAAGGTGAAAATGACGTCCGCTCCCCGGTATGTCAATCTGGATAAATGCACCGGTTGCGGCGACTGCGCCAAAGTCTGTCCCGTATCAGTTCCCGCCGGATTCAACGGCAACTTGAGCGAAAGGAAAGCCATCTATCGTCATTTCCCGCAGGCTATTCCCAGCGGTTTCGCGATTGACAAACTGGGAACGTCTCCCTGTAAGGCCTATTGCCCCACGCACATCAGCGTTCAGGGATATGTGGCGCTGATTGCCGAAGGTAAATTCAAGGAAGCGCTCAAGCTCATCAAGCAGGATAATCCTTTCCCCATCGTTTGCGGACGCGTCTGCAACCATCCCTGCGAAACGGCCTGTATGCGCGGCAAAGTGGATGATCCGATTGATATCATGCACCTCAAACAATTCGTTGCTGATCTGGATCTCAACAGCGACACCCGCTATATTCCGGAAAAGAAAGAAAGCAAAGGCAAAAAGGTTGCCGTGGTCGGCGCCGGTCCTTCGGGCCTGACCTGCGCGTATTATCTGGCCATTGAAGGCTATGATGTAGACGTTTTTGAAGCCCTGCCCGTCGCGGGCGGCTGGCTGGCCGTCGGTATTCCTGAATACCGTCTGCCCAAGAATGTTCTGAAGGCGGAAATCAAGGTCATCGAAGATCTGGGCGTGAAGATTCACCTCAATAAGAGAATCGGCAAGGATATTTCCTTTGATCAATTGAAATCCGATTACAGCGCCATTTTCATCGGCTGCGGTACCATGAAGAGCAGCAAGCTCAACATCCCAGGCGAAGATATGCAAGGCGTGGTTCACGGCGTTGATTACCTGATGAAAGTTAACCTGGGCGAAAAAGTCAACCTGGGCGACAAGGTCGCCGTCATCGGCGGCGGTAACGTCGCAATGGATGCTGTCCGCGTAGCCGTCAGAACCGGCTCGAAGGAAGTCTTCATTCTTTATCGTCGTACCCGTGCGGAAATGCCCGCGTCTCCCGAGGAAATCGAAGAGGCGATAGAAGAAGGTGTGGAAATGAAATTCCTCGTTGCTCCGAAACGCGTTGTGGGCAAGGATGGAAAAGTGACCGGCATCGAATGTACCCGCATGGAACTGGGTGAGCCGGACGCGAGCGGACGCCGTCGTCCCGTGGAAATCAAGGGTTCCGAATTTATCATCGAATGCGACGCCATCGTTCCCGCCATCGGCCAGGAAGCCGACTTGTCGTTCATCACCAAAGAAAGCGGTGTCTCCATCAATAAATGGAATAATGTCGATTTCGATAAAATCACTTACGCAACCAACGTTCCCGGTATTTTCACCGGTGGTGACGTTTCCACCGGTCCCCAGACGGTTGTTAAAGCCGTTTATTCCGGTAAGGAAGCGGCCAAATCCATCGACCGTTACCTGCGTGGCGAGGATATGAAGGCCGGCCGTGAAAAAGACTGGACCAAAGATCTGGCGGACAAGGCGGATCTTTCCAATTTCTCCAAAGTTCCGCGCGAGAAATATCCGCTCATGAAACCGGAAGATCGCAAAACCAATTTCAAGGAAGTCGGTCTTGGTTTCTCCGAGGCGCAGGCCAAAGCGGAAGCTCTGCGCTGTTTGTCCTGCGGTATCTGCTCCGAATGTTATCAGTGCGTGGACGCCTGTATTGCCAAGGCCATTGACCACGACATGAAAGTCACCGAGGAAACCATCGAGGTCGGCGCAGTCATCGCTTCTGCCGGTTTTGAAATATTTGACGCGCGTCTGCGCGGCGAATACGGTTATGGCATTTACAAAAATGTCGTGTCGGCGCTTCAGTTTGAAAGAATTCTGTCTGCCTCCGGTCCGTTCTTCGGTCACGTCCAGAGAATTTCCGACGGCAAGGAACCTAAGAAAGTCGCCTTCATTCAGTGCGTCGGTTCACGCGACACCTCCTGCGGCAACAGCTGGTGCTCGTCGGTCTGCTGTATGTACGCGACCAAGGAAGCCATCATCGGCAAGGAGCACGCCAAGGGTCTGGAACCCACCATTTTCTACATGGACATTCGCGCCCACGGCAAGGATTTCGACCGCTTTGTCAATCGCGCCAAGGACGAATACGGCATCCGTTACATCCGTTCGATGCCTTCGGTTATTAAAGAAATGCAGCAGACCAACAATCTGCTGATTACCTATGTCAATCAGGACGGAACCCTCACCGAAGAAGAATTTGATATGGTCGTTCTGTCCGTCGGTTTGATGCCTCCCAAGGAAGCTAAACAGCTGGCTGCCAGCCTCGGTGTTGAACTGGAGGAACACGGTTTTTGCAAGACGTCTCTGGAAAATCCGGTTCAGACCACGCGCCCCGGCGTTTTTGTCTGCGGCGCCTTCGGCGGTCCCAAGGATATTCCCGAAACCGTTATGGAAGCCTCCGCCGCCGCGGCCTGCGCGGAAGGATTGCTCGCGGCGAAACGCGGCACCATGATTACTCCCGTACAGAATCCGGAAGAAAAGGATATGCGCGGACAGGGTGTGCGCACCGGCGTTTTTGTCTGCCATTGCGGTATTAATATCGGCGGTGTTGTCGATGTTCCCGCCGTTCGTGATTATGCCGCCACACTGCCCACCGTCGTCTATACGGCCGACAATCTTTTCACCTGCTCGCAGGATACGGCGGTTAAAATGAAAGAGGTTATCGAAGAACAGAACCTGACCCGCGTGGTCGTGGCCTCCTGCTCGCCCCGAACGCATGAAGGACTGTTTCAGGAAAACTGCGAGAAAGCCGGACTGAACCGGTATCTCTTCGAGATGGCCAACATCCGCGACCAGAACTCCTGGGTGCATATGCACGAACCGGAAGCGGCCACGGAAAAAGCGAAAGACCTGCTGCGCATGGCGGTAGCCAAGGCTCAGTATCTCAAACCGTTAAAACCCGGACAGTTATCCGTCAACCATCAGGCGTTGATTATCGGCGGCGGTTTGGCCGGTATGACCGCAGCTCTGTCGCTGGCCGATCAGGGATTTGCTTCTTTCATCGTGGAAAAGGAAGACCGTCTCGGCGGCAATTACAATCATCTCTATAAAACACTGGAAGGCCTTGACGCGCAGACTCATTTGAAAGGTCTTCTGGATAAAGTATATAAGAATCCGTTGATCACGGTGACGACCGGTGCCAAAATCGAGAAGATTGAAGGTTTCATCGGCAATTACAAGACGACGGTCAAAGCCAAAGACGGAGAAAAAGTCTTCGAACACGGCGTCGTGATTGTGGCCACCGGTGCCTACGAAAACAAACCCAAGGAATATCTCTACGGCCAGAATGCCGCGGTGAAAACACAGCGGGAACTGGAAACCATGATTTACGGGAAAGATCCCAAACTTGCTGCCGTGAAGAATATTGTTATGATTAATTGCGTGGGAAGCCGCGACAAAGAAAGACCGTATTGCAGCCGTTACTGCTGCTCCGAAGCGATCAAGAACGCTCTGGAACTGAAAGCGGCCGATCCCTCCCGCGACATCACCATCATTTACCGCGATATCCGCACCTTCGCGTTTAAGGAAGATTATTACAAGAAAGCGCGCGAAGCGAACATCAAGTTTATCTCTTATGAAGAAAACCGCAAACCGGAAGTGGTGGCCGCCGGCGATAAGGCCGAGGTGAGGGTTTTCGATCCTATTTTGAATGAACCGGTCAGTTTGTCGGCTGATATCGTTGCGCTGAGCGTCGGGGTCGTGCCGAATCCGGAAAACGCAGCCATCGGCCAGATGTTGAAAGTCCCGACCAATCAGGACGGTTTCTTCATGGAAGCGCACGTCAAACTTCGTCCGGTCGATTTCGCGACCGACGGCGTGTTTATGTGCGGCATGTCCCATTCGCCCAAATTCAGCGATGAAACCGTCACCCAGGCCAACGCGGCCGTATCGCGCGCCTGCACGATTCTGACGCTGGATTACATCGAAGCGGAAGGCAAAACCGCTTATGTGAACAAGGAAAGATGTTCCGCGTGCGGTTTGTGTGAAATCAACTGTCCCTACAGCGCGATCAGCGTGAACGTGGCGGAAGGCTGCGCCGAAGTGAACGCGGTGCTCTGCAAAGGTTGCGGTGTCTGCACGGCGTCCTGCCGCATGAACGCCGTGGATCTCAACGGGTTCAACAACGAAGAAGTATTGGCACAGATATATAATTTAAACGAAGGCTAAACGGCTGAAAACCGTCAAGCCGTTGGAAGGAGAATATATGGCTGAAAATGTAGCAACCAAAGAATGGCAACCGAAATTTGTTGCCATCGTCTGCAACTGGTGCACGTACGCGGGCGCCGATCTGGCGGGTATCAGCAGAATTCAGTACCCGACCAATGTGCGCATCATTCGCGTTCCCTGCACGGGACGAATCAATCCGTTCTATATTGTGAAAGCCCTGCAGACCGGAGCCGACGGCGTCTTGGTCTCGGGTTGAC
>DAOPVC010000038.1:0-18697 GCA_035350895.1 Smithella sp. | reverse complement strand
CCGGCGTGGCTCTGGCCGAAAAAACATGGGAGAAAACAAAACGGGAACTGAGATGGACCAATGATGACGTTGACTGTTTTGTCGGTCATCAGGTCGGCGTGGCGCATGAGGCGCTTTTGAAACAGACGTTGAAACTCGAAAACTGTCCTACCTTTACCACGTATGAACGCCTTGGCAACACCGGCGCTTCCGCTCTGCCGATAACGCTTACTATTTTTGATGAGCAGAAAAAAATTCCCAAAGGCAGCAAGGTCGGTTTGCTGGGCATCGGGTCGGGACTTAATTCCATTATGCTGGGGGTAAAATGGTAAAACCGGACTGGTTGAATAAAGTATATCCTTTCACATCTCATTTTTTCCAACTCAAAGATAATCTCTCCCTGCATTATCTTGATGAAGGAAAAGGCGATCCGATATTGATGCTGCACGGCAATCCCACCTGGTCGTTTTATTACAGGAATCTGGTAGCGGAGTTCTCCAAATCCCACCGGGTGATTGTTCCGGATCATATCGGTTGCGGACTCTCGGACAAACCGCAGGATTATGAATACACCCTGAAGCAGCATATCGATAATCTGGAAAAACTTGTCACTGCATTGGCATTGAAAGATTTCGTTATGGTTGTGCACGACTGGGGCGGCGCAATCGGTTTCGGACTGATTGCGCGGCATCCGGAATGGGTTAAGAAAATAGTTCTCCTGAACACCGCCGCCTACACATCCGACGTCATTGCTTTCCAGATCAATATGTGCCGGATTCCCGTGTTGGCCGAGCAGGTGATTCGCCGCCTGAACGGGTTCGCGCTGACCGCCACCTACATGGCCGTGGCTAAAAAAATGTCTCCGGAAATCAGAAAAGGATACTTATTCCCTTACGACAGTTACAAAAACCGGATTGCCACGGCAAAATTTGTCGCCGACATTCCCATGAATCCGGAGCATCGCAGTTACCGAACGTTAAAGAACATCGAATTATCGCTGCCCCGGCATCGTTGCCCGATGCTTATTCTGTGGGGTAAAAAAGATTTCTGCTTTCATGATTATTTTCTCAATCGCTGGCGGGAAATTTATCCTCACGCCATTGTAAAGACTTTTGAGAACGCCGGGCATTATGTTCTGGAAGACGCCGGAGACGAAATCATCGCAGAACTTAAAAAGTTTATTTGAATAAAATCTTATGACGGTGAAAAGCGGTAACCATGAACATCGCTGATCGTTTTGCTGAAATAGCAAAAATTCATCACAACAAAATCGCGGTAAAATACCCCCGTCGCACGGGCAGGAATTACCATTACGATTCCATTACGTTTGGGAAACTGGAATTGCTCGCCAACCAATACGCCAATGGTCTTACCCGCATCGGATTCCGTCGCGGCAGTAAAACCCTTCTTTTTGTCCGGCCGTCATTAAAATTTCCCGCGCTGGTTTTTGCCCTCTTTAAAATAGGCGTCATTCCGGTTTTCATTGATCCCGGCATGGGCAGAAAAAATCTCCTCGCGGCTATTGAAGAAGTGGCCCCGGAAGGATTGATTGCCGAGCCGGAAGTTCATCTTCTGAGGATTCTTTTCAGCAAGTCATTTAAATCTGTGAGGTTCAAGGTTACCACCAGAGGACCTAAAATAGGCAATTGCTTCCCGCTGTCCATGCTGAAGCGCGCGAAAACCGGTTTTGAAAGCGCCCAGTTGGAACCGGATGAGACGGCGGCCATTCTGTTCACCTCGGGTGGAACCGGCCGTCCGAAAGGCGTTGTCTATACCCACAAAATTTATTACGAGCAGACACGTCTTTTGCAGGAGCTTTTTTCTCTCGATGAAAGTGAAATAGATTTTCCCTGCTTCCCGCTGTTTTCCCTCTTCACACTCTGCATGGGCATGACGTCCTGTATTCCCGATATGAACCCGTCGCAACCGGCAAAAGCCGACCCGAAACAGTTATTGCGGAACATTACCGACAATAAAGTTACCTTTATGGCCGGATCGCCGGCCATCTGGGAAACGCTGGGAAGTTACTGCATCAAAAACAACATTACCCTTCCTTCGGTGAAATATCTGGTGATGTTCGGCGCGCCGGTCAGAAATGAACTGCATAGAAGATTCAACAGGATTCTGCCCAACGGAACCACCTATACGCCTTATGGCGCAACGGAAAGCCTCCCCGTGGCCAATATTTCCGGGAAAATGGTTTTGGAGCAAACGGCCACTCTCACCGATGAAGGCAAGGGAACCTGTGTGGGAGAGCCTGTCCCCGGCGTCAAAGTTGCCATTATGACGATCAGCGACGACGTCGTCGACCATATCAGGAATGCGCGCATACTGGGCCTGCATCAGATCGGAGAAATTATTGTCAAAGGCGACATGGTCACCGCCGCGTATTATCAATCTCCGCAGGAAACAGCTCAGGCAAAAATTACAGACGGCGCATCGCTTTGGCATCGAATGGGCGATCTCGGCTATATCGATGATGCAGGAAGACTCTGGTTCTGCGGAAGAAAAGCGCACCGCGTCGAAACAGTATCGGGAGAATTGCTGTGTTCGGTCATGTGTGAAGCGATTTTTAACACGCATGACGGTGTCAGACGTTCGGCCTTGGTCGGAATCGGAGAAAAAGGCAGGCAGTCGGCCGCGATTGTCATTGAAAGAAATTCGACGGGCCGGAAGCTTGACCGGAAACAATTGGAAAAAGAATTGTTGAATCTGGCCGGAAAGAATCCATTGACAGCGCCGATAACGTCAGTCCATTTCTGCGACAGCTTTCCTGTCGATGTCCGGCACAATATCAAGATCGACCGTTTGAAGTTGGCCGATGACGTTGCCCGGGGGAGAATATGAACATTATCGTTACCGGAGCGGGAGGTTTTCTGGGAAGAAACCTGGCAAACGGTTTGCTGTCCAAAGGACACAAGGTCTGGAACTTCAGCCGCAGGAATCATTCGCCATTGCAGGCCATGGGCGTTGAAACCATTTGCGGCAATCTGCAAAACGCTTCCGATGTTATGACGGCATTCCGGGGAATGGATGCGGTCTTTCATGTCGCCTCACGCGTCGGTATCTGGGGTGAATACGAAGACTATTACAGGACGAATGTTGTCGGCACTGAAAATGTAATCAAGGCGTGCCGCGCCAACAGCATAACAAAACTGATTTATACAAGCACACCCAGCGTTGTTTTCGACGGCAATGATATTTTGGGAGCCGACGAGACCAAACCCTATGCCCGGAAATTTTATAATGACTACTCCCGGACCAAAACGCTGGCCGAGCAGGCGGTTTTGCAGTCGAATGACGAAACATTATGCACCGTCGCTCTGAGGCCCCACCAGATCATCGGTCCGGACGATCCGCATCTCGTCCCGCGGCTGGTCAATGCGGCAAGGCAGGGTAGGCTGAAAATAGTCGGAACCGGCAAGAATCTTGTGGATGTCACCTATATTCAAAATGCTGTTGACGCGCATATTCTTGCTTTTGAAAAATTATCTCCCCGATCTGCGCCGGCGGGGCAGGCTTATTTCATCGGTCAGGAACGGCCGGTCGTGCTCTGGGATTTTATCAACAAGATTCTGAAGCGATATAATCTTTCTCCCATCACAAAAAGAGTTCCCGAAAAAGTGGCGTTGAACATGGGGGGCCTGTTCGAAGCCTGGTACAGATTTTTTAAGATTAACGGAGAACCGCCGATGACACGATTTGTGGCGCTGCAGTTTTCCCGTTCCCATTATTTTTCCCATGAAAAAGCGAAAAACGATTTCGATTATGCCCCGAAAATATCCATAGAGCAGGCGCTGGATCTTACAACAGAGAGGGGAATCAATGCTTCTAAATAAAAACGATAAAATTACACAACACTACGATGTCATCATCATCGGGGGCGGACTGGGGGGATTGACCGCCGCCAACAAACTGGCCAAAAACGGAAGAAAAGTATTAATCCTGGAGTCGCACGATAAACTTGGTGGCTTTGCTACCTGGTTTTATCGCAAGAAACATATTTTTGATGTGTCGTTGCATGGATTTCCGGTGGGGATGATCAAAACCTGCCGCAAGTATTGGAACAGAGCGATAGCGGAGAAAATCGTTCAACTTAAAAGAATGCGTTTCATCAATCCCATGTACCAATTGGAGACGGATTATACGGTGGAAGATTTCACCGGCAAGCTCATTCATTATTTCAAAGTGCCCAGAGAGCAGGTGGATAATTTTTTCAATCTGGTCCTGAACATGAATTACTACGACAACAAGGCAATGACTAACGGCGAACTGCTGGAGAGTTTCTTTCCCGGCAGAAAAGACGTGCATCGCTTTTTAATTGAGCCGATTGTGTACGCCAATGGATCGACGCTGGAGGATCCGGCAATGACCTATGGAATCGTTTTCTCCAATTTCATGAGCAAAGGCGTTTATACGTTTCAGGGCGGAACCGACCTGGTCATCGGGATGATGCAGGAGGAGCTTCTGAAAAATAATGTCGATATTCGTCTGAAATCAAACGTGGGAAAAATTGTGGTCGAAAGCAATGTTTGCCGGGGAGTCATGCTCGGCGGCGAGTTTATTTCTTCCAAATCGGTTCTTTCCAACGGCAATCTCATCGGCACCATTTTTAGTCTGGCGGGAGAAAATAATTTTAAGCCGGAATTTATGGACCGGGTCAAAAAAGTCCGGCTCAACACCAGCTCCTGCCAGGTGTATATGGGAATCAGGCAGGGAGAAACGATTGAGGATATCGGCGATCTGATCTTCTACTCGGAAGCAAAAGAATTTGAAACCGATGAGTTGCTGTCCATGAACACCACCAGTCGGACGTTCTCCTTTTACTATCCGCGACTGCGGCCCCAGTTGGAAAATGCCGGATATACCATCGTTGCATCCACCAACGCACGCTATGAAGACTGGGCAGAATTAAGCAAAGAAGATTATAAGCAAAAGAAGCAGGAATTGATTGAGGCGACGCTGGTGAGTCTGGAAAAAATTATTCCCGGCATCCGACAAAAAATTGACTACGTCGAGGCGGCAACGCCATTGACAATCAAACGATATACGCATCATGAAAGAGGTTCCTCGTTCGGAACCAAACACGAGGGCCTGGACATTTCCATGAAACTGCATCATGAAATCAGCGGTCTGTTTCATACCGGATCGGTCGGCATTATCATGTCCGGCTGGCTGGGCGCCGCCAATTACGGTGTCATTCAGTCCTATGAAGTGGAAGGTTATTTAGACAAATTAGGGTGAGGTGTCTTATGTTTGATTTCAGCAATCAAAGAGTTATTGTTACCGGTGGAACCCGTGGGATCGGAGCGGGTATCGCCGAGGCTTTTCTGCAGGCCGGCGCAACGGTGATCGCTGCCTATTCTTCCAATGATACTGCCGCCAATGAATTTAAAAATAAAAACGAACAATACGCTTCAAGGCTGAATATTCAAAAATATGATGTATCATCTTCTCAATCAGTTAAAGAACTTTTTAAATATTTAGATGAAAAATATCCCTCATTGGAAGTGCTGGTGAACAACTCGGGTATCCGGCAGGACGCGATAACGGCGTTAATGACCGATGAACAATGGAATAAAGTTCTGGAAGTTAATCTGACCGGAACGTTTTATATGTCGCGGGAAATTATTCCGCGCTTTATGTCCTGTCGCTTCGGACGCATCATCAACATCAGTTCGCTGGGCGGGGATATCGGATTTCAGGGACAGGCCAACTACGCAGCATCCAAAGCCGGCCAACTCGCACTCACGAAATCCTTGTCCAAAGAAGTCGCTAAAAAAGGCATTACCGTCAACTGTGTTTCTCCGGGATTTATCGATACGGAGCTCATCGGGGATCTCCCCGAAGAGCAGCGCAAGGAATACTTGAAAATGATTCCGCTCAAACGTTTCGGCAAGGTACAGGAAGTGGCGCACGCGGTTTTGTTTTTAGCCAGCCGCGAAGCTTCTTATATTACCGGAACAACCATTACCGTTGCCGGAGGTCTGTAATGGAAGACGTTCTGGCTGCCCTGCCGCAGCGTCCGCCGTTTCTTTTTGTCGATAAAATTATCTGCAGAGACAGTCGTTCCATCACAACCCAACGAACCTTAAGAGCCGATGAATATTTTTTTCAGGGCCATTTCCCCGGCAATCCCATCATGCCGGGCGTCTTGTTGTGCGAAGCCTGCTTTCAGACCGGAGCCATCTTAATGGGAGCAAGCCATCAGCCGGGCCTGGGTGTCGTCACCCGGATTAAAGATACTAAATTTAAAAATTTCGCCCGTCCGGGCGATACGTTAACCATGAAGGTTGCCCTTGATGATCAGGTGGATAACGCTTATTATATGAGTGGTACGATTCATATCGGAGACAAACTCATTTTAAAAATTATTTTTCAGGCGGCGCTTCTTCCGCCGGAGCAATAGGAGAGGTTGATATGGACTTTCTGCAAGTGTCAGGAAAAACATTTCTGGTGACCGGTGTGGCCAACAAAAAGAGCGTTGCGTTTTTTGTGGCCAAGGGTCTGATCGAAAACGGGGCGCAGGTGATTTTTTCCGTTCAAAATGAAGAAAATAAAGACAGAGCGCAAAAGCTTTTCCCCGACAGCGCTGTTTTAATCTGCGATGTTGAAAAATCCGACAGCATCAATCGGCTGGGAGAATATTTTAAGAATAATAATATCAAACTCGCCGGTTTTGTTCATTCCATCGCCTTTGCCAATTACAGCGAAGGCCTCAAGCCGTTTCATGAAACCAAAGCGGAAGATTTTCTGCAGGCGACCAACATTTCCTGTTTCTCGCTGGTAGCCGTCGCCAATGCCCTGAAAAATTCTTTTGAAAACAATGCTTCCATTGTCACCATATCCATCAGCAATACGCGGGCAACCGCCTATGGGTACATGGGACCGATCAAGGCCGCGCTCGACGCGACGGTGGCTTTTCTGGCAAAATCCTTATCCGAAATGTCCAAAGCCCGTGTCAATGCGGTATGCGCCGGGCCTTTGAAGACGTCGGCCTCCGCCGGTATTCCGGGATATGTGAACAATTATCTTTTTGCCGAGCAGTTGACGCTGCGCAAGGCCGCGCTTAAAACCGAAGAAGTGGCCAACACGGTCTTGTTCCTGCTGTCGCCTGCCTCCGGCGGCATTAACGCCACCGGTATTGTGGTGGATGCGGGAATGTCTTGTAATTATTTCGACCAGGATGTAGTGAACAAGGCAATGCGTTGATTGAAAGGAAAATGGTGAAAATGACTGTCCCGCTCATATCCATCGTCGGTAAATCCAATTCGGGCAAAACCACCCTGGTGGAGAAACTGATTCCCGAACTGATTAAAAGAGGGTATCGCGTCGCGACCATCAAGCACAACAAGCACGGCTTTGATATCGACCATGAAGGCAAAGACAGCTGGCGGCACAAAAAAGCCGGCGCCTGCGCGACTGTGATTGCCTGTCCCACGCGGGTTGCTCTGATTGAAGATCTCGAACGGGATCAGACACTCGGTGAAATCAGGGATAAATATATCAAGGGCGCCGACGTCGTTCTTGCCGAAGGTTACAAGGGAAACCCTTTTCCTAAAATCGAAGTCTTCCGTTCGGAATTGAAACGCGAATTATTATGCGGCAAGGAAGACAACCTGCTGGCCATCGCTTCCGATACAAAACTCGATGCCGGCGTTCCCTGCTTCGACATCAACGACATCCAAAGTATCGCTGATTTGATTGAGGGTAAATTTCTGAAATAAAGTCTTGCTTGGTTATTTTCAAGCTATGGTATCGCAATTAACCACGATGGCTGCTTATGTCTTACACACAACCGCTTATTTTTTTATAAGCGACTGGTAAACATAGCCGTTGACGACATTTATAATAAGACCGCCTATCGGTTCCCATCCTTCTTTTATTAAATCGTTGACCTTTTTTTCTAAAACTTTGATCGCCGTTTCCGTTGACCATGCGTTGCTGGAAATAATCTTATATTCCATAATTCACCCTCTGTTGTTTTTATTGCTGATGCATAATATCCGGACTTTTTATCCCCCCCGAGGTGGGACGATCATCGCGCCACGCATTGTTCTTTAAAGAAAGAAATTACGGCATCGTTGATGCTACGGGCATTTCAAAAGAAGTCGGAATTTTGTGAATCGCACCGCATTGTCGATGATTTGAACAATCCTTGCCCGCGGGGGTCACACATTCCAGCCTCCATAGATTTCCCATTTCAGGCTTTCGGCATCTTTGCGGCTAGAAGGGTATCGAAGCCGGATAGCATTCTCATCTCTTCGGCAAAAGAGAATCTTCCCACTCTGGTTGCCGGCATAATGCATGGTTTCAAAAGAGATCGGCTATGCTTTAATCATCAAATGCTTCTGCAAATAATATTTGAAATCGTCGTAATTGTTGGTCATGGCAACGGCGCTGCCCGTTCTCTTATCGAGATTTTTCATGCTTTCCGGCAATGGTATGGTTAATCCCAGCATCTTCTGAATCTCTTCCGGGAATTTAGCCGGATGTGCCGTTTCCAGACAAATGGCCAACTTTTGCTGGGGTACAGTTTTTAAATATGCTTCCAGTCCAGCCCAGCCCACGGCGCCATGCTGTTCCAGAACGACGTTGTAGCGTTTATAGACGCTCTTGATGGTTTCTCTGGTTTGTGTATCCGTCACACTGACTGCAAAGATATGCTTTCTCATTTCCTCAATGTCCGGATAGTTGTGAACTTGTCCCGCACGGTCCACGGTTCCGCCGTACAAATCAAAGAAACGAGCCAGATTGCTGGGATGTCCGACGTTCATCGCGTTGGAAATGCACGCCCGTGATGGGGACACTTTACGATACTTACCTGTGGCCATGAAAATCGGAAATTCATCATTCTCATTGGTGGGCATGATCAGTTTGGCCACCGGCAGTCCCATCCTCCTCGCGTATTCGCAGCCCAGAGCGTCGCCGAAATTTCCGGAAGGCACGGAAAAAATAGCCTGTTCCCCGTTTTCGGCAAGCTGGGCGTAGGCGTAGACGTAGTAGATGATCTGCGGGAGAATCCGGCCAAAGTTGATGGAATTGGCCGAGGTCAGATTAAATTTGTTTAAATCCGAATCGGAGAAAGCCTGTTTAACCAGATTCTGGCAATCGTCGAATTTGCCGGCAACGCTCAACGCCTGCACGTTTTGTCCGATCGTATCGAGCTGTTTTTTCTGCATGCCACTGACTTCATTTTCGGGATACAAGATGGTAACGTCGATTCCTGTTACGCCCTTGAAGGCTTCACCCACGGCGCTGCCGGTGTCGCCCGATGTAGCCACCAGAATGTTAAGCCTTTCGCCTTTCGGACGGCAATGGCTCATCAAGCGCGCCATCAGGCGCGCGGCAAAATCCTTGAAAGAAGCAGTCGGCCCCTGATCCAGACGCATCACATAGTTTTTCGGTCTCACTTCTTCCAGAGGAACCGGATAATTATAGGAATCTATCGCTACTTTTTGCAGAACTTCCGGTGGAAATTCATCGGCCAGAAACGCTTGAGCAACAAGCAGCGCCGTATCGCTGTATGGTTTGCCTTTCATTCTCTGAATATCTTTCAGAGAGAGTTGCGGAATGGTATCCGGCATAAACAGGCCTTCATCGGGGGCCTGGCCCTTGAGCAGAGCTTCCTTAAAAGAAACCTTGCCGTCAAAGGGAACGATGTCTGTAACATGTTTTAAATTGTGATTTGTGCTGTAATAGCCAATACGCATAATGATAACCTTATTATTATCTTGAAACTTTTAAACTTATTTAGATCAAAAAATCAATTTAAAATATTCTCCCGTCCGTTCAGGCTGTCGCAGGCCGAAAATCTCCAGATCACCGATTGACTTAAAAAATTAATCACCCTATACTTCTTTTCACAGGAGAATAAAAAAACAATATTATATGAATGACGAAAAATTATACATTGTCTTAATGGGGCTTCCCGCGAGGGGGAAATCTACTCTGGCCATACGCCTGAGAGATTATTTTCTCAAGGAAGGCATCCCGACGCGAATATTCAACAACGGCAATTTGCGCAGGCTTTATTTGCCCCAGTTGGAAACATCCAGCTCGGAATTTTATTCTCCGGAAAATACCGCCGCGCTGGAATTAAGAAAGAAATTCGCCTTAATGAATATGGATCGGGCAAAGAAATACTTGCGTGGCCACGGGAAGATTGCGATTCTGGATGCGACCAACGCCGGTCGTGAGCGGCGTGTTTTAATTGAAAAAAACCTCAATGATCATGATCTCTTCTTTATTGAGTGTGTCAACGATGACGACGACATACTGAAAATGAGCATTCAGGAAAAAATAAGACTTCCTGAATTTGTTCATCTCAAAGACAGGGCGGCAAAAGAATTCCTAAAACGAATTGATTATTATCGGATGATTTACTCACCGTTGAAAGTGGAAAGAAATTATATCCGTATAGACACCCTGCAAAAAATGATTATTGATGAAAAACACAGCGACGTGATTCCCTATTACGAACGCTTGCGAGACTATCTTGTAACGGATGAAGTAAAAAATCTTTTTCTGATTCGCCATACGCAGACGGAATATAATGTGGAAAGTAGAATCGGCGGAGATCCCTCTTTAACCCCCAAAGGCCTCAAACAGGCCAGCGCGCTGGGACGTTTTTTCAGGAAAAAGAAAATTTCTTATATTTTCACCAGTTCAAAACAAAGAACGATTCATACGGCGAAACTCATCGGTTCGCAGCAGGACGACTGCCGAATTATTCCGCTTAAGGAATTTGATGAAATCAATGCGGGAATCTGCGAAAGAATGACTTATGAGGATATCGAAAAAAAACTCCCGCAGGTCTTCAAAAAGAGAGGCGCGGATAAATACAATTATGTTTACCCGGATGGCGAAAGTTACGCGCTGATGAAACCCCGCATTATGGAAGGAATCAAAAAGGCTTTTTTCCTGAACCGGCACGCCAGTAATATTATGATTGTCGGTCATCAGGCGGTTAATCGCATGATTTTGTCTCACTTCCTCTACCGGCGCGAAGACGATGTCCCCTATATTTATATTCCTCAAGATCGCTTTTATCATATCGTTTCCAAACAGGATAAAAAAATATTTGAACTCAAAAGGTACGATTAATTGGTAAATCGTGAATGGTGAATGGTGAAGAGCGGAAACAAGGGACAAGAGGCAGGCGGCAAGGGGAAAAAGACTGCTATAAGAAAATCAGGCTTTTATCCGATGTAATCATCATCGCAGATGTTTTTGAGGGTGAAGATTTCGTTGACATGCAGAATTGTTGTCCTTATACTTTAAAAGCTGCTTGGTGAATACTCAGGTAAATATTTGTAAAAAAATGAAAGAGGAAGAATGGAAGAAAAAAACGTGATCCGTTTAACCGAGACCGTACAGAGCGCCGGTTGAGCCTGTAAAATCGGTCCGGGCGACCTGTCGGAAATCATGCGCGATTTGCCGCTGATTCAGGATCCGAATTTGCTGAGCGGATTTGAACACGCGGAGGACGCGGGTGTGTATAAAATTTCCTCTAATCTTGCTCTGGTTCAAACAGTCGATTTTTTTACCCCCACGGTTGACGATCCTTTCGTCTTCGGCCAGATAGCCGCCGTCAACGCGCTCAATGACATTTACGCCATGGGTGCGAAACCCCTGACCGCCATGAATATTGTCTGCTTCCCGATCAAGACGATGGATAAATCCATATTGCGGGACGTCCTGCGCGGCGGTTTGGATAAAATGCGTGAAGCCGGTGTGTTGCTGGTTGGCGGGCACAGCGTTGAAGACAACGAAATCAAATACGGCCTTTCCGTGACCGGCGTTGTTCATCCCGACAAGGTGTTGTATAACCGCGGCGCAAAAGCCGGCGATAAATTGATTCTGACAAAACCGCTGGGTACGGGCATCATCAGCACGGCCATAAAAGCCCGGGAAGCGTCTGCCGAACAAATCAGGCAGGCAGTTTCCATGATGACCAGTCTCAACAAAAAAGCCTCCGAGATGATGGTTGCCGCCGGCGACATCCATGCCTGTACTGACATCACCGGCTTCGGTTTGCTGGGACATGCCTGCGAGATGATTGAAGGGGATGCTGTCGGCCTGCGGATCCATTCCTCGGCGCTGCCTGTTTTCGACGGAGTGCGTGATCTGATGGAAACCGGTTTTGTGCCCGGCGGTCTTTACCGTAACCGGGATTTTCGCATGAATCAGATTGTGAAAGAAAAATCCTGTCCGGACTGGCTTTTCGATTTGTTGTTTGATCCGCAAACGGCGGGAGGTTTATTTTTCAGTTTGCCTGCGGACAAGGCGCAAAACCTGGTGGAGACAATGCGGGCTTCGGGAATAACCGGTGCCGCTGTTATCGGTGAAGTTATCCAAGATCATCCCGGTAAAATATTTGTTTGCTAAAGGAGGCGCAACCGGCATCTGATCACGCCGGAGACATGAAAGTAGGATCCGTTCCGATTAAAAAAGAGACCGAGCTGAATTTTAAAAAGCTGATGGAGATGGTTCAACCCGGTGATTCTTTGCTGCTGCTGATGCACGGGAGTCCCGATCCTGATGCCATCGCATCGGCCATGACACTGATGGAAATTGTCCGGCGAACCAAAGGGCTTTCCAAAAGCGTTTTCGTATCCACCGAGCCGTTAGTCCGGCAGCAAAATATCGCGTTTGCGTCCTCCATGCATGTCCGTATTCAGTTGATCAATCAGATAGAGTGTAATGCTTATCGTTTGATTGCCCTGCTGGATGCTCAGCCGTCTTTTTTTGATGATTCGTTAAAATTTATCCGGCCGCAGATTGTTTTTGATCATCATCCTTATGAAGGGCAATGGAGCGCCGAATTGGCGGACATCCGGTCCGGCTACGGGGCGTTGTCCAGCATGCTGACCGAATACCTGCTTTGTTCCCGCATTAAGATCCCCCGCAACCTGCACACGGCATTGCTTTACGGCATCAAGACGGATACGGATAATTTCGATCGAGCCACGATGATCGAGGATATCAAAGCCTATACTTATCACGCAAAATACGCCAATATGCAGTTGATCCGCCGCATCGAGCTGAATCAGACCCCCGACCGTTTTTTGAAATATTTCAATTACGCTTATTATCACATGAATAATTTTCGCGGCCGACGGGTCTGTTTCCTGGACAGTGTCGAAAGCGCGGATGTCTGCGTCCAGATAGCCGACTTTTACCTTCATTTGATCGGCACCTATTACGTGGTAGTGGCTGGAATCGTCGGCGACCGGTTAATTATTATTTTTCGCGGCGACGGCTATAGACAAAACTGCGGCGCGATAGCGCAGAAGGCTTTCGGGTTGATTGGCAAAGGCGGCGGCCACAGAAGCGCCGCGCGGATGGAGGTTTCTCTGGATGTGTTAAAAGCAAATCTCGGCGGCGATCTCTCCCGAAAAAATGTTGAAAGATTTATTTTGCAAAGCCTGCGAAAGGAACCCCGAACGGTTTTCGGAAAAAAATAACATACGAAATCGGCAAGGAAAGGAATATTATGAGAGATTTGGGCTTCAAAAAAGAAATCACCACCGGGTATTATCTTGATCCGTTCAATGAATATCAGGAAAAAAAGATAACCATTGAATCGCGGTACGATGAAATTACCGGCGTCGCAAGCCGTATTCTGCCTTATCGTATGCGCATTGCCCAGAAACCGGATCTCGATGATTATCTGGAAAAATCGCCGGAGTCGCTTTGCCCTTTCTGCGCCGATCTTCTTGAAAAAACCACCCCGCGGTTTACGTCCAGCATTGTTGAAGCGGGAAACTTTAAAAAAGGGGAAGCCTGCCTTTTCCCCAATTCGTTTCCTTACGATCAGAACAACAACGTGGCAATTTTCTCATTGCGTCATTTTGTCGCCATGAATGAACTGACCCCGGAATATATGCGGGATGGCTTTGCCGTATGCCGCGATTATTTTCACCGAGCGGTCGAATTGAATCTCGGTTACAAATATTGTTCCATCAACTGGAATTACATGCCGCCGGCCGGCGGCGGATTGATTCATCCGCATTTGCAGACGATTGCCGGTTACCGACCGACCAGTTTCATGCAGAAACTTTTATCCAGTGCGCAGAATTACGCCGCGAATGCCAATGGGGACAATTTGTGGCATAACTTGATCGCTCTGGAGAAGAAAGCGGATAAACGATTTATCGCCGACACGGGCGCTATTTGCTGGCTGACCAGTTTCGCTCCGAAGGGTATGGCCGGTGAAATAGATTTTTATTTCCGCGAAAAGACATCCTTGTTCGATTTGACTGAATCCAACTTCAACGAATTGCTGACCGGGCTGTCCCGCGTCTTCGCCTATCTTTATACCAACAACTTCATCAGCTTCAACTTATCCTTGTATGCAACGATGACCAACAATAACTATTTCTGCGTTCAGGGGAAAATCGTTCCCCGTTTTGCCGTCTATCCGCTGGGAACGAGCGATTTGAATTATTTCGAAAAGCTGCATAATGAAATTATCTGCCCGACTGTTCCGGAAGAATTATGCAAGGAGTTGCAGCCCTATTTCAAGATTGTGCCCTAAACACAAAGCGCCGACTTATTTGAGTATTATTCGCACCTTGACAGTGAACGGCTTTAAGGATTATATAATGTACAAAGAAGGTTTTGTCTGAATATTGGAATCACAGGGGGATTCGAATGTTCACTATCTTGCCGGAAGACGATCATAACCAGACATTAAGGCTAAAGCGTTTTTTCATGGCATTGGGGTCTTACCTGATGTGGTTCGCCATTTGCGTCCTGTTTTATTCGCAGGGACAAATGGTCAGAGGAACCATTCAAATTCTTTTTATTGCGTCTCTGGGAATTTTTGCCTGTAACATTTTTATATACGCGCTGATCAGAAGCGGCCTGAACAAGAAGTTCAAAGATCCCAGCCTCACCCTGTTGCAGATGATTATTGCCACATTCTGGGTTATGGTCATCGCGTATTACGCCGACACGATGAGGCCTCTGGTTCTTCTGACGTATCTGGTTGTTTTTATTTTCGGACTCTTCAGATTAAATGTCTGGCAGTTTCTTTTTCTTTCCGCTTTTGCCGTGATCAATTATTCGCTGGTCTTATTAATTCTTTACAAAATGAATCCCGAACTGGTCAACACCGTGGATCTTTTGAGCGTTGCGGTGCTTGCGGTGGTGCTCCCCTGGTTTTCTCTGGTTGGCGGATACATTACCAGGCTGAGGTCCCAGGTATCCCGCGCGCTGGCGACGATTGAAAAGCTGGCAATTATCGATGACCTGACACAGGTGTTCAACCGGCGTCAGATGTTTAAAATTCTGGAAAACCAAAAAGCCCTGGTGGACAGGGGCATTCATCCTTTTTCCATCTGTATCTTCGATCTGGATCATTTCAAACGGGTTAATGATACGTTCGGGCATGCTTCCGGTGATGTTGTTTTAAGAACCGTGGCTCAGGAAACTCAAAAAAATCTGCGCAACATTGACCATATTGCGAGATACGGCGGAGAGGAATTCATTCTCATTCTGACCAACGTGGAAAAGGAGCAGGCCACGATTTGCGCCGACAGAATCCGAAATCTGGTAAAAAACCTTACGTTTGAAAATATGCCTGCTGATTTCAGAATGACTATTTCCGTCGGAGTGACGGAATATCAGGCCAGCGAAGACATTCAGCAGGCGATAAACCGAGCCGATGCTGCGCTGTACAGAGCCAAAGAAAACGGCAGAGATAGAGTGATGTATGAACCGAAGGCCACTCCTTAATTTTGTTGGAAAAACCCGAAGAGCGTTGGCGTCGGTTTTTCTTTATGCCTTATCGCCGCTGGATTTGGTGTTATCGGTTTTGGGCGTTTCGGTAACGGACGAACTTTCACTTGTTTCAGATTTTGCTTTCCTGGCTGCGGCGCCCGGTTTCTTTCCTTTGTAATCCGTTACATACCAGCCCGAACCCTTCAGACTGAAAGAGGAAAGGGACATCATTTTATGCACTTTCCCTTTGCAGAATTTACAGGTTTTTAATTCCGGATCGGTGATTCCCTGAAATGCTTCAAACTGTTTCCCGCATTTCTGGCATTTGTATTCGTAAATAGGCATATTAAAAACTTACCTCCGTTAATTGAACGAATCAAAATTTTTAAAATGACTGCTGAAGCAGTCCAAAACGATTTCCAGATCGTAGCCTTTAACAGGCAGCAGAGCCGCGCGCGTCAAATTGTTGACAATGACCTCTTCTTTTTCCTTTTCCTCCACACCGGCGTCAAAATCAATCTCGCCCTGACTGAAACGCAGAACATGGATCAATTCATGAACGGCGATGTAAAGCATCAGGGGGCTGAGTTTGATAAACGGATTGGCCCTTTCCACGGCGTCCAGAATGATGTTGTCCTGCAAACAGATTCTGTAAAAATTAAAGACCTTCTCGCTGCGACTTGCCAGGCCATCCGGTCTTTCATACGTATATTTGCAAAGATGAGCGAACGTCCCGTCTTTGATTTCCTGCTCATCCAGATAAGCGAGCGTTTTCACTTCATATCTATTCTTTTTGAAGTCTGCATCGCTCAATCTGAACTGACGCGATACCAGATTTTCGGCATCGTTAAAAGCTTTTTTTGTCACGGGCATTTGCGCCGCGTTAAAATAAAGGGGCATAAATCACCGCAAGTATTTTCAGTTCGTCCGTAATATATTGATAGAAATTATGGATGTCAAGACCTCTCGTTCAGGGCGTCTGCTGGTTAAAAAAAGAAAGTCGAAAATCATGAATCGCAAAATTAAATTGACAATTTTATCGCTCAAGGCGTATAACTCTTGAAAATTATAAGACAAATAAGCGCTTCCATCGAAAGGATCAATATGGCTGGAAAAACAGGTTTGAAAAAGACGGTAAAAATAAGAATAGGCGTTTTATACGGCGGCCGCTCGGGGGAGCATGACGTTTCGCTTTGTTCCGCCGCTTCAGTGGTTGCCGCCCTGGACCGCAAGAAGTACAAGGTGACAGCGATCGGCATCGACAGAGACGGCCGCTGGTACGTGCAGGAAAAGCCGGAAATTATTCCCGATAAGGATTTCGGCAAAAAAATGGCGCTGAAAAAAAAGGGCATGTGGTTGGTCAACCATTTCGA
Source organism: Smithella sp. (assembly GCA_035350895.1). Taxonomy (GTDB): domain Bacteria; phylum Desulfobacterota; class Syntrophia; order Syntrophales; family Smithellaceae; genus Smithella. The sequence continues at coordinate 1,616 of DAOPVC010000038.1, read as the reverse complement.
GCAGAAGAACAAACTGCATCTTTACGATATTAAAAATAAGAACAGGGAAGTGGTTGTGGATGTTGTTTTCCCGGTGATCCACGGAACGTTCTGTGAAGACGGCACCCTGCAGGGGCTTTTGGAGCTGGCGATGGTGCCGTATGTAGGAGCCGATGTGATCGGTTCGGCGGTCGGCATGGACAAGGACGTTGCCAAGAGATTGCTCCATGAGGCAGGCATTCCCATCGTTCCTTCTGTCACCGTAAACAAACAGGACTGGAAGGAGAATAACAGAGTCATTATGAAACAAGCGCTGTCCAGACTGGGGCTGCCGCTTTTTGTCAAGCCGGTTTGCGCCGGTTCTTCCATGGGCGTCAGAAAAGTGAAGAAAAAGGAAGAACTTGCAAAAGCGATGAACTTCGCCTTTCAGTTCGACACATGCGTTATGATTGAAAAGGCAATCGATTGCCGCGAAATCGAATGCGCCGTTTTGGGAAATGAAAAACCCGCCGGATCGGTTTTGGGCGAAATCATTCCGAGTCACGAATTTTATTCTTACGAAGCCAAATATATTGACCCCGACGGGGCAGCGCTGAATATTCCCGCTAAAATCAACAAAGCCCTTTCCGCTAAAATCAGAAAGATTGCTGTGGAAGGTTATATGACGCTGGGCTGTTCTTCCATGGCGCGGGTGGATTTCTTCCTAGACAGGAAAAACAACAAATTCTATCTCAATGAAATAAACACGCTGCCCGGCTTTACCAGCATCAGCATGTATCCCAAACTCTGGGCAGCCACCGGCTTGAAATACAGCGACCTTCTCGATAAACTCATCGCTCTTGCGATTGATCGGCATAAGAAGAAGTTGGAAATAAAAACGGAGGGGATATAATAAATAACTGGGGTGTGTAAATTAAGAGATTTGTTAATTTTTTTCGAAAGGAGGGATCATTGAAAAATATATTACTTTATACAATAACATGTATTATAGCATTTTCTGGTTGGGCAACTGTATTTTATAATTATTATACAAGTGTACCGAAGATTTCAGGACAAGTTTTTCAGGTCATGGTTGGTCAAATGAAACATCCCACCATTGCGAATAAAGAACTCACGACTTTCACCACATACCTCTATCTAATAAATAAAGGTAGAAGTGCATTACATATCCTTGATTACGAAATGGAAGCACTTGTAGATGGTAAATGGCAAAGACTTGAAAGAGTCTATGGTGTACATACAATTAAGAATCTTGAATTTCTTTCGCCCGAAGGTCACAAAATTGAAATCAAGAATTTCTCTGATAACCTAATCTACAGAAAAAATCTTCCTGTAGAATTTGGGAAACCTTTACTTGGTTGGATTGTTTTCGCTGGAGATAGCTCTCTTCACGATAAAGCAATTCCTGAATACAGAATTACCTGTATTGATGCTTTTAGGAATAAACATGTAATAATATCTAAACGAGATCAATTTCAAAATATTTTACTACTTCAAGATTTGGCAGATATAGTGATACCTGCGGACGCTATTACAAATCGTTAACTTTTTGCTAAAGCTTATAGACTATAACAGAATAAACTAGTGTAGTGCGTCTAACGCTTCTTTACTTTTGGCTACTTTGGACAGAATCTGTG
>DAOPVC010000037.1:0-18765 GCA_035350895.1 Smithella sp. | reverse complement strand
ATGGCATTTTTATGAACGCCTTCCTGGACAATTGCCCGCACATACATGCCCGGCAGCAGCATGCCTTTCGGATTGGGAAATACGATACGCAAAATAACCGATCCTGTGGTAGGATCAACGGTGACGTCCTGAAATTGCAGTTTGCCCTTGAATGGATATTCCGAACCATCATCTAAAATGAGTTGTACCTGCTGCTGATTCTTGCCGTTTCTGGACAATTGTCCCTCCTGAAGTTTGCGTCGCAATTTTAAAATATCGGTCGTGGACTGGGTTACATCCACATACATCGGATCCAGCTTTTGAATAGTCGCCAAAGCAAGGGGCTGATGCGCCGTAACCAGGGCGCCTTCCGTCACGCCGGATCGGCCGATACGGCCGGAAATGGGCGCGGTGATTGTGGTATACTTCAGATTGATACGGGCTGTTTCGAGGTTTGCTTTTCCGTATTGTATATCCGCCTGAGTTTGTTTCAGCGCCGCAGCCGCGTCATCATAATCCTGCTGACTGACGGCTTTTTCGGCCAGCAATTCCCGCAGGCGGCTGGCTCTTAATTGAACGGTCGTGAGCTGGGCTTCGGAACGGGCCAATGCCGCAGCGGCATTGCTTACCGCAGCCTGATAGATGGCCGGATCGATCTGAAAAAGAGGTTGTCCCGCCCGGACATCGGCTCCTTCCGTAAACAGGCGTTTCTGGATAATGCCGCCAACCTGGGGGCGAACTTCAGCGATCAAGTTGGAGGAAGTTCGGCCGGCCAGTTCGGTTGTCGTGATGACCTGTCGGGGCTGAACCGTCACCACAGCAACTTCCGGAACCGGTGGAGTAATCATTTTTTCTTTCTTTCCACAACCGCCTATCATTATACAGCTTACAAGAATGATCACCGCGATCAACGGTACGACTTGCTTATTTCTTTTCATCAGACACCTCTTTCATAATATAAAGAAAATATGACCTATTTATTTTTGTTCTTTAAATTTTACTTTTTTCTGCTTTTTGCGCGGCCCGAAGCCCATCTTCAGCGTTTTTAAATAATCGCGGATTTCTTTGACGACGCGGGTTTCATCAGATTCATTACCCATCCAGCGGTCAAGCATGGCGGACTGGATGCTGATCATCCACAGGCATTTGGCGAGGACTTTAATGTCAACGGCATCCGAAAGCCGCCCCAGCCGCTGTTCCGCAGCCAGATACGCATCCAATCCATCGATGGCATATTCCGGTCCCATATTCCGTTCTTCCACGATTTCCTGCATGCGAACATGTAATTTTTGATCGGCGAAAATAGTGCAGATGATCGGTGATATTTCATAGTGAGCATGATAAACTGAAAGCAAAACATCTTCTAAATTCTTGGAGAGTGTGTTTTTGCCCACCTCCAGCGGCAGATTCTGCATATAGTTTTTCGTTTCACGTACGCGGGTTTCGATAACTTCAAAGATCAACTCTGCCTTGTCTTTGAAATGGTGATAAATCAGACCTTCGGCGACACCTGCTTCCCGCGCTATTTCACGTGTGGTCAGTCGCGCGAGACCATGGGTCTGCAGAAGCCGATCTGTGGCGTCAATGATATTTTGTCGATTGCCGATCATTTGGGGGTTTCCGAAATTTCAAACGCAAATAAGCATGGAAATATCATGAAAACAATGTCCGTCACTGAGTGTTTACTCAGGAGTACTAAACAAACACCCAATGATTGTCAAGGATTTTTTGCAAAGGTCCGTCGTTTTCTCAGCCGCGAGTATTTTATGCCTTAAACTTCAGAAAAAATAGCTTATGGCACAGACGTTTCGTTCAAGATTCAGACCGCGGTTTATTTTGTTGCTCTAAGCGTCAGGAAATATTTCATGCATGAGCGCCAGCGTTTTTTTCTTTTCCTCTTTATAGAGAAAGTAGCAAATGATGGATGTTGACAAAGCGCCGATACTGTCAATGATAAGATCGGACATGGTGTCGCGCAGGCCGCTGCCCTGAAACGCCCGGCCGATGAGAGTGGTGTCATGGGGTAAATCCCAGGACTGCATGGTTGTCCCGAAAACCCAATCGATGGCGAATTCAAATATTTCCCAGAGGACGCCCATGGTGATCGCAAAAGTAAAGGCAAAAACAGCCACCAGCAGAGGGCTGACATCCATACTGTATTTGCTGTTGATTTTGTAGATAATAATAAATCCCAGAAATCCGATGATGACTCCCGACACGGCGTGCAGCAAATCATCCCACCAGAAAACATTATAATAAAGCTCAAAACGGACACTCAAAAAGATACCGGCAAAAATAAAAATGACAATAAAGATTTCCAGGAGGTGGGGAAGATGGATGTTTTTATGTTCGATGTAGTCCGGTAAAAAAGTCAGGGCCAGAGTGACAAAAGACCAGAAAAGCAGTTCAATCCTTTGGCTTAATTCTTCGATGATGTCTTTTTTAGTGACGAGGTCGTCGCTCAGGAGATGCAGGGTAATGAAAACAATATTGGCTAATATTGAAATGATCAGCAATAACCTGATTGCCCAGATAATATAATAATGTTTTTGATTCTTTTCCCGACCTCTTGTTTGTTTCATAACGCTTTGCTGAAAATTTCCTGAGAAAATTATTTCCGGTGCATAACGTATAAAAAAGAAGCTTTTGTTTCAAACGCCAAGAATCATTTGACGGCGGTCCGGATTGCCTCTTCAATGATTTTCGCATCTTCCCCGATAAAGGGGTTAAAGATATCGGTGTCAATGTCTCCACTGATCGTGAACCCGTCGTCATCAAATTTTGCCGTTATCCTGTACGTGCTGACGCCGACCTTGCGACTCATTTTCAACAAGCCGTATTCTTTGTTTTGATAATCAATTTTGTAAGACATTCGGGTGCCTTGAGTGACGGCGGCCGAAAACATCTTGTCGTAATTGTTGATATAGACTTGTTGGTCAAATTTGACGGGATTTCTCACGATCTGGGCACATGAAAACAAAAGAAACACTGTCAGCAATAAAGAAAATTTTCTTGTCATAATGTTTCATCTCCTGCGCAAATTTAATCCTGAATGCGTTGACCTTCTTAAAAAGGAATAGATGATCTTGCCTTTTGAGGGTTTGTTTTTGAAATATTGCCCCGGCCACAAACGATATTATTAAGTTTCTCCTCATTGGACCGGGGAATCATATCGCTCCATGCCGTAGCGTTTTTCGGCAGAGAAGCGATCAAGTTGCCTCTTTTGTCATAAATGCCGCCGGAGGACATTCGATGTTTTTTATGATCGCAGTCCAATTCGGACCATTTCATTTCATAACTCAGTATGTAAGGGTTTCCCGGCGATTTGCCCATTTTTTTAAGCAGAGAGAACCGATTTACTTTTCCTCTTTCATTATAGATTATTTTTGTCCTGACGTGAAAAATGTTTTTACCCGACTTTTTGATATCGCTGTTGTTGTAATATTCTATACCGGATGCCGTTGAGCCCAGGGATATCCAGTCGCCCCCCCAGGCATGATCGAGCCGTAAAAACAAGCCTGCTATAAGCATAATGACTGCGAGATGAAGCGTTTTCATAAAGGATCTTCCGTAACGGTTCTGTCGAGCGTTTTTGATGATTTTGACACATCATAGCACTAATAATATTTTTTGGAAGAGGAAATTCCACCGCTCATTTATTAAGATACGAGGCAATCTTATCCGGCGCACCGGCCTTTCCCGGGCCGCCGGCGCATGGATAAATGTGATGAGGTGATAAAATGCTTTTCGGCAAGAGAAGCAGGACGAAAAGAAGAATTAAACGCCGTGTGTTCCGCTTAATTGGCCGCAGGCCGCCAGAATATCGCTGCCACGACTTGCGCGGAGCATCGTTGTGTAATGACTTTCAATCAAGGTATTCTGGAAAGCTTCTACCGTTTCGGACGACGGCGATCTAAAATCCGTTCCCGGATATTCATTAAAAACAATCAGGTTTAGTTTACAACGCTGATCTTTTAATAAAGCGGCCAGTTTTTGGGCATCCCGCACGGAAGCATTGACGCCGTCAATTAAAATATATTCGAACGTCAGCAATCGACGGCCGGGCATCGGATATTTCTTGCAGGCGTCCAGCAGGATGTCCAGGGGATATTTGTTATTAACCGGCATCAAACGGCTTCTGGTTTCATTGTCATGAGCGTTGAGTGATACGGCAAGATTGATGCATATATCCTGGCCCAGGCGGATGATTTGCGGAGCCAGTCCACAGGTGGAAACGGTTACTTTGCGGTTGGAAAAACCCATGCCGAAATCACAGATGAGATTTTTTATTGCCTTGACGACATTCTCATAATTGGCCAGCGGTTCGCCCATGCCCATCATCACGATGTTCTTGATTTCAGGACATTGGGGCAGATCATATTTCAGAGTCAACAGCTGGCCGACGATTTCCGACGGGTGCAGATTTCTTTTGAAACCCTGGCGAGCCGTCAGGCAGAACCGGCAATCCATGGCGCAGCCGGCCTGCGTGGATAGGCAGATGGTCCAGTTATTCTTACCCGGAATGAGCACCGTCTCGATAAAAAGTCCGTCCTCCAGACGCAGCAGGGCTTTTTTTGTTCCGTCGCGGGCTTCCTGAACTTTGATCATTTGCGGACGGTGGATGCGTGATATTTCCGAAAGCCGACTGCGGAAATCGCGGGAAAGAGTGGTCATTTTGTCAAAAGAAACGGCGCCTGTCTGGTAAATACATTTCCTGATCTGACGGGCGCGGAATTTTTCTTTCCCCAGCGAGGAAATGAAGGCTTCCGTTTCCTCCAGTGTGAAATCAAGCAGATTGGGAAGTTGATTTTCAGTGTAACGCATTATCGAAGCTTTTCGTGTAACGTCGCGGCAATGGCGTCGATGAATCCTTCGGTGTTGACTTTTTTATTGGAAGCTTTTTTCTCGGCCAGCGCGAGCAGATCACCGGTCATGATTCCATGCTCAACCGTGGCAATGGCCGCTTCCTCCAACGTGTCGGCAAACCTCACGACTTTGGGTGTGCCGTCCATTTCACCGCGCTTGCGAAGACCGCCGGTCCAAGCGAAGATAAGCGCCATCGAATTGCTGGATGTTTCTTCACCGTTTAAGTGTTTGTAGTAATGCTTTTGCACGGTGCCGTGGGCGGCTTCGTATTCGAACCAGCCGTTGGGTGAAACCAGCACGGATGTCATCATGGCGAGAGAGCCGCAGGCGGAAGCGACCATGTCCGACATGACATCGCCGTCGTAATTTTTAAGCGCCCAGAGCATACCCCCTTCACTTTTCATAATCCGCGCAACGGCATCGTCGATCAGCGTGAAGAAATATTCGATGCCCGCCTCATGGAATTTTCCCTGCCAGTTCTTTTCAAATTCCCGCTGGAAGATTTCGCGGAAGCCGGCGTCGTATATTTTTGAAATCGTATCCTTCGTTGAAAACCATAAATCAATTTTTTCGCTCAAAGCATAAGCAAAACACGCCCGGGCAAAGCTCAATATGGATTGCTCCAGATTATAATTAACCTGCGCAATTCCTTTGCCGGGGAAATTAAAAACCGGCACGCTGATGGTCTTGCTGCCATCCTGAGGCGTATAAACCAGTTCAAGCTTCCCTTCCGCGGGAACGGCAAATTCCGCATTGCTGTAAACATCGCCGTAAGCGTGACGGCCGATAATGATCGGTTTCTTCCAGGAGGAAACATTCGGCTTGATATTATTGACCAAAATGGGTTTCCGGAAAACCGTGCCGTCGAGCATGGCGCGGATGGTGCCGTTCGGGCTTTTCCAGGCTTTTTTGAGATTGTATTCTTTAACCCGGTCTTCATTGGGCGTAATGGTGGCGCACTTGATTCCGACGCCGTATTTCATGATCGCCTTGGCTGAATCCACGGTTACTTTATCATCCGTGTCATCGCGATGTTTGACGTGCAGATCGTAATAATCGATAGTCATATCCAGATAGGGGAGGAGGAGTTTATCCTTTACCATTCGCCACATGACCCGCGTCATTTCATCGCCGTCCATTTCGACGACAGTCGTTTTAACTTTAATTTTTTCTGTCATAAAAAACTGAACATTTCCTTTTTCGGTTATTTTGTGTTGCTGATGTTGAGTGCCCCTCCGGCCAGAATGATCTGCTTCTGTCTCTCGGACAAAGTGCAGATGACATAAAACGCGGTGCCTTTGGTCTTGTTTCTCATCATAAACTTTCCATTTTCGGCGATTATTCTTTTTGTTTCGGTAATTTCCAGCAAATCTTCCTGGTCAATATAATCGTAATCGCTTTCCGTGCAGAATGTTAAGGGCAATATGCCGAAGTTGATCAGGTTGGCCGCGTGAATTCTCTCGAAGGACTTGGCGATCACCGCGCGGACGCCCAGGTACATCGGACACAGGGCGGCATGTTCCCGGGAAGAACCCTGTCCGTAGGAATGACCGGCCACGATCATATTTTGTTTTCCGTCCTGTCTGATGGACATGGCGCGTTTGGCGAATGTCGGATCGACATTTTCAAATACAAATTCGGAATATTTTGGAATATTGGAACGGTATTTCATCCGCGCACCGGCCGGAATAATGTGGTCTGTGGTAATCTTATCGCCGACCTTAATGGTGACCGGTCCGTGCAGGGTATCGGCCAGTTCCGGACTGCGGGGCAAGATGCCGATATTCGGACCGCGGATAACTTCGACGTCCTTCTTTTTTTTGTCCGGCCGCATTATCATCGAATCGTCGATAGTAAATTTTTTCGGAAGGGTGATTCGGGGATAACGCATTTTCAAATCGCGTGGATCGGTAAATTTACCGGTAATAACCGCCGCCGCGGCTGTTTCCGGACTGACCAGATAAACATTGGCATCCATGGTCCCGGACCGTCCCAGAAAATTGCGGTTGGAGGTGCGCAGCGATACGGCGGCTGATTGAGGACTCTGGCTGTTGCCGATGCAGAAACCGCAGGCGTTTTCCATCAATCGTGCTCCGGAGGAGATCAGATCGGTCAAGTAGCCGTTTTTCGACAATTCTTTCAGCACCTGCCTTGAACCCGGCGCCAGAATAAAACTTATTCCGGGGTGAACCGTCCTGCCCTTTAATATCCTGGCCACCGTAGCCAGATCCTTATAGGAAGAATTGGTGCAACTTCCCAGGCAAACCTGGTTCACATCAATTTTCTTCATCTTTCTGACCGTGCTGACGTTATCCGGGCTGTGCGGCCCGGCCGTCAACGGTTCAAGTTTAGATAAATCAATGTTAACGACTTTGGCGTATTTGGCGTCTTTATCCGGTTTTAATTCGATGAAATCCTTTTCTCTTCGCTGTGAACGAAGAAAAAGGCGCGTCATTTTGTCGCTGGGGAAAACAGATGTCGTTACGCCGCATTCGGCGCCCATGTTGGCAATGGTGGCGCGCTCGGGAACGGTTAACGACTCCACCCCTTTCCCGCCGTATTCGAAGACTGTATTGACGTTTCCTTTGGTGGTAAATAGTTCCAGCACTTTCAGAATGACGTCCTTGGCGGAGACCCAGGGCTTGAGTTTTCCGGTCAGGTTTATTTTAATAACCGTCGGACAGATCAGATAAAAGGGTTTCCCCGCCATGGCCAGGGCGACATCCAGACCACCTGCGCCGATGGCGATCATCGCCAGCGCTCCGCAGGTGGGGGTGTGGCTGTCCGAGCCGATCATGGTTTTTCCGGGTTTGCCGAACCGTTCCAGATGCACCTGGTGACAAATGCCGTTGCCCGCCCGGGAAAAAACAATTCCGTATTTCTGTGCCACGCTCTGTAAATAAAGGTGGTCGTCTGCGTTTTCGAAACCGATCTGAATGGTATTGTGATCAACGTAACTGACGGACAACTCCGTTTTTACCCTGGCTACGTTCATGGATTCAAACTGCAGATACGCCATAGTGCCTGTGGCATCCTGAGTCAGAGTCTGGTCAATGCTAATGCCGATTTCTTCACCGGCGCTGAGGGTGCCGGAGACTAAATGTTTCGCCAGAATTTTTTCCACCAGGTTTTTTCCCATTGTCCCGTCCTTGAACAGAAAAGTTAATTTTATCAACGGTATAAACTGAACAATCTTGCGATGTTTATACCCTCCAGCATGCGGATTGTGAATATTTGCCGATCCGTTTATATTTTTTTAAACTGAATAAAGCATTTACGGCCGCGAACTTATATAATAAACTGAATCGATAATCAACTGGCAAAAGGTAAGAACTTATAAAAAACAAAGGGCTTTGGAATATTTTCACAAAGCCCTTTGTTTTTGCATGCATAGGTATTTTAATGATTATATCACGATCGTTATTATCCGATGATTTAGCCTCCCATGGGCAATTCTTTTATCCTGACGGCCCGCTGAAATCTTTCCTGATAAAAAGGATGATCCATGCTGTCAATACGGACCCGTCTGCTTTTTGACGACGCATGGATGAATTCGTTGTTGCCTATGTAAATTCCGACATGTCCGAAAGAGCGATTCGTATGAAAAAAGACCAGATCTCCTTCCACCAGTTCATCAATATCTACTTCAACGCCTACTTTGGATTGATCGCGGGCGACGCGCGGCAGTTTGACATTAAAACTGCCGTAAACTTTCTGGACAAAGGCGGAACAATCGATTCCTCTTCTGGAATTGCCGCCGAGTCTGTAAGGTGCACCCAGAAACCCGGTCGCCTTTTTAATCAACCTTTGCATTTCATTGGTGCTTTTCCATTTTCCCAGAAATTCGTCCTGCCCGAAACTGAAAACATGGGAGAAGAAGCCTTCTTCTGCATCAAAGTCCTGCTCTGCATCCGTATCTTCATTTACGTCGGCGTTTTCCGTCGTATCTTCAATGATATTGTCAGCCTGGTTGTCGGAAGTTCCTGCTTTTTTATGGGGTGATGGCGTGGATTTAGCCAGAAGAATTTTCTGACCGGCCCTGATTGTCCTGGAATTAACGTTGTCGTTCAGCGCCATTAATTTCTTTAACGGAATATGATTCCTTTTCGCGATTTTAGAAAGAGTGTCACCTCGTTTAACAATGTAATATGAAGAGGTATGCTTTGAGGAAGCAACGGATTTCGTTGCTCCTTTTTTTGCCTGGGCGATTTTCAAAACCTGATTGGTTTTAATGGTTGATTTTCGAAGATTGTTAGCTTGCTTGATTTCATTGACGCTAACGTTGAATTTTTTAGAAATGCTGTAAAGAGTGTCTCCGTTCCTTACTTTATAATGTGTTGCAAAAGCGTTGACACTAAGACCGAACAACAAAAAAAGGACAAAGAGTCCTGAAAATACGAGAATCTGCCGTTTCATAATGAAATGCCTCCTTTTGTATGGGGGGTATTATCCTATTAACGGTGTACATATTTCGATTTAATATCATTTTTTTAACCGAAAAACTTGTAACGTGTTGTTTTGCACACCTGCCGCGTATTTTGTATAAAAATACACGACGAATCACATATTGGCGAAATACTTACTAAAAAAAACACCCTCTGTCAAATTTATTTTGCGGGAAACGGGCGCTATTTTACAGAAAGTAATGAAATTTACTTGATTTTTAGTTATAAATATCCGTTGTGGCCCGGGTAAATTATTATTGGATTTTATGTTAATTTTCGGTTATGGCAGTGCCTGCCTGAACGGATTTTAAGTTTGTTTATAAATGTTCATGCCATAAAAATTTAAAAGGATTGTTATGCGGCTGATTTGGAAAATTATTTCGATAACCTTGTTGTTAATCCTAACGTTTTTTGTTGTAGATGTGGGGCGTTATTTTATTTATCCCAACGTGTCCTCTTTAAGGAAAAGTCATCCGCCCAAGACGGCCTTTATGGAATACAGGGAAAAGGTCTGGCAAAGACAGGGAATCAAAAAGAACATTACAAAAATATGGGTTCCGCTGACCAGAATATCGCCTTATGCGATGAAAGCCGTGATTATAGCCGAGGACGATAAGTTCTGGTCTCATGAAGGCTTTGATTTCGACGCTATGCAAAAAGCGTTGGAGAAAGACATCGCCAAAAAGAAATTCAAGGTCGGTGGAAGCACCATTTCGCAGCAACTGGCAAAAAATCTATATCTTTCTCCCTCCAAAAGTCCTATCCGAAAATTAAAGGAAGCCATTCTGACGTGGCGCATGGAGCGTAATTTAAGCAAGAAAAGGATCATGGAGTTGTACTTGAATGTTGCGGAATGGGGTGACGGGATTTTCGGCATTGAAGCAGCCGCCCGGAAACATTACGGAAAGAGCGCCGCTGCGCTTGGTCCGCATGAAGCCGCCGTGCTGGCGTCGGTTTTGCCCAACCCGATCAAATATAAGCCTAACGGGTCTTCAAAATACGTGGCTTACCGTTCGGCACGGATTTATCAGATCATGGTGCGCCGCGGCATTGTTATTCCGGAATATGAAGAAATGATCTCCGAAGCGGATGAAAGTGAGGAAGAAACTGAAGAACAGGCCGGAGAAAATGTTCCGGATGCAACCGAACAGGCAAGTGAATCCATTCAGCAGGTTGAAGAGCAAAAAGAAGAAACTGTTCCGGAAGAACAAAAAGTAAGCCATGTTCTTCCGGAAACGGAAAACAAACCAAACCCCTGAGGGCAATTAGTCTTACAACATTTCGATAGCCGTGGCCATGGAAACGCCGCCGCCGCCGCAGAGTGTCGCAAGACCCAGCGTCTTGCCGTGCTTCTGCATGGCGTGAATCAGTGTAACGATGATCCGGCAACCTGTGGAGCCGACCGGATGGCCCAGTCCGATGCCGCTGCCGTTGATGTTGGTAATTTCACGGTTTAGTCCAAGTTCCTTTTCACAACCGAGATACTGGCCGGCAAACGCTTCGTTGACTTCCAGCAGTTCAAACGCACCCAGGCTCAGTTTCGGATCGTTTTTGAGCAGGTTTTTTACGGCCGGAACCGGACTTAAGCCCATCACGGATGGATGACAGCCGCCTCGTCCGCAGGAGCGGATTCTGGCGATCGGTTTCAGTCCCAATTCCTTCGCTTTTTCCGCCGACATAATGATCATGGCGGAAGCGCCGTCGTTCAGACCTGAAGAGTTGCCGGCAGTGACCTTGCCGACCTTGGGGATGAATGCCGGAGGCAGGGATTTCAATTGATCCATGGTTAATCCGGGACGGAAATGCTCGTCCTTGTCAAAGATGATGGGCGGCTTGCCTTTTTTCTGCGGAATCTCGATCGGTACGATTTCTTCTCTGAAGTCGCCGTTCTTGGTGGCGCGTTCGACATTGTTATGGCTGCGCAGGGCGACCTCGTCCATTTCTTCACGGCTGATGTTCAGTAACTGGGCGATCAATTCCGTGGTGTGTCCCATAATATAGGGTTTGCCCTTTAAACTTTCGAAAGGCTGCCCCGATTTGACGGGACCGTCATCGGACAAAGGCATGACATAGGAGCCGCAGTGCAAAGCACGAATCATGGCATCCACAAAAACCGTATCCTGAAGACGGCAGCCCCAGCGGGCGTCAAAACTCACATAAGGCACGCCCGACATGTGTTCGACACCGCCGGCCAGAATAACATCGGCCATCCCGGCCTGAATCATGGCTGCGCCGCTGAGTACGGCTTCCATCCCGGAAATACACACGCGATTGACGGTGACGGCGGTTACCGTTTCCGGAATACCGGCCAGCAGAGCTGCCACCCGGGCTGTGTTCAGGGTATTGGGGTGTTCGATGCAACAGCCGAACCGGACATCATCAATGATACCGGGTTCTATTCCGGCCCGCTTGATGGCCTCCTTCATGACCACCGCCGCAATGCGGGCTCCGATCATGCCCTTTAATGTTCCTCCGAATGTCCCTATCGCTGTCCTACATGCAGAAACAATTACAACATCCTTCATCGTATTAACTCCTTATCGTTATGATTATTTTCTTCTATAAAATCTGAATGATGCAGGCAGACTTTTCAGAAGTAATTTCTTCAAACGGTACATGCTCGTTTAAACTTTTGAGGCCTGCGGTCTCAGTCTGTTTTTGAAAAAATGAACAAAACCGGTCACTGCATATCGTATAACCTGTCTTAAAGTCAAGACCATGAATGGCCTCAAGGGAAAAGTTTTCACAAAACATTTTATAAAAAAACATGATCATGGTTTGTGCAACGGACGGAAATGAGCGTGTCTGATGTCCGCTTTGTCCCGCAACAACTGAAAAATCCTTATTCTTTTCAGTTGACCGGCCCTGAAAAAATGATTAATAAGGCAAAAAAGTAAAAAAGGGGGTGACGCTGGGGCATATCATTCAAAAAAGAAATCGAGAAAAATGAAATCGGTAAAATAACGATGCAATGCAAAATATCCGGTAAAACTTTAGAAAGGTCCATACTTTAAAAATATGAAAGGATGAATTTTTATGAATAAGAAGATTTTTTGTTTGGCGGTTGCGTTATGCGTGAGTGTGTTCTTTTTGATTTCATGTTCCGGTGGAAAAAATGCGGCGGATATCGCGATCAAAGCGGCGGAAGAAGCCGTCAATGCCACCAAAGCTGAAGCCGTTAAGATTGTTCCGGACGAAGTCAAGTCCCTGGAGGATTCACTTGCCGTTGTAAAAGAAAAATTTGTTAAAGGTGAATACAAGGCCGCTTTGGAAGAAGCGACTGCTCTTTCCGCCAAGGCCAAGGAAGTTCTGGATGCGGCGAAAATTAAAAAGGAAGAACTGACCAGGAAATGGACGGAAATAAGCCAGGGGCTTCCCAAGATGTTTGAAGACATTCAGGGAAAGGTTGATGGCCTTTCCAAACTTAAAAAACTGCCGGCCAGCCTGACCAAGGAAAAGTTTGAAGAGGCGAAAGCCACGCTGGCGTCGGCCAAGGACGAATGGGCCAAAGCTCAGACGAGCTTTGCCGGTGGCGATTTCAACAATGCCGTCAGCATGGCCACCACGTTAAAAGACAAGGCTCTCAAACTCATGGAATCTCTGGGGATGAGCGTTCCCGAAGCGGCACCGGCGAGTGCCCCCGCAGCGGCTTCCGCAAGTGCTCCTGCGCCTGCTCCCGCAAAATAATCAACGGATGCGAATCAGACGAATGGGAGGTGCTCCTGATCTGGAAGGAGCATCTCCCGTTTTGTTTAGGCCTTTCGGAAGGCATCAAATCAGCTATCTGAAAATCAAGCCGTTGCCGTTTGGTGGTAATGTAATTTTGTCAATTTGTTTTATCGGATTTTCTGAATAGAAATACACCGGTTTTCTTAAAAACCAGGGCGATAAATAACAGGATGACTGCCAGGCAAACAACGGGAAGAAGAATGGCCATGACGGCAACGACGACCGCCCCGATCAGTTCCAGCGTAGCGACGATGACATTCCCGGTTCCCGCGGTGGTCACGGAGGATTTCGCGCGCAGGGCGACGGTTGATCCCTGCACCAGCCCGGCTATGCCGCCGCCGGCAATCAGCGCCAGGGTCCATTTCAGAAAAGGCGATAGGTCCATGCTCATGGAAGCCGTCGTAATGGTTCCGGCGATCACCGCGGCGGGCGTGGCGATGATATCCAGCATATGATCAATGCCGGGTATGTAATAACCAAGCACTTCGATAAGGGTGGCACACGCAAACGCCGTGGTCGCATAGGCGCCTCCGATCCAGGCAAATCCCGCCGGCAATTGAATCTGTCCGCTTAAGGCCGCCAGGTTCATGATCAGCAGCGGAACAAAAATCCTGAATCCGCAGGCCGCACTCAACCCGATGCCCACGGCTATTCCCAGTATGATTTCCATGGTTATCCTTGTTTAAAATCCTGTGATGATGAACTCAAATATCTTTTAAAAGCTTGTTTTCGGGGATCGTTTCAATATTTTTACGGAAAGCGTCCATGGAATCAGCCAGTGATTTAAGTCCGTCATGATCAGCGAAGGATAGGGCGTTGATGCCTCTTGTTTCGAGCGCGTCAATGACGTACTGAATGGTTAGGGAGCCGACATCGATCGCCGGCTGATAACCGCGCCTGTCTTGTGCCTCGATTTCCACGGCGGAAATGATGTGACTTTTTCCCAGATCGAAAAGGATTTCGTTGACGAAACGAATGGGAATTCCCAACTGACTCGAAATGTCCAATGCCGTCATCGGTTTTTCTCCGCGAACAAAATTTTTGATCAAACGACTGGTCACCAGAAGAGAAAGCATGATCCGGAGGCGATGGCTGGCTTGAAGAAAGTCCGGTTCGAATTCATAGGTATCCGCATTCTGATAGGCCACCGATATTTCCGCTCCATATAAAACAATGGTCCAACTCAACTGGAGCCAGGCGAGGAAAAGCGGCAGGGCGGCAAAACTTCCGTAGATGGTATTGTAATGAACCACGCCGATTTGAAAGGTGATGTACGCCCATTGCACGATTTGAAAAATAGTTCCGGCGATAATGCCGGCCACAAGGCCGGAAGCAAAACGGACTTTGGTGTTCGGCATAAAAATATAAAGAAAGGTGAAAAGAAGCCACATCAGCATGTAGGGCAGAAGCTTCAGTAAAAAGAAGATGACAGAACTGAAAGATCCCAGGATCGTGAATTTTTCCAGAATCACATTCACCTGGGTGGTGATGAAAACGGTTGTGCTGCTGGAAAGAATGAGCAGGACGGGACAAATAATGATCAGAGCAAGATAATCGCCAAACATGCGGCCGATTGAGCGTTTTTCTTTTATTTTCCAGACATCGTTAAAAGACGATTCAATCTGCCCCAGAAGTTTGAAAACAGCCCAGATAAGAATGACCAGACCGATGCCGGCGATAAGGCCTCCCTGGGTTTTTTCCAGAAGGGAATGGGAAAATTTGATGATATTGGCAGCGATTTCCTCCTGCCCGCTCAGTCTGTTTTGCAGTTGTGTTTCCAATACGGCTTCCAGTCCGAAACCCTTCGCAATGCCGAAGGCCATGGCGGCAACGGGAACAATCGAAATCAGAGCGTAAAATGTCAGGGCCGATGCGCGCAACTGACATTTATCCTCGTGAAAACCTTTGACGGAAAGAATCAGGACTCTTATTTGTTTGACCAAAAACGATTTGCCGGAAGAAAGCTGAGAGCGGCGAATTCTCCAAATGTCGTTGGCGATGAAATTTACAAGCTGTCGGATTTTTTTTACGATAGTCTTCATAATGACGCTCCGCAAATCTGCCTGGACGAAAACTTGTATGCCTCCGGATAAAAATAAAGGTAACGAATATATATGTCAATTGCAAAATGATGATCGAACCGTGTTCAGGTAGTATAAACGAAAACGGATCGTTTTGATGAATTATTATAATTGATTTAATAAAAAATTAAAAAGTGCTATTATTCAGGCCAACAGTGAAAAAATTTAACAGGATCAGGGAGGAAAAACCATGCCTAGAATATTCATCGGAAGAATGAATGAAACATGGAAGATCATTCTTTCTCTTGCCTTCATTTTTGCATTAAGTTCCTGTTATTATTA
Source organism: Smithella sp. (assembly GCA_035350895.1). GTDB lineage: Bacteria > Desulfobacterota > Syntrophia > Syntrophales > Smithellaceae > Smithella. Next base: position 3,383 of record DAOPVC010000037.1, on the reverse strand, counting down.
TCCACAGGAACAAATGGTCACCCGGCCGTCCCCGGATGAAAATGTCCGGGCCATTACACAAATTTATTTTTATCCCAATCGCAATCAGTCTGCGGAGCTGCAATCACGTGATCACTATGCCTGCTATACCTGGGCCATGGAACAAACCGGCTTTGATCCCAGCGTGTCTTCTATTGTGCCGGAACAGCGCGTCCGTGTTGTTCCCATGCCGCCGCCGGGACAGGATACCATGGCCATGTCGATAGCCGGAGCGGTGCTGGGTGCGTTAATTGCCGGACCGAGGCATGCCGGCGGCGGGGCGTTGATCGGAGCGGCCGGTGGCGCCATGGCCGGAATGATTTCCGATGCTTCCCGGGTTGAAGCGGCCAGACAAATGGAAGAGGCGTACAACAACCGTAATCAGGGACGCGATTTCCGCCGGGAGAAAAAAGCCCTGCAGTTTCGGCGGGCCATGTCCGCCTGCATGGAAGGTCGCGGGTATACGGTAAAATAGTTTTCCATGCCCAAGGAGGTTACAATGATTTCAGGAAATTTCAACTTTAAAAAATGTTTTGCCGTTGTCCTTTCCTTATTAATGCTGATTTTCACGGGTGCATGGGTTTCTGTCCATGAATCACAGGCGCAGCCTTCCCAAAAATCGTCCGTACGCACTGTCAAAAGAGGAGCGACATTTCACCAGAAGAAATATTTTGATGCGCGTTACAGCCATAATCGCTCCTACCCCGCCCGTGGCCATTATTTCAGATCGCTTCCCCGGGATCACCGGGTGATCCGTCACGGCAGCCGTCGTTATTATTCCACTTCGCATGGCGTCTGGTACAGGCCGTACCGTGGACTCTATGAAGTGATCGCTCCGCCGATCGGAATTTTTGTGCCGTTTTTACCTCTCTTTTACACCACCGTCCGGGTGCAGGGCATACCGTACTACTATGCGAATGGCACCTATTACACACAAACTCCGGGAGGCTATGTGGTTGTTAATCCGCCTCAGGCGGAGGTCATGGAAAATCCTCCGGTTCCAGACGATGAAGATGAAGAGTTCATGGATGACCAGCTCTTTGTCTATCCCAGCAAGGGGCAGAGCGAGAAACAGCGTGATTTGGACCGGTATGAGTGCCATCAGTGGGCGCTGGAGCAGACCGATTATGATCCGACGCAAATTTCTTCAGATCGTTCTGCTGATGAGGTGATGCAGGGACGAGCAGAATACAGACGCGCCATTGCGGCCTGCCTGGAAAGCCGCGGATATGCCGTAAAATAATAACGTGAAGCGGACGAAAAAACGTTTACTCATCTTCATCCAACCGTTCATGAAAACAGCCCTTGGGGGCTGAAGGAATCGACTGTGGAAAAACAAAAAATCCTGCAACAGATGATGGGTGTGAATAAAACTTTTTTTGACGGTTGCTTTTCCCTGATGGCGATGTTTCAGGATCAGACGGAAAAGATGCTGACCCCTTTTGTGGATCGTATGCCGGGGATGGATGAGGCAGGGAAGAAATTTATCCGGCATTGGAGTGAGGAATATAAAAAAAATCGTGAAACGTTCAAACGCGATATGGATGAAGGTTATGCCAGAGCGGAAGCTTTTTTCGACTATCATGCCATGCTGAAGTTTCAGGAACAAAATGAGCAACTGTTCAAGGATTTTTTGGATCAGGCCACTTGGATGCCGGATGATTTTAAAGTAGCGGCGGAAAAATTGGCGGCCGTCTATAAAGACGGCCGTGACAGGTTCAGGAAATACGTCGAAGAACATATTCATTGCGCGAGTGATTTTTCATCACCGGCCGGCAAACCGGGAAGAAAAGCCAGATCCCGAAAGAAATAAAAAATCCCCCGACAATCAAATCAGTGCACCCGCCGTTTTGTTTGCCTTCCTAGAAAAAAATAAAGGTCATCAGGATAAACAGGACCACCAGAACAGGGATGGAATATTTAAACATATATCCGAAGAAGCTGGGCATCTTGACACCGGCCTCTTCAGCGATGGATTTGACCATAAAATTCGGCGCATTCCCGATGTAGGTATTGGCGCCCATAAAAACCGCTCCCACGGAAATGGCAGCCAGATAAGGAATTTTTTCAATAATGAGCAGCGCAACCGCTGCAGGTTCGGGCATTCCCGGATAGAATTTGCCCAGGACACTGTTGAAAAAAGTCAGATATGTGGGAGCATTATCCAAAAAGCTGGAAAGGATTCCGACTGCCCAGAAATATTGTGCAGGAGAATCAACCGCTTTGATCAGCCAGTGCAGGGCGCCTTTTTCGCCGGCTTTCAGAATGGCCAGCGCCGGGATGATCGTTATGAAAATTCCGGCAAAAAGATACGCCACTTCCAGCATCGGAGCCCAGCCGAAATCATTGTTTTTCCGGATCTCTTCGGCCGTAAAACCCAGCGATGCCAGACCCATCAGAATCAACACGGCATCCTTGATCAGATTTTCTGTCGTCTGATGAATCCCCAGCATATTCACGTCTCCCAGCCGGACATTGCCGCTGAATAATACAGCGCCGATAATGCCCGCCAGAAAAATAAAATTACGGCCGCCCTCGATTTTTAAAGGTTCGAATTCCGCCTCGGGGATCGCGGTTTTATTTTCTTTTTTGTAATAATGGGAGTCGAGCGCAAAATAAAGCAGCAGCAGAACGGTGCAGGCAAAAAGCATTTCCGGCAAGATATGCGTTGTCCAGAAAAAAGGGACGCCGTGCAGAAACCCGAGAAACAGGGGCGGATCTCCCAGAGGGGTCAGCGAACCGCCGATGTTACTGACCAGAAAAATAAAAAAAACGATGGTGTGCACCTTATGAATGCGCCAGGCATTGGATCGCAGAATGGGGCGGATCAAGAGCATGGAAGCTCCCGTTGTGCCGATGACAGATGCCAGAATGGTGCCGATCAACAGCACTATGGTGTTGACGGCGGGTGTGCCTTGTAACGTTCCCCTGACGTGAATTCCCCCCGATACGGTAAATAAGGCCCACAGCAGCAGGATGAAGGGAACGTAGTCGATCAAAATGATGTGGGCGATTTCATGAAACGCTTTTTCTCTGAAAAAAAAGATAAAAGGTGCGGCAAAAACGATTGCCCAAAAGGCCGATACTTTCGGGAAATGACGATGCCAGAACCGGGGAAAGAGGAGGGGAATCAGCGCGATGGAAAGCAGTATGCCGGTGAAGGGCAATGTTGTCCAGAGAGGCAGTAAGGCGCCGATGTCTCCCGCTGCGGATTCCACGCCGGAACCGCCTGCAAAAACAGTTGCGGGGACAATCAGCGTTGAGGATGATAGTAAAACAAGATTGAAAGCTTTCATCATCGCTAATGTTTTTCGTCCTGGATAAAAACCGTCCTGGTCGGATAAGCGAATTCAATGCCTTCTTCC
>DAOPVC010000036.1:0-19088 GCA_035350895.1 Smithella sp. | reverse complement strand
ATCCGAGTGTCGGCAGTTCAATTCTGCCCTGACCCACCAGTAAAATCAAGGGGTTGCAAGCCGTAAAACCGGTTTGTGACCTCTTTTTTTAGGGCACTGTGATAAAATCGTGATAAAATTTTCATCCAATCCATCCATAATTTCGATGGCTGGCCGCAAACTTTCCGGATTATGATGGGCATACCGCATGACCATTGACGGCGTTTTCCACCGCCCCAACTTCTGAACTTCATACATGCCGACACCTGCCTGAACCAATCGCGTTGCAAATGTATGACGCAGATCATGAAACCGGAAATTTTCAATCTCCGCCCGCTTCAATGCGTCTTGAACAGCCCGAAACAGATTTCTATCAAGAATTCTTGTTCCGCTTTGGCTCGGAAAAGCCAGATCACAACCGGGCAATTTATTCCGTCTCCTGTTTTCCAATACCCCCATGGCTTTTTGATTGAGCGGCAGCGTGTCGATTTCACCGTTTTTCTGTTCGTAAATAATCAAGGTTCGACGATTGAAATCAACCTGTGATAATTTTAAGTCCAGTATTTCACCACGCCGCAAACCGGTATGAATCGCGAATAAAATGATTTCCTGAAGCCAGCCTGGCGATGCCAGAAGCAATCTTTTCTCTTCTTCCAGAGACAACCAACGCTCAATGGTATTTCTCACACGCTCTTTTTTAACCTTGCTGGCCGGATTCTTGTCGATCAATTCCCATTCCCGAATCGCCAGGTTGAACGCGTGCCCCATCAAGGATAATTCATAATTGATGGTTCTGGGTGCTGCGCCTTCCAGCCGTCGCTTTGTCTTATAGTCTGAAATCATTTTCGAGTTGATCTCCGGCAGGTAGTACGTGCCGAATGTTTCTTGCAGGTGATCATTGAGGCTTTTATCCCGGATATGGGACGATGCCGCTTTGTTCACCGCCGAATATTCTTTCAGATACTTTTCCATCAACTCCGCGAACGTATAATTTTCACCCGGCAGCTTTGCAAACCATTTGCCCTCGGCTATTTCACCTCTTATTTTGTCAAAGATCTTTTGCGCCAACTTTTTATCTTCTGTTTCCGTTGAACGCCTCACCTGTTTTCCCAGGTGAGAAAAACTCATCCACCAAACCGAATCCCTTAAATAAAGACCCATGGTTAAGACTCCTTTCCGTGAGCCTTGATCCGGTCTGATTTCCCGTGACCCGGATTATAGTCTTCCTGTTTCACCTGGTCAATGGTTTTTCGGATGAGCGCGTCTATGTTGTCATTTTTCTTCCTGATCATTCGTGGGTTCCTGATGGAACCATGATCATATTTTCGTTTGCTTTCCAGCCAGGCATTAATTTCTGTTTTTTGGAAACGGATTAATTTTCCGATCCGGTAATGCGGCATATCCGGAACCATTGCATAAATGGTTTTGATCTTGACTTTCAGATAGCCGGATACGTCGCGAATATCCCATAACCCATCTTTCAGCGCGCCAGGTTCTTCCGTGATCGACGGTTTATGTTCTGAGTTGCTGTTCATGGTTATCCTTTTTTCTTTGAAATAAATTTCTCCAATTTATAAATGCGATCAATTTTCATAGTGTTTTTGTTAAATGTTTTCCTGAAAATTTCTGTTTCAATCGCATCTATTAGGGCATTCTTGGGAATGCCTTCTTCACAACATTTTGCATATACTCTTTTCAGTGCTTCCAAACTTGCTTCATTAATCATTTTCCTTTTATCAGGGCTTAATGATTCCTTGTGATGATTGTTTGGGGTTCTTCTTGTGAACATTCTATTCATTTAAAACACCCCGTTTTTCTAAAATAATTTTTTTATAAAGATCGTCGAAATCCGTTACGTTTTCATTTTCGCTTTCGATCTCAATGCCGAGTTCTATTGATTTTTTCCGGGCTTTTGCTTTGAATTCATGCGGATTGACTGAGGACAGAAGATGACGAGACACTTCCGTCAGGCAGCTTTTCGGGTCATAATTATTTTTGATGGCCGCGCAGGATATGAGCAAGTTTTCAATTCTTTTTACGTGCCAATTGATCGTTTGCGCTTTTTTCTTATCGTAAAATCTTTTTGATCCGTTTTCGTCTCCGAAATATTGAACGCAGCTTTGAACTTTTTCCCAAAATGGATGAATCGTTCGTCTGGATTGATTTTGATTGTCCGGATAGCGCAGCGTAAACCATTCACCAGTTAAATATTCCCACAAGTCGGCCTTTTGATGGCGCAGATCGCCAATGGTGTTGATTCTGAATTCTTTTAAAATGGTTCGTCTTATTTGAAATTCAATTCGCCAAACATTTTCCGGATCGTCGGTGAACCACAGGAGCAGCCATCTTTCGGCGCTGCCATCTTGTTTGATCTTGACTGATTTATTATAAAGGCGGAGTTGAAGCGGCGCATTCTTGTCGCCAACATAAAAAGTCTCTAGGAAATCGCCATTCATATATTGATTTGTCTTTTGAGCTTTTCCGACTTTATGACTTCTTACGAAGTCTAAACTTAAACCGCCTGGAATTCTAAAATCCGCATAAAGATCGCACCGGCTGAGTTTGTGTCCAGCCACGAAACCGCCTAATGATTCAATGTCCCGGATGACAAGCTCAATAAGCTCTCTTTCTGACAGCTCCCAGTGAAGAGCTTCAGATGTGAAGGACACATAAACATTCGGGCTTTGTTTTGCGATTTGCGTAATAGCGATAAAACAATGATACTCAGGAAATCTCACATGGTAACGATAATTGGGAGCTTTACCACCGGCAAAAAAGATATGAGGCCTGATGCCTGGACTCTCGATCAGGTTCCCTTCTGTTCCTTGTGCGTTTTCTTTGCAAAGATCGAATAGGGACAGCAGCTCTTTCCAATGGTCACCCCATGAAACATAAAAACCCACATCAAGACTGTCTATTCCACAGGTTAAATATTCTATATTATCTGTGTCTGAAATTAGCGCATGGCGTGTTACAGACTCCGCCATGCTTGCAGAACGATCAGGGCTTGAGCTATTTTCATCAGGCAGGAATTTAACTGCCTTTCCGTCAACCGGCGGCGGGGCGGCGGCAGACGGAAAGGCGTTTTCATTTTGAAATGAAACAGAATTGCATTCGCATTCTCTTTCATCAGCATTCTCTTGCTCTGTCTGTGATAATTTCCTGTTCATGATTCAGGAAACTATCACAGTCGTTTTATCGACTAACGGAAGAAAATTAAATTATTTTTTTTCCACCTAAAATAAGGTTTTGCCAAATATTGCGATAGTCTTGAATGTTTTTCGCAAACGTTTCCGAACCCATGGAGCCAAAGTCTGGATCAATTGCATCTATATTCATATCCTGTGCAATTGCATCATACATATTTCTTATATCTTTTGCAGAAAGTTTGCAGTTCGTTAATATTGAAAAAAAAGAAATCAGTCCCCCTAATTGGAATTTTATCGTGCTCATTTTTAATGGTGCTTTCGGCTTGCTTATAAACGCTTTTCTTATCATAGACATTCTTTCCTGCCGTTTTAAAGCTTGTGCCTGGTGTATTATTTCACTTATTTTCGGATTAAAAATGGCTGACTTGTCTAATCTGATCAACTGCTCCAACGCCACATCGTCACCACCTTCAGCTTTCCTTATGAGTTGACTCGGCATAACCTTATAAAAGGTAAGGCACGGTATTGTCACACGTATAGCAAATATAATTCCTGGCTTTGTCAGTTTTTCTAAAAAGATTTCTCTTTCTTTCTCTTCTATTTCACATTTAAAATTTTGTATAACTTCTTCTTTAAATTCTTCCAGGATTCTTATTTCTTCTTCACTATGACCCTCTTCGGATTTTGATATCATTCTGAATAATTTCTTTCTGAGAATCTCGTTTTTTAATAATACGTTTTCTAGACTTTCCTTTTGGCTCTTACTTATTTTTTCCATCCCAAACGCAGACATTAATTCCTTCATGACTCTTTTGTCATTACGATAAAGATTGTTCCATGTTTTAAGTTTCGGTAAATGAATGTCACCTTCTAATCTTTTACCTTTACGATGAATTTTTGACAGCTCTAAATATTCATTCGCAAAACCGGCAATCAGCAAGGACATCCCAACAATGAACGGATCTTTTCCTTCAGACCATTTTCTGACGTGCTTCATATCTGATTTTATATTTTTCATTAACTTAATCTTGCGCGAGAGCTTGCGGTGTCTCTACCGCACCGCTCGCCCTCGCTTTTTTGCTACGAAGGGTTTAGTGCATTGCTGATTAAATCTTCAAATCCTTGTATTTTCTAAAATTCTCAACCAAGTCTTTGAAGCTATTTGGCTTGTATTTCTCAAAATCTTCTTCCTCAACAAAAACATAATCAAATTTGATTTTCTTTTGTGTCTGATTAATATCCGCACACCATTTCTTTAAGCGTTCCAATTTTAAAGGCACATCTATATCTTCCAGACCTTTTGTCTCTACGATGAACATGCGTTGATCGACAATCTTGACAAAAAAGTCGGGGTAATAGTTAGAAATGTTACCCTCTGAATTTACATAGTCTAGGTTAAAATGCACCGCATAATAATTTTTCGCGTATGAAACAACATCCGGCCATTTCTCCAATGCCGACGCAAATTGCAATTCCAGATTGCTGTCGCCAATAATTTTATTGAAAAGACTTTTTTGAGGGACCAAGAAACCCTGTTCTTTGGCGACAAACGGTCTGGTCTGTCGAAGCTTTATGTAATCGCGGATTTCCGCGCTGCCTTTATCCCGCACCGTCAATTTATTAATTTTTTTCTTGAAGGTTTCCATAATGGTTTGAGCCGCGCCCGGCTCGGACAAATTGCGCAGCGTGTTTAGGTCATCAATCTCAATCGGCGTATTAAAAAGGTAATCGGCGATAAATTGCCGAACCTTCGGATATAAAACATCATATCCGCTGATCAGGTGCAAATCCTTCATAATCCTCTGCGTAAAATACCCGATAACGCTGCGATAATCGGCCAGGGCATTAGATTCCAGATAGGTAATGTGATTAGTCTCTCCGTTGGTAATATCCTTGAAAATAATTTCCCGTTTTTCTTCTTCGGTAAATTGTTTGTAATCAATCCTGGAAACATTGAAATTAGCCGGATTCAATTCTTCCAAATTTTTATAATTTCGGTAAACACGCGGCGTCATCACCGGAATTTCCATATCCAGCTTTTCGATATTCTTCCGGTCGTTTTCTTGGTCCACTTCAATAATAATCGGCGCTTTGGCGCCGGTGCCGCTGCCCATGGGTTTTCTTTCCAGCTCAACACCTTCGCTTTTGATGGACTCAACAAAATCCATAAAAGCATCCGTGCCGACTACACTGACATATTCAGTTGCATCAGCGCCGACGTACATTCTACGTAAGCCCCGTCCCAGTGTTTGCTCGGGTAGGATATTGCTTTTGGCGGCGTAGGCGCGCAGGCCGACAATAGTTGTCACGTTGCGCACATCCCAACCTTCTTTCAGCATCAAAACCGATATAATAACTTTATGCGGACTATCCCAACTGTCGATATGATTAGCTGCTTTGCGTAAAATTTCCAATTCTTCTTTACTCTTTTTGGAATCTGCTTCGGAGATTTCGCCATTGTTATTGGTGTGAATAGTCAAAATGGCGTCTTGAATTTCGGGATAGGTTGTTTTCAGATATTCAGCCACATCATCGCAATTCTTGGTATCGTCGGTCATGACGAAGAGAACAGCCTTTTTCCCCATTTTTTCATGTTCCGCATAAACTTTTCGCCACTCCTCCATGCCCAAAGCCAGATAATCGGCATACTTTTCCGTATATCTGGCGCTTTGTCGCTCCACCAGTTTGGCACGGCTTGCTTCATCGGGAAGAACGGGACGTTTGACCACATTTTGCGTAATGGCCTCAACCAACGGATAATCGCAAACCGTCTGGACAAATATTGCTCCGTTGTTATGTTTGGGCGTCGCTGTCAAATCAATCTGCAAGGACAGGAAATGGTCTTTTTGCTTCAGACGATTGTGAATGTCCTGGATGGACTTGAACCACGCCAAACGCGGATCATGAATATGATGCGCCTCGTCGTTGATGACAATCAATTCATCAATTTCACGGACAATGACGCCCAGGTCAACCTTGGAATCATTGGTTTTGCCAACCGGCCGTTTGCCCAGAAAGTAATCTTCCAGATTGTCGTCATCAAAGCTGGGTTCGATATCGTTACCGGCATAAACACGATGAATGTTCGTTAAAAAGAAATTGCCGGTTTTCCGAACAATAGAAACCTCGTCCTGAATATGCAATGTTAATTGAAAATCATCCTGCCAGTTTTGCCCCTCGTAACCGTTATCCGGCAACAGCGGATCTTTAAAGAATATTTTCAAGCCGTCAAAATCGGCGCGCAGGCGATCCAGAACAATAATATTCGGCGCAATGACCAGAAAATTGGTTGCCAGTTTGGAGTCCGGTTCATAAAGTTTATGAAAATAGCACCAAGCAATGACCAGACTCATCACCTTCGTCTTGCCGCTGCCTGTAGCCATTTTAATGACCAGCCTCAACCAGTCTTCATCAAACATGCCCGTGGATACGGCACCGGACGAATCAAAGCGGATCAGGTCATATTTATCCTTAACCTTAACAACCTCGTAAAGATAAATGATTGTTTCTATGGCCTCGCGCTGCGCAAAATAATACTGGAAATCAAAAAGCGATCCGTCCGATTGGGGCATGATATGCTCGCGTTGAAACCACCAGTGAAGCAACACCTTGCTGGTGCCTGTCGCCCCTTCATAATTTGTATCCCGCCACTCTTTGACATCCTGTCGTATTTTGTGGACCAGCGGCGGCAACAATTTTTCATAGCTGGACTCGCGAAGCACTTCATCGGCGGGGAACCAGCGGTATTCAGGGGACAGTATCTGATACGGAGACTTGGGAAAGCTCGGATGAATGGCCATATGGTCTAAATTCCTTAACTTATAGTCTAATTAGAAACTTGTAACTATTCAATATTAATAATCTTATTATTTGCTCTAGTCTAAAAATGGTCTAGGATGGTCTAAAAAGTTCTAGAAAGGCCTAAAAAATTCCAGAATTTTTCTTAAATCATCTAGAAAATTCTTAAACTTTCTAGAAATTTCTAAATATTTCAAGAGTGTTATTCTTTGATCACCCACGTTCGATTACCAATAAAGATTATTTTATCTTCTCTTTTTAATTCTTGTAGAATATTTGAAATATCTTTTGGTTTATATTCAGAAAATCCTGTCATAAAATCAGTTCGTCGAGATGGCTTTCCTTCTCTTATATGGTTTAAAATTAATTCTTTAAACTGGTCTCTGTTTAGACCTTTAATACGTGTGTGCTTGCCACTTTGTCCAATGGTCTCATAATAACGGTTCGATAGAATATATTTTGTACCTCTTCCTTTACCTATAGATTCGATGACACCAAGCTTGATGAATTTATCTTTAAATTCCGGTTTTTCTATTTTCTGGAATTCCCTTATTTTTTCAAGTTCATATATTTCTTCAAATGATAGAAGTATTTGCCGCTCATTAATAATTCTTTCTAAGTATAAAATAAAGTCTTTATCCTTGACTTGTGCGGGAATGGATAAACGGACTATATCTTTCGTGCTTTTACTAAGATCCGGCAAGCCTTTTCCATCTTTTATAGCCCGCTCAAAAATATCATCCAGTCCCTGACCTGATCTTTCTGCAAATCCAATTTTCTCAAATGCTTCTGCCAGTGTACGATTACGCCACACGCGTTCATAAAGAATGTTTTCTAACGTGATACCAGGCGGAAATCCACCGGGACTCTCAATGTTAAATTCTTCTGGTGACGCCTTAATAAATACTGATCTATTTTTGCAGGTGTAATCGCGGTGCATCACCGCATTATGAACGGCTTCTCGAATTGATTTTTCATCAAAGCCCCATACCTCACGTTGGAAAAAACCTTCTTGAAATGGAATGCGTATATTACGTGCATTGATCGTGTTCCAAATATCATCATCAATTTCAACAAACGCAGCGCGCCAGTTTTTTCTAAAATCATAATGTGTCTGTTTCGGATCATGCCGCCACTCAAATATGATTTCAGCATCCGGTAAATGTTTTCTTATCGCTTCAGCTTTGCCTACAAGTAGTAATGCGGTGTAAGTTATGCCAGTGTCTGTTCTCAAGCCTAAATTACGCAATGTTTTTTCTGCATCGAAGCTTAGGTAATCTGTTCGTTGCGCTTCCTTGGCCCATTTCTTATTTAGAATTTCAATTGCCGGAATACTTAAATCATCTAAAGTCAAACCCGGCACAATTTCTGCTGTGAAGTCCGACTGTGTCTCATTCAGGACTTGTTTAATAGTTCCGAGATCCATCTCGACCAGCGATTCGCCAGCCCGCATAGGGTACTTGTATTTGCCGGATGATTTCACAAGGCTACCAATTGGCCGCGATGGTATGTGAAAAATAAGCACACGTGTCTGTGCATGGTATAACTCTTCAACATCCACCCGAATTCCGAGCTTATTCAAAAGTTCATTGGATAATCTATTATGCTTGCCGGCGAAAGCTTTTGTTCCAACAACAGCACGTTCGTTGTTCACACCGAGGATCAGTTTGCCGCCACCCTCATTAGCCAATGCCGCACAATAATCGGGTAAGTCTTTGTCCCTGCTGAATTGGTTTGTAGCAGTTTTGAATTCAAGATTTTCACCTTCATCCTGTGTCAGCCACTTACTAAATTCTTCTACGGATGTACTTTTAGCCAACCTTCACCTCATTTTATGGTTTTTTTGTCATTTGCAAACAAATTTTGTATAAATTATTGATATCTTGGCAATTATTTTCTATTTGCATTACCTGCTGCAAATAAACTGGTATAACTTATACGGCCACATCAATAATCTTCATCGTGTCGTTGCCGAAGATGTCCACGACCTTCACGGCGATTTTGTAGCGGCCGGGACTGCATTCATGATACGGCGTCTGCAATTCCAGCGAACGGTCTTTCTTTGTGCGGAAGGATTGCCACTCGTTTTCAAAAATAAAATCGCCCGTCCACTTCTCTTCCATCTCACCGGTGGCTTCGTCGCGCACGCGCACGATCTCGCGCTTGCTTTCAAAATCAAAATCCACGCTCCAGTAATCAATCCAGTCCGTCCATTTTTTCGTCAGTACCTCGCGGGTGACGATTCCGTTTTTGTCTTTGGAGACCTTGATGATCTTGCCCTGTTCGACGACGATTTTATTCTTGCCATCCTTGAGCGTTTGCGCCGCGTTATCCACGCTGTCTTGCGAATAGTAAACGGAAAAATCCGTCAGTTCCACGGCAATGGAAGGAAGCGTGCCTTTCTTGCCTGCTTTCACCAGCGGCTTGACTTCAATGTAAGAGACGTCGTGGAAAACCACCTGATTTTTCTCCACAGCACGCTTGTCGAAAACTTCGCGCGGGATGTACTTGAGCGCGAGATCAATGCCCTTGGCTTTGGCTTCTTCCTGAATGTTGGGGAACAGGCCCATTTCAAATTCAAAGGCCAGAATGTCCACGCGGGAAATACGCTTCTCGCGGCACTCCAAAATAACCTCTTCCACGTACAGGCGCGTCACCGGCAGGTTGATCGGCCCCACCGAAACCAGCCGCCCGGCTTTTTTGCCGTGGAAGCATTGGAAATTTTCTACACCTTCCGCTTTGTAGGCCTTAAGAATCAGGCCGATAAATTCTTTTTCTTTTTGTTCAAGTTGTATCAGGCGTTCTTCCTCGCGCAGGTTCATGTTGACGCCGATATAGTGCGCCCGTTCGTATTTGCCTAGGTTCAGAATTTCAAACGCCCGGAAGTCTTTGCCGTCCGCTTTGAGCCCGCGCTGTACGCCGATCATGCGCTTGCGCGTTGTGTGAATGGCGAACTTGCCCAGATCGGAGCCGATCCATTTGCGCCCCAGTTTTTCGGCCACCGCCAGCGTCGTGCCGGAACCGCAGAAGAAGTCGGCCACAATGTCGTTTTCGTTGGACGACATTTGAATTATTCTTTCAGTAAAGTCTTCAGGCTTCTGTGTGTCATAGTCAAGCCACTCTTGTTTATTTGCTGGTTGAAGACACCTTATGCGCCATACGTCATCAATTGTTTTTTCATTACTAACATAGGTCACAGCTTTTCCATCATCACCTATGATATTCTGAATTTGACCATTAACTTTATGGTATTTTAATTTAACAACTGGTTTTTCACGCGCTTCTTTAAGGGCATGATGAATTTGTTCGTCTTCTTTTTTCGTGTAGCGGTAAATCGTATCATGTGCGCGTGGTAATAGATGTTTTCTGCTATCGTGTAATTTATTATAGTAGTACCAAATAATTTCATTCACAAAATTTGGTTTTCCAAATACTTCATCTAGTATGCACCGGATATAGTTATTTGCGTGCCAATCACAATGTACATATATACTCCCATCTTCTGTTAACAGATCACGCATCAGCATAAGACGCTCATAGAGCATCGCAATAAAGCTGTCCGCACCCTTACCCCAAGTGTCACGATAAGCAAGTTCTTCCAATACAGTCGGCGCTTTTACAAACAATTCCTCGCCAATTGCAATTGTTGTGCTGAAATCCGCGCCCACATCAAATGGCGGATCGATATAAATCAGCTTGATGCCACCCTGTTTTTCGATTTCTTCCCGAATCGGCCCGTTTTTCAACGATGAAAGAATAAGCTTGTTGTCACCCCAGATGAGTTTGTTGGTCCATCCTTTTAACTGTCTGCCTCGGTTGTCAACCGTAATACCTGCATAATCAAAAAGCACGTCGTCGTGCTTTCTTTTCGTTTCCGCCCGCGGCTCATCAATCTGTTCGATGACCTGAAACGGCAAAACAATATTGGTCACCTCGTTGGTCTTCCCGTTCCATACCAGCTCGACTTCGCGCTTGTCATCAAACAACAAAAACCGGTACTTGTCCGGCAGCGGCTTTTGGGCCTCAATCAGCTTCAAAATCTCACGTTTCTCATTATCCGTCAGTTTCATGAAAAAAAATTACTTCCTTATTTTCCGTCTTCAGTTTTTCACAGTATATGCCTTCAACGACTTTATGGCATTTATCAATGTTTGTGATGACTGAAGTTTTTTAATCTTGCCATTATTTGCCAACTCTGCCGGTGAAATATTTGCAAAGAGTTCTAAGTCGTTTGATATCGTGTCAATTCTTGCTGATAGATAACCAACTATATCAGCATAAAGAACTCCGATAGTATTGAAATCTGAATCGGTCATTACCACATTCTCCAAAAGAGTGTATCTACGTTTTTCCAAGACAGGTTGTAAAGCGCTGCGAATTTCAGAGGTTGTTAAGTCTGTTCTCCGATCACAATAGACAGCAATAACATCTTTGCCTCCTGCTTTTTGAGCCTGCGGTATGATTTTCTCCAGTAACTTAGGCAAATATAGGAGATAATCACGTTTATGGTTATCACTTTTTTTATGAAAATAGGCAAACTTGATTCTTGAATTTATTTTTGATTTGTTTAAATCCAATAACGAGGATGCGATTTGAATTCGTTTGTCGATGGGAACATCTTTGCAACCTGTGGTTGCAGAGAATAGACAAGAACCTTTAAATTCAATTCCTTCATCCCAACCAGCATCTTTAAGTGTTTTGTGAAATTGAGATTTTAATGTTTGATAAAAGCTTGAATTAATGACGGCAATAGACAAACCAAAATAATCTTTAAATTTTGCATCACTGGTTTCGTCAACGAATAGCAGAATCATTGCTAACCTTTTTTAAAAGACTGGTTCTTAAATTATATGATTAATATTAAGTATTTGAAAATCTTGTTGTCACTATACGCACTGAAAATCATAAGTCAATAAAATAATCAATTAAACAAATTAATTTCAAAAAAGCATTTGACTCAAAAAATTTTCATTTTTTGCCACGCCCGCCTTTAACCAAAACTTAACTCCTCGTTTTTCACATTTATCTCTTAGTCTATACTGTGATAAAATTGTGATAGAATTATAAGAAAAAGAAGAAATATAACGAAAGCAAAAAGCATTAAATGGAATCATCTTTCTCGAATGTTTTAAAGAATTTACGGGAAATCAGACCTAAATACAAGGCATTGATATTGTTGACTTTTTCGCCCTGAAAATCCGAGTGTCGGCAGTTCAATTCTGCCCTGACCCACCAGTAAAATCAAGGGGTTGCAACTCTTAACGGAGATTGCGCCCCTTCTTTTTTGGAAAATTGTGCTAAACGGCTTTTCAAATGGATACGGAATTTTTCAATTTCAGCACTGTTCAGCGCCGCATCAAACACCGGAAACAGATTGCGCTCAATGATCCTGGACCCGTTTTGATTCGGAAACACCCGATCAAATCCCGACAAACGATTGCGCCGCCGCTTCTTCAAGACCTTCAGGGCATTTTGACTGAGCGGCAGGATGTCGATTTCAGCGGTTTTCTGTCCGGGAACAATCATTATATTGAGCTTCCGTTGAACTTGTTGTATATTTTTTACGAAGGACGAAGCGAAGTTGTTTCCAATATCTTCATGGGCTGCTAAACGTACACGAGGAACTGAAAATGGAGAATAGCACACCTTACCAAATCTCATTATTTGCATATGACGGAATTCTTGAACTGGTAATAACAGGAACCGCCATCGGCAATGCATTGGAAAAGATGATATATGAAATGGACGCCATCCTGGAAACCAATGACGCAAAAGAAGTCATTATTGATATCCGTCCCTTTGAGGAACACATCGAATCGACAACCATTTATCATTATGCCAGGAAGCGCGATTTCTTTATTCAGAGGGTTAAAACCGCCGTAGTGGACCTTCAGGAAAAAACATCCTTCGCGATTGCATTAAAAAATGCCGGCGTGCCCGTGGAAAGATTCGCCGACATCGACCTTGCAAGAAAGTGGATTAAAAGCAATCCCATCAAAGATTCATGGTTAAACGAAACCGCAGGCAAAAAATAAATCAGCCGGCATCGTTATGACAATCCCAGAACTGCCCGATATCAACAAGCAAGGTTTTGTCTACAACGTCGGCAGCAGAGCTAACACAGACAGGTTGTGACACCGGATTCTTGCTATTCCCCACCTTTCGTGACAATAATCCCGACGAGCATTGCTCCGTCAGTGCAATAAACACCTTCTCGGCATGGTCGCCCCGGAATATTGAATTTTAATTTTTGCTTCATCGTCAGGGCCGGCTGACTATTTTCGTTCAAGCTTTTCATTTGAATTTTTAAAGGACATCGTGATATAGAAACCATAGTGTTCTGAATCTGCAAAACCGTCTCATTGAAGCAAGAGGTGAATTATGCACATCCGTATGTTTTTTTTCGTGGTTATATTAATGTTTTTATCCGGATGCGCAACCATGGAAACACCTTGTGTCTCAAAGCCCGTCATTAAAGTGGTTGCCAGCGACGGACGGTTTATCGCTTATGAAGACGGAACGGTTTTGGATAAGCAAACGCATCTGATGTGGGCGTCGAAAGACAACGGAAGTGACATAACACCGGCGGCGGCGAAGTTTTATTGTGAAAATTATCGCGCGGGCGGTTATAACGACTGGCGGATGCCGACCCTGGATGAACTGGAAAGCCTGTATGATGAAGGCAAATCGCGTCAGGCAAACTGCTACGACGGCAAGAATATTCATGTCGCAACCGCTTTGATAGACCTTACCTGCTTCTATTCATGGGCATCGGAAACCAGCATGACGACCAACGAATCGGCTATATTCAATTTCGGCGCGGGAATAAGAACGGGTTTTGCCATACGATGGAACCGATTAAGCCGCGTCCTTCCGGTGCGTTCGGCATTTCCGTTGCTTTATTTCTCCGACAACACCCCATAACCCGGATGCCATGATTAACTCTGCGATAACCGCTTCGATGTTGAATGAACGCTTGCTCAAAAGCAATTTTTCAATCGGCGCCAAACAATACGCTTCATTGTTTTCGTCTAATATTCCGTTGACAGACAGATCAACGTTCTCTATACTGGAATCAGATAACAGTTAGTTCCCGTCAATTGAATTCACAAACTCTAAACAGACATAACAATATATACCGGCAATTCCAGAGAAGAAGGGTAAGGGCAATTTTTCTTTAATCCGCATCATCAGGCATGAAAAGGAATCGACGGATGGTTCACGAAAATGAGATCATCATGATCGTTCTGGGACTGGCGACGCTGATTTTCCTTCTCTTTAATTACAACACGCTGAAACAGATCCCCTATTTTAAATTGCTTTTCATCAGTTACGGCTTAAGCACGGCCGGCTGGTTGCTGACCGTGCTGGAAGGCTTCTTTTGGGAAGACTATCTTAATGCGCTTGAGCATGTCTGCTACGCCCTCAGCATGATATTTTTGGCTCTCTGGTGCTGGCTGATTCCTGATAAAAAGAGAGAAAAGACATGATGAATCCGGAGTCCATTCTTGATATCATCTATGTCCTGACGGCGCTGGCGGCGATGGCCGGTTGGGTCCGGAGGTCTCATCATGATTTCTCGGTCAGTACCGTTTTATTACTGCTGGGACTGCTGAGCTTTTCATTGCTGTACGGCATATGTCTGGCGGTGGAATGGCTGGGCATCACCGCCCGGCTGGACACCTTGGAAGATTATCTCGGCGCTTTGCTGCCAATGTGGTGGGCTTTTATCTTTTACGCCTTTCTGCACGAAATAAACTTCCGGAAGATTCAGGCATTAAACAGCCAACTGGAACAGCGCCTTTCATCTCTGAAAGAAGCCGAGTTAAGATTCAGAACCATATTCGATTTCGCATCAGACGGAATGATCATCGCGCATTTTAACGACAAAAAGTTTTTTTCTGCCAACAAAAAAATCTGCGAGATGCTGGGATATACCAAGGATGAACTTCTGCAATTGAGCGTTTCCGATATTCACCCGAAAGAATCATTGCCCCTCATTCACGAACTGTTTGACAAGCTGGCGGTAAAAAAAATTTCAATAGCACAAAACATCCCGCTGTTGAAAAAAGATCAAACCATCTCTTTCGCAGATATCAGCGCTTCGCTGATGACTTTTGAAAATCAGGATTACCTGATCGGTATCTTCAGAGACATCACCGAGCGCAAAAACGCGGAAGAAAAGCTCTCCAAATCCGAGAGAAAATATTTCTCGACCTTTAATCTGATTCCCAACCCCATGGCCGTAACCGAATTGGCAACGGGTAATATTATTGACATCAATCAGGAATTCATACGCTGGACGGGTTATTCCCGTGAAGAAGTGCTCGGCAAATCGACGTTCGATCTCCATTTATGGGTCAATGCTCATGACCGCCAAAAAATAACAGACGAATTGACGCAGGCGGGAGAGGCAAACGGCATAGAAATCCTGATGAGACAGAAGAACGGTCAGATCCGCAATGTACTTTTTTCCGCCCGGTTTATTGAAATCGATCATGAGCGTTATCTTTTAACACTCGCCCAGGACGTTACCGAACTCATGCAAGGCCGAGAAATGCTCAGACAAAGCGAAGAAAAATACCGCCTTCTCGCCGACCATACCAAAGATCAAGTGTGGTTGATGGATTTTGATTTAAACACGACGTATATCAGCCCATCCGTAGAAAAGGTGCTGGGCTATAAACTGGAGGAACTCAAAGCGTTTAAGCTCGACAAAATTCTTTCTCCGGAATCTTTCAAGACAGCCATGAATTTCTTTTCCGTTGAAATGGCCAGGGCGATGGAGGCAGCGCCAACATATGTTCTCAACAAACTGCTGGAATTAGAATTTGTTTGTAAAGACGGTCATCGGATATGGGGCGAAATCCTGTTCAGTTTCATACGGGACGGTCAAGGGAAACCGCTGTCCATTCTGTGTGAGGCAAGAGACATTACGGAACGCAAACAGGCCGAGGAAAAACTCAACAAGACTCTTGACAGTCTCAAAAAAGCGGTTGGCACAACGATTCAGGTATTGGTGTCCGCGCTGGAGTCCAGAGACCCTTATACCGCAGGTCATCAGTCCCGTTCAGCGGATCTGGCCTGTGCCATCGCCAGGGAAATGGGATTCGATGACGATAAAATCGAAGGAATCCGCATGGCCGGCGTCATTCACGACATAGGAAAGCTGTCGGTGCCTGCTGAGCTATTAACCAAACCGACCAAACTGACGGACCTGGAATTTTCTCTGGTTAAGGAACATTCCCAAAGCGGGTATGAGATGCTGAAGCATGTTGACTCCCCCTGGCCGCTGGCCGAAATTGTTCAGCAGCATCATGAAAGATTGGATGGAAGCGGTTATCCGAATCGCCTGAAAAACGGTGAGATTCTTATGGAAGCCCGTATTATGGCCGTGGCCGATGTCGTGGAAGCCATGGCGTCTCACCGTCCCTATCGCGCGTCTCTGGGCATTGACACCGCTCTGGAAGAAATCGAGAAGAATAAAGGCGTACTCTTTGACGACCAGGTCGTTGATGCCTGTCTGAAATTATTCAGAGAAAAAGGCTATAAGCTTAAATAATACGGAGAACAGGCGTCTTCATATCATCCCCGGGATCTATAGGCCTTCGGTTTCGCCGGAATGCGGTCACTCGAATCATTCGCCGATAATCTTCACCAGGACTCTTTTTTTTCTTCTGCCGTCAAATTCGCCGTAAAAAATCTGTTCCCAGGGTCCGAAGTCAAGACGGCCGCCGGTGACGGCAACAACAACTTCCCGTCCCATAATCTGCCTTTTCAAATGAGCATCGCCATTGTCTTCTCCGGTCCGGTTATGGTGATAGCGCGAAACCGGTTCGTGCGGAGCAAGGTCTTCCAGCCATGCCTCATAATCCTGATGCAGACCGGATTCGTCATCGTTGATGAAGACGGAGGCCGTGATGTGCATCGCGTTCACCAGGATCAACCCTTCCTGAATGCCGCTTTGCCTCAGACAGTCTTCCACCTGCGACGTGATGTTGATAAAGTCTCTCCGTTGAGGAACATTGAACCAAAGTTCCTTCCTGTATGATTTCATTGATGCCCCCTGCGGAATTTTTCTGATGATTACCATGAAACGGACAGACCGATAAATGATTTTTTAAAACAGCAGACCTTGAAGAAATTATTTCAGTTCCAGGCAGAACTTGTCGATTGTCTCGGGCGGTGCGATCGGATAATTTCCGGTGAAACATGCGAGGCAGAAACAATCCCGGTTCAAACCGGTCGCCTGAATCATGCCTTCCACGGAAAGATAGTGGATGGAATCGAGGCCGATAAAGTCGGCAATGGCCTTTTCATTTTCTTTTTTCGCGGCGATAAGTTCTCCCTTGGAGGAAAAATCAATGCCGTAAGGGCAGGGATAAACGGTCGGCGGGCAGCTTACCGCCATGTGCAATTCTTTAATGCCGATGCCGCGCAGATTCTTGACACGGTTCCGGCTGGTCGTGCCGCGGATGATGGAATCTTCCACAATCATCACTTTTTTATTTTCCAGCAATGCTCTGACCGGATTGAGTTTCACGCGCACACCGAAATCCCGCATGGCCTGCGACGGCTGAATAAAGGTGCGTCCGACATAGTGATTGCGAATCATGCCCATTTCAAAAACGTGCCCGCTCTCTTCCGCGTAGCCCAGAGCGGCGTAAACGCCCGAATCGGGAAAGGGCATGACAATATCCACGTCCGGTTTGTATTCGCGCGCCAGCTCATGGCCCAGACGCTTGCGACATAGATAAACATTCTGGCGGAAAACCTGACTGTCGGGACGGGCGAAATAAATCAGTTCAAAAATACAGTGGCAGTGCTTAACCGCCGGGAAAGGGTTGATGCTTTTAACGCCTTTTTGATCAATAATTAAAATTTCGCCGGCTTCAACATCGCGCACATACTGCGCGCCGACCAGATCAAACGCGCAGGTTTCCGAAGCGACCACCCAGCTGCCGTTGAGTTTTCCCAGCGCCAAGGGCCGGAAGCCGCGCGGGTCGCGCGCAGCAATGATTTTATCCTTGGTCAGCATAATAAAACAATAGGCTCCCTCCAGGCGCGACAGCGCTTCCGCCAGGGCTTTTTCCAATCCCTTTTTCAAATGGTGCGCCATCAGATGGACAACAATTTCGCTGTCCATGGTGGTTTGAAAAATCGACCCCTTGTCTTCCAGTTCCTTGCGTAGTTTATGCGCATTGACAATATTGCCGTTGTGGGCCAGCGCATAATATTCATCGGCGAAATGAACCAGAAACGGCTGGGCATTGGAAATATTGGAAGATCCCGTCGTGGAATACCGCACGTGGCCGATGGCCAGCCTGCCGGGAAGTTTCTTCAACGTCTCCTCCTTGAAGACTTCGACGGCCAGTCCCATGCCTTTGTGTTCCCAGACCTGACATCCGTCGGCACTGATGATGCCGGCCGATTCCTGACCGCGATGCTGCAGGGCGAAAAGACCGTAAAACGCCACGCGGGAAGCTTCGTCATGATCATAGATGGCAAAAACACCGCATTCTTCCCGGGGACGGCATGATTCGTCCGGTTGTTCTTCAAATAAGGATAACATATATTTTTCTTCCTAACCTGTTTGATATTCCTGCAGGGAACAAACCTGCCAGTTTTTTCCTTTGATGGCGGCGGTCGCTTCAGCCAGGGCGCGCGCACCGGCGATGGTCGTGGTATAAAGAATATTATAAATAAGAGCGCCGCGTCTGATGTGATAAGCATCCCGGGACGATTTTCTTCCGATACTTGTATTAATCACTATCTTGACGTCGCCGTTTTTAATATAGTCCACGATATTCGGCCGTCCTTCACTTAATTTGAGAACAACGCCGGCGCCAATGCCGTGCTCCAGCAGATACAGGGCGGTGCCTTTGGTCGCCAGGATCTTGAAACCCATTTTCTGAAAAGCTCCGGCAACCGTCACCATTTTATCTTTGTGCTCATCATTGACACTGATAAATACAGTGCCGTCCTGCGGCATTTTAAATCCCGCCGCCATTTGCGATTTGGCAAAAGCCAGGCCGAAAGACTGATCGATCCCCATGACTTCGCCGGTGGATTTCATTTCCGGCCCGAGCAAAACATCCACATCCGGAAACCGGTTGAACGGAAAGACAGCTTCTTTAACGGAAATATGTTTTGGCCGGGGCG